>NZ_MVAD01000004.1:0-300000 GCF_002007115.1 Massilia sp. KIM | reverse complement strand
GTGTTCACCGGCCACCTGCTGACCCAGCTCGACTTCCCGCTCGAGTTCGACTACATCCACGTGAGCCGCTACGGCGACGAAGACCAGGGCGGGCAGATCGTCTGGAAGGTCATCCCGCGCCAGAACGTGGCCGGGCGGACCATCGTCGTCGTCGACGACATCCTGGACGAGGGCGAGACGCTGGCGCACGTGAAGCAGCGCCTGCTCGACATGGGCGCGGCGGAAGTGATCGTGGCCGTGTTCGCGGACAAGGAGCTGGGAAGGGTTAAGCCGATCAAGGCGGACCTGGTGGGCCTGACGGTGCCGAACGAATTCGTGGTCGGCTTCGGGATGGACATCTACGGCTACTGGCGCAACCTGCCGGGGCTGTGGGTGATCAGGCAGGAAGACCTCAAGCCCAAGGACTGAGTTCCGCCGCCCCGGTACGCGATGGCGCGCTGCCTTGGCCCGCTGCCTCGGCTCGTCATGGCCCGCTTCTTCAGCACGTCATGGCCGGCCGCCTCAGTACGTTATGGCCCATTACTCCAGCACGTCATCCCGGCGAAGGCCGGGATCCAAGTTCGTCGAACAGCCACTGCGCATGCAAAACTTGGATCCCGGCCTTCGCCGGGATGACGTTCAAAGGCTGGTGGTCACGAGGACACGGCAAGGCTGCGCATCGGTTTACAGCGCCAGGCGCGCACGCGCCGCCGCGTATTCCTTCTTCAGGCGCTCCACCATCTCGGCCACGGTCGGCACGTCGTCCATCAGGCCCACGCCCTGCCCCGCGCCCCAGATGTCGCGCCAGGCCTTGGCGCTGCCCGAGCCGAAGCTCATCTTGCTCTTGTCCGACTCCGGCAGGTTGTCCGGATCCAGCCCCGCCGCCACGATCGACTTCTTGAGGTAGTTGCCGTGCACCCCGGTGAACAGGTTGGTGTACACCACGTCCGCCGCGCTCGACTCGACGATCGCCTCGCGGTAGGCCTCGCTCACGTTCGATTCCCTGGTCGCCAACCAGCGCGAGCCGATGTAGGCGAAGTCCGCCCCCATCGCCTGCGCCGCCAGGATCGCGTCGCCGGTCGCGATCGATCCCGACAGGGCGATCGGGCCCTTGAAGAACTTGCGCACCTCGCCCACCAGCGCGAAGGGCGAGAGCGCTCCCGCGTGGCCGCCGGCGCCGGCCGCGACCAGGATCAGGCCGTCCACACCCGCCTCCAGCGCCTTCTCGGCGTGGCGGATCGAGATCACGTCGTGCATCACGATGCCGCCGTAGGCGTGCACCGCGTCCAGCATCTCCTTCGGCGGCGCGCGCAGCGAGGAGATGATGATCGGCACCTGGTGCTTCACGCACACCGCCACGTCGTGCTCCAGGCGGTCGTTCGACTGGTGCACGATCTGGTTCACCGCGATCGGGCCCACGCGCGCGCCCGGATGCGCTTCCTGGTACTCGGCCAGCTCGCGTTGCAGGTCCGTCAGCCAGGTGTCGAGCAGCTCGGCCGGACGCGCGTTCAGCGCCGGGAAGGAGCCGACGATGCCGGCCTTGCACTGGGCCGCCACCAGCGCGGGACCGCTGGCGATGAACATCGGCGAGGCGATGACGGGTAAGGACAGGTTCTGCAGCACTGGAGGCAGCGTCATGGAAGGACTCCCGGATAGCGGTTGGTGGATCGGTCTCCGGACATTATAGCCCCGAAAAAAGAACGACCGTGCTAGATTTTTCGTTCTAAACGTCGCGCAGCATGACGCCGTCGACGCGGGCGACCCCGGCACGCAGCAGCTCGTCGCGCGCCCAGCGCGCCAGCTCGTCCGGCTCCATGCCCAGCTGCTCTCGGCGCACGCGCTCCACCAGGGGTATCGAGGCCAGCAGCGCCGCCAGGCCCTCCAGCGCCAGCGCCTGGCGCTCCAGCAGCAGGAATTTGAGCAGCACCCGGACCGCGTTGCGCGCATTGCGCATCGGGTCGGCGCGCAGGTAGTCCAGGCGCGCGCGGGCCCGCGCCAGCGCCTCTTCGACATCCTCGAACACGGCGCCGTGGCCGGGAATGACCACGCGCGCGTCCAGCCGCCCGATCAAGTCCAGGGTCGCCGCGACCTCGTCGAAGCCCGGCTCGCCCGCCAGTTCGGGGAAGATCACGCCGAAGCCGTCCTGCCACAGCGCGTCGCCCGACACCAGCAGGCCCTCGTCGGCGCAGAACAGCAGCAGCGCATGGGGGTCGTGCCCCGGCGCGGCCAAGACCTCCCAGCGCAGGCCGCCCAGCGCCAGCACCTTGCCCGGCGCCAGCGTGGCGTCGAAGCCGAAGCGCGGGCATTGCTGGCCGGTGGCGCGAAAGCTCAGCGCCTCCTCGTCCCAGGCCGCCACCGCCGCCGCATCGGTGGCCGGAATCGCCACCTCGCAGCCATAGCTGGCGCGCAGCAGCGCGTTGCCGCCGCAATGGTCGGAGTGCAGGTGGGTGTTGACCAGGCGGTCGAGCGCGCGGCCGTCCAGGGCATGGCGCACCAGGGCCAAGGTCTGTTCGGCATGGGTGGCGTAGCCGCTGTCGATCAGCGCCGTGTCATCCTTACCGACGAGCAGGACGTTGTTGGAAGAGAGCCAGCCGCGCTCCAGGACGCGCACGGACGCCGGCAGGCGCGCGCTCATGTCAGCGCCATTCGATCCCGGTTTCGCGGCGCCGGATCTCGGCCCACACGGCGCGCTTGTAGTCGTCGCTGGCCTTGCCCCAGGCGACGATCTCGTCGATCGTGCGCAGGCAGCCGCGGCACAGGCCGGTGTCGGGCGCCATCTGGCACACGTTGATGCAGGGCGAAGGGACGGGAGTCTGCTGTTCTGGGTTCATGCGTGGGTCTGGGTGCGGCCGGGCCGGAAACCGCATTATCGCGCGTTCCGCGCCCGCGCGCCGCCGGTGCGGACGCACCGGTATACTCATCCATTCTCTGAAAGGCAACATCATGTCACCGCGTCTCCTGATCGCCGCCCTGCTGCTGGGGGCCACCGCAAGCGTCTGCGCCCAGACCCTGAAGCCCGAAGGCTACGGCAAGATCCGCTTCGGCGAGCGCCTGTCGGCGGCGGAAAAGCGCCTCGGCCAGCGCGCCACGCCGCGCCCCGATCCGCATGCCTGCTCGATCGTGCGCTTCAAGCGCTATCCGCGCGTGACCTTCATGGTCGAGGAAGGCCGCATCACGCGCGCCGACGCCAAGGGCATCATCCCCAACAGCGCGGGCATCACCGCCAACATGCAGGTCGAGGAAGCCCTGCGCCACCATCCGCACGCGCGCCTGGAGCCGCACAAGTACGACCCGGACGGCAAGTACCTCATCCTGCGCAAGGGCGCCGGCAAGGCCCTGGTGTTCGAGACCAGCAAGGGCAAGTTCAAGCGCGTGCGCGCCGGCGTCAAGCCCGCCGTCGACTACGTCGAAGGCTGTTCCTGATTCTTTTCCAGCGCGGCGCGCTTGCGCGCCAGCTTGTCGGCGAAGCGCCCGGCGTCGATCAGGCAGCGCTCGTGCGTGCCTTCGCACACCTTCTCCCCCTCGTCCCAGGCCTCGACCTGGAAACGCACGCGCCGCCCCTCCACTTCCAGCACCTGTCCGTGGATCGTGAGCGTCGTTCCCGGCGCGCTCGGCGCGAGATGGCGGAAGCTCACCATCGTGCCCAGGCTCTGCTCTCGCGGCCAGTCCACGTAGGGCATCATTCCGTGCAGGCAGGCAAGTTCCATCATCCCCACCAAGTAGCCGGTTGCCAACACGTCCGGCATATCTCGGCAAAACAAGGTATCGTGATAAATATTCGGTACGGTCGCACGCTCAGGCACCGTGTACTGCCATGTGAAACGCAGGCCGGGTTGGAAAGTGGGAAGCATTCCTTAGATTAACACGCGCACGGCCGCTGGCCTTGCAAGGCTGGTGTAAGCCTCCGGCCCGAGATTCATCTTATGCGCCCACAAGGAGAGCCTATGAAACTCAACCAGAGATTGCTTGCGCAGGTGCGCGCAGCAACCCGCTCGCTGTTGCGCAAGGGGCCTGCCGGAACGGGCGCCGTGATCCAGGAAGCGATGAAGAACGCCTCCGCCATGCAGCGCGCGGCCCAGCGCCAGATGCGCGACCTGGCGGTGCCGGTGCCGACCCTGCCCTTCATTTCGCCCGACGCGCTGCCCGGCAAATTCGTGGACGGCAGCTATACCAACGAAGCCGGCACCCGCGACTACAAGCTCTACGTTCCCAGCACCTATGCCGGCGAGCCGGTGCCGCTGGTGGTGATGCTGCACGGCTGCACCCAGGATCCCGAGGACTTCGCGCTCGGCACCGGCATGAACGCACTGGCCGAGGAAATGGCCTGCATCGTGCTCTATCCGGCCCAGAGCAAGCAGGCCAATCCTTCGCGCTGCTGGAACTGGTTCAACGCGGTCGACCAGCAGCGCGGCCAGGGCGAGCCGGCGCTGATCGCCGGCATGACCCAGGCCGTGATGGCGCGCCACGCGATCGATGCCAAGCAGGTCTACGTGGCCGGCCTGTCGGCCGGCGGCGCGATGGCGACCATCATGGGCACGCTCTACCCCGACCTGTACGCGGCCGTGGGCGTGCATTCCGGCCTGCCCTTCGCCTCGGCCCACGACCTGCCCTCGGCGCTGGCGGCCATGAAGGGCGACTTCCGCAAGAGCCAGATCCCGGGCCGCGCCCTGCCCATCATCGTGTTCCACGGCGACCAGGACACCACGGTGCATCCGGCCAACGGCGAAGGCCTGGTGGCGCAGATGGCGCACGAGCGCGCGCGGGCGGCGGTGGAGCCGGGCCGGGTGCCGGATGGCCACGCGTACACGCGCACGGTGCACCGGCGCGACGACGGCACCGTGCACGCGGAACATTGGGTGGTGCATGGCGCCGGCCATGCCTGGTTCGGCGGCAACGCGCGCGGCAGCTATACCGACGGCAAGGGCCCGGATGCGAGCCGCGAGATGATGCGCTTCTTCAAGACCCGGCGCTGAGCGGCCGGGCGAGCGCGGCGATGTGAGCCTGCAGGCAGGCCGGGCACCAGCAGCCGAGCGCCTCCTGCGGCACCGGCACGGCCGGCGGCAGCTGGGTGCACCAGCAGGGTTCGGCGCTGCCCTCGGCCATGGCGCAGCCGAACTCGGCCCCGCAGCGTGTGCAGGTACTCACTGTCGCCCCCGGTGTGCGACCGAAGAAAATAATTTTTTGGAAAGATGGCCCATGATGACAACAGTTTCGTGACACTTTACCGCCATAAAATACAACAAGACCCCCTATAATCTGCACAAGTTTTACGCTGTTTTTACGGCGTTTGCCTGTAAAATCTCGCGACATTATTTTCGGACCCTCCATGAACGCTACTTTGTCCAGCCTGCAGACCGAGGAACAACACAGTGACCTGACCGCGGTCTCGCCGCAGATCAAGGCGCAAATCCTGGCCGAGGCGCTCCCGTACATCCGTAATTTCCACGGCAAGACCATCGTCATCAAATACGGCGGCAATGCCATGACCGACGAGCGCCTGAAGCACGGCTTCGCGCGCGACGTCATCCTGCTCAAGCTGGTCGGGATGAACCCCGTCGTGGTGCACGGCGGCGGTCCCCAGATCGACAACGCGCTGAAGAAGATCGGCAAGCAGGGCACCTTCGTGCAAGGCATGCGCATCACCGACGAAGAAACCATGGAAGTGGTCGAGTGGGTGCTCGGCGGCGAAGTCCAGCAGGACATCGTGATGCTGATTAACCACTACGGCGGCCAGGCCGTGGGCCTGACCGGCAAGGACGGTGGCCTGATCCGCGCGCGCCGCATGGCGATGCCGGACAAGGACAAGCCGGGCGAATTCCTCGACATCGGTTTCGTGGGCGAGATCGACGCGATCAATCCGGCGGTCGTGAAGGCGCTGCAGGACGACGCCTTCATCCCGATCATTTCGCCGATCGGTTTCGGCCAGGACGGCCAGGCCTACAACATCAACGCCGACGTCGTGGCCGGCAAGATCGCCGAGATCCTCAAGGCCGAGAAGCTGATCATGATGACCAACATCGCCGGCGTGCAGGACAAGAACGGCAACCTGGTCACCGACCTGTCGGCGCGCGAGATCGACGAGATGTTCGCGGACGGCACGATCTCGGGCGGCATGCTGCCGAAGATCTCGTCGGCGCTGGACGCCGCCAAGTCGGGCGTGAACACCGTGCACATCATCGATGGCCGCATCGAGCACAGTTTGTTGCTGGAAGTCTTGACCGAACAGGCTTTTGGCACTATGATCCGTTCCCACTAAACGTTTGCGGCGAAGCATGCCGCGGCGTTCGACACGGCGGGCACTGCCCGCCATGTTTCTACCAGCCCTTGTAGCTCAGTGGTAGAGCACTCCCTTGGTAAGGGAGAGGCCACGTGTTCAATCCACGTCAAGGGCACCATCGCTTTCCTTCCCCCTCGTATCTCTTCAGTCCGCTGCGTCCTTGCGCCCGGATGGCTATAATCGCATGTTGCAACCACTACGCCTCATGCCCCATCGTGGCCACCCCGATCATGCGCGCTCCAGTCTGGCTGTTTGACCTCGACAACACGCTGCACGACGCTTCGTACGCGATCTTCCCGGCGATCAGCGCCAACATGAACCTGTACATCGCGCGCGTGCTGGCCCAGCACGGCCTGCCGGCCCACCAGGCGGCGGTCGACGCCGCGCGCCTGGGCTACTGGAAGCGCTATGGCGCCACCCTGCTCGGCATGATGCGCCACCATAAGGTGCGCGCCGCCGACTTCCTGCGCGAGACCCACGAGATCGGCCCGCTCGACCGCCTGATGCGCGCCGAACGCGGCCTGGCGCGCCTGCTGCGCCGCCTCCCGGGACGCAAGATCCTGCTCACCAACGCGCCGACCCGCTATTCGAGCGAGATCGTGCGCCGCCTCAAGCTGCACCACCACTTCGCCCACCACGTGGCCATCGAGCACATGCAAGTGCACGGCCAACTGCGTCCCAAGCCCTCCAAGCTGATGCTGCGCCGCCTGCTGCGCCGGCACAAGGCCTCGCCCGGCCGCTGCATCCTGGTCGAGGACACCCTGGCCAACCTCAAGAGCGCCAGCCAGCTCGGCCTGCGCACGGTCTGGGTCACCCAATACCTGCGCATGGGCGAGCCGGCCGGCAAGCCGGGACCGCGCCTGCCGGCCCGGCGGACCCTGCGCCGCCCCGGTTACGTCGATGTCAAAGTAAAATCTGTACGGCAACTGCCTGCGCGCTTGCACAGGCTGCGATAAGAACACCAACAACAACGACCACTAGGGAATCCATGGCAAGCACCAAGCCAGGCCAGCGCAAGCTGCAAATCCTCCAGGCCCTGGCCTCGATGCTCGAGCAGCCCAAGGGCGAAAAGATCACGACCGCCGCGCTGGCTGCGCGCCTGTCGGTATCGGAGGCCGCCCTGTACCGCCATTTCGCCAGCAAGGCGCAGATGTACGAGGGCCTGATCGAATTCATCGAGTCCACCGTGTTCGGCCTGATCAACCAGATCACCGAACGCGAGGAAGGCGGCATCGAACAGGCCCGGGCCATCCTGCAGATGCTGCTGGCCTTCGCCGCCAACAATCCGGGCATGACCCGGGTCCTGATCGGCGACGCGCTGGTGGGCGAGGACGAGCGCCTGCAGGCGCGCATGAATCAGTTCTACGACAAGATCGAACTGGCCTTCAAGGGCGCGCTGCGGGTCGCCGTCACCCAGGGCCATGGCGAGGAAGCCGACGTCGCCGCGCGCGCCAGCCTCTTGGTGAGTTATGTGACGGGGCGCTGGCACCGCTACGCCAAGACCGGCTTCAAGCAGAACCCGGCCGAGAACACCGCGCTGCAGCTCGCGTTGCTGCTGGCCTACTAGGCAAGCCCCGATGGACGCCCCGGAAGTCTTCGCGCTGCTGGACGACGCCGGCGCCGCCAGCGAGGCGGGCTCGCGACTGTACCGCGGCCACGCCGGCACCCTGCGCTGCATGGATGCCGCCGGGTGGCCGCAACTGCTGGCCGACCTGCAGGCGGCGCTGGGGCGCGGCCTGTACGCGGTGCCCCTCCTGAGCTACGAGCTGGGCGCCCACCTGCAGGGCCTGCCGGCGCGGCCGCTGGCCGGCCCGCTGGCCCAGGTGCTGCTGTTCGCCGAATGCGAGCGCATGACCGCCGCCCAGGTCGCGGCCTGGCTGGCCAGCCGCAGCGGGGCGCAGGAAGCCGCCGGGGTGGCCGGGGTTGCGAACATCGCGCCCAACGTCGACGAAGCCGCCTTCACCGAGGCCATCGGTCGCATCCGCGACTACATCGCCGCCGGCGACACCTACCAGGTCAACTACACCTACCGCCTGCGCTTCGAGGCCTTCGGCCCGCTGGTGCAGCTTTACTCGCGCCTGCGCGCGCGCCAGCCGGTGCCCTACGGCGCCCTGGTGGCGCTGCCGGACGGCGGGGCGCTGCTGTCCTTCTCGCCCGAGCTGTTCGTGCGCCACGAGGGCGGCAAGCTGCTGGCGCGCCCGATGAAGGGCACCGCGCCCGCCAGCGGCGACGACGCCATCGACGCGCAGCAGGCCCGGGCCCTGTCCGAGGACAGCAAGAACCGCGCCGAGAACCTGATGATCGTCGACCTGCTGCGCAACGACCTGGGGCGCGTGGCGCGCACCGGTAGCGTGCGGGTGCCGGCCTTGTTCGAGGTGACGCGCTACGGCGCCGTGCTGCAGATGACCTCCACCGTGCAGGCCGAACTGCGCCCGGACGCGACGCTCGAACAGATCTTCGCCGCCCTCTACCCCTGCGGCTCGATCACCGGCGCGCCCAAGCGCCGCACGATGGAGATCATCCACGAGCTGGAACCGGACGCGCGCGGCATCTACACCGGCGCGATCGGCTGGTTCGATCCGCCCGCGCCCGGCGCGCACCAGGGCTTCGGCGACTTCTGCCTGTCGGTGCCGATCCGCACCCTGGCGCTCGAGGCGCCGGCGAACGGCGTGCGGCGCGGGGAGCTGGGCGTGGGCGCGGGCATCGTCTACGACAGCGACGCCGCGGCCGAATTCGCCGAATGCCGGCTCAAGGCGCGCTTCCTGACCGGCTTGCGCAACGAGTTCGAGGTCTTCGAGACCCTGCGCGCCTCCTGGGACGACGGCCCGCGCCATCTCGACCAGCACCTGGACCGCATCGAAGCCTCCTGCGCCTACTTCGGCCTGCCCTTTGAGCGCGAAGAGGCGCGCCGCATGCTGCTCGACGCCTGCCTGTCCCTGCCACCCGGGCAGCTGTTCCGCCTGCGCATGGCCGCTTCGCATGCGCACGGGCTGCAACTGCGCTCCGGCCCGCTGGCCGAACTGCGCGAACCGGTGACGGTGGTGCTGGCGCCCGAGCCGACCAGTTCGCACGACCTCTTCCTGCGCCACAAGACCAGCATCCGCAGCCGCTACGACGCGGCCTGGAAGGCGGCCGAGGCGCATGGCGCCTTCGACGCGCTGTTCTTCAACGAACGGGGAGAACTGACCGAGGGCGGGCGCAGCAACGTGTTCCTGCGCTTCGGCATGCTGTGGTTCACGCCGCCGCTTTCGTCCGGCGTGCTGCCGGGCGTAATGCGGCGCGTGATGCTGGACGCGCCCGCCTGGCATGCGAGCGAGCGCGTGATCACGCGCGAGATGCTGGCCCAGGCCGAGGACATCGTGGTGTGCAACGCCCTGCGCGGCCCGCTGCGCGCCGTGCTGGCGCTCGATGCGTCTTAGAAGCGGTAGCCGACACCGACTCCGAACAGGACCGGATCGACTTTCAGCTTGCTGATCTTGGCCCCGCCGACGAACACGTCACTGCGGATCTGCAGCTTCTTCACGTCCACATTGAGCGACCAGCGCTCGTTCAGGCGATAGTCGACACCCGCGCCCACCGAGGCGCCCCAGCTGTCGTTCTCGAGCTCGCACAAGCCTTCCAGCAGCCTGACCTTCGAGATGCGGGTGTAGTTGAGGCCCAGGCCGACGTAGGGGTTGAAGGCGGCGCCGGGCTGGAAGTGGTATTGCAGGCTCAGGGTCGGCGGCAGGTGGCGGAAGGAGCCGATGCGCTGGCCATCAAGCCTGACGCTGTGCTTCTGTGGATAGGTCAGCACCAGCTCGGCCGCGATGTGGGGCGTGATGAAGTAGCTGATATCGACTTCGGGGATGGTCTTGCTGCTGACCTCGATGCGGTCGGCGTTGCCGGCGCCGCCGATCGGGCTCGCATGGTTCACGGGATCGATGTGGACGGCGCGGCCTCGCAGCAGCCAGGGGCTTTCCTGGGCCAGGGCCTGGAAAGGGGCCACGCAGGCCGCGGCGCTCAAGAGCAGCAACAGGTTTTTCGTCATCGCTTTCATTTCTTCTTACCTTTCTACATGTCATCTTCGACATGGGTAAGCTTATTGATGCGACGCAAAAAAAACGTTGATGCAGATCAAAATAACCACACTGATAGTGTGGTCATAAAAATTACATCGCGAGGGCCTGTTCGATTTTGCCAACCAGCTGACTGTCTTCAGGCGTGACCTTGCTCGGGAAATGGCCGATCACCTTGCCGTCGCGGCCGATCAGGTACTTGGTGAAGTTCCATTTCGGTTCCTGGCCGGTGATCTTCGCCAGGCTGGCGTGCAGCGGATTGGCGGCCTCGCCCTTGACCGAGCTCTTGGCGAACATCGGGAACTTCACGCCATAGGTGTTGAAGCACAGGTCGGCGATTTCCTTGGCGTTGCCCGGTTCCTGCTGGCCGAAGTCGTTGGACGGGAAGCCCAGCACCACGAAGCCGCGGCCGTTGTACTTCGCGAAGATCCGCTCCAGGCCCTCGTACTGCTTGGTGAAGCCACAGTAGCTGGCGGTGTTCACCACCAGCACCACCTTGCCGGCGTACTGGCACAGGTCCTGGGGGGCCTCGTCCTGCAGGCGCTTGAAGTTGTGCTTGAGGACGGCCGGGCAGCCGACCGGGCGCATGGCGGCCGGCGCGGCGCTGGCGCCGGTCTGGGCCTGGGCCATGGCCGGCTGGGTGAGGACGGCGGCGGCCGTCGCGATGGCGAGAGCGAAGAGCTTGGTCATGAGCGTGTTCCACGAAGAGAGGTGCGCATGATTGTAGCGCAAGCCTTCCGCCCTGGAATGGCTCAGTCTTGCAGGCTGCGGTGTTCGATCTTGATGCAGCGGTTCATGACCACGTCGAGGCCGGCGGCGCGCGCCAGGTCGGCCGCGGCCTGGTTCTCGATGTCGAGCTGCATCCACAGGCAGCCGGCCCGCACGGCGATGGCTTCGCGCGCGACCGGCGGGATGTCTTCGGACTTGCGGAAGCAGTCGACGATGTCGATTCGCTGGCCGCTCGAGGCCAGGGCGTCGGCGGCTTCCTGCAGGCTGGCGTAGACGGTCTCGTCGTGGATGGTCTGGCCGGCATAGCTCGGGTTGATGGGGATGATCTGGTATCCGGCCTGCTTGAGGTAGGCGCCGACTTCGTTGCTGGCCCGGTCAGGCTTGTTGGACATGCCGACGATGGCGATGATTTTGCTCTCGTGGAGAATCTGGGCGATGCTTCTCATGGTCGATGGTGTAGTGTTCTATTGTTGGCGCTAGCTTATCAGGTTCACATCATCCGGGTGCGCATGCTGGCGCGCCGGACCGAATCGTGAAAAGATGCGGGCTCGTCCGTTTTCGAGTCCGCCATGCGCCTGCCCGCCCTGTCCTGTTTCCTCGCCGCCGCCCTCCTCGCCACTTCCGCCGTCCGCGCCGACCCGTCCCTGCGCGAGGTCGAGAACGCCATCGTGCCGGTGGCCGCCTGGGGCGGCACCCCGGCGGATGCCGCCAAGGCGCGGCGTCATGCGATCACCCACATCACCCTGCACCACCAGGGCGAGCCCTTCCGGCCCGGCACCGATCCCCAGGCTTACCTGCGCCGCCTGCAGACCTGGTCGCGCACCACCAAGGGCTGGCTCGACATCCCCTATCACTACGTGATCGACCTCGAGGGCAAGGTGTACGCGGCGCGCCCGATCGAGTTCGCCGGGGATACCAATACCGAATACGACCCGGCCGGGCACGCGCTGATCGAGGTGGTGGGTAATTTCGAGGAGGTCGAGCCCAACCAGCAGCAGCTCGATGCGGTAGTCAATGTCATGGCGATGCTGGCCAGGAAGTACGGGGTGTCGCTGGACGATATTCGCAGCCACCGCGACCACTCGGACAAGACGGTGTGCCCTGGCGCGAACCTGTACCGGTATGTGAAGGAAGACTATTTCCGGCACAAGGTGGCGCTGAAGCTGGCCGCGGAGCAGGCGCGCGACTGATCCCCGGCGGTCGGGCGGATACTGCTGAGTTAGCGCTTACTGCTTCCATTACCTGCCCAGGGGGCCGCTCCATTCGTGCGCCGCGCTGACGCGACAGCTGCCTATACTGCCGTGGCTGGCAATCGGGAGAGTAACCGGGAGAACATCATGGCGTCGCTCGCAAGGCAGTTGTGTGCAGGTCTCTTGGCCCTTCCTCTCGCGGCGTTCGCCGCGCCCACCGAGATCGTGTCGCGCGCGAGCGGCATGATGGATACCGACTGGCTGGTGCTCGAGCACCTGGACTTCGGCTTCGACGCGAGCGCCGGCCAGCTACCCTACGAGCTGGTCATCCGCTCGAGCTGGGACAGCGAGGTCGATACGATTTTCGACAGCGGCCAGCGCGTCAGCGGTTACGGCATCCCGGTCGCGGTGACGCTCACCATCGGCGATAAGACCTTCGAATACGCCACCGCTCCCTGGCAAGGCGATGCCGGCTATCTGCAGACCGGGCAGTACGGCTACCTCCACGAAGTCGACTTCTCCTACGGCGGCTACGACGTCTCGGTCAGCCTGTCGCATGCCTTCCCCGGCGGTCTCACGGAATCGCCGCTGGCGCCGCGCGATGCCGGCGCAGGCGGCGGAGTGCCGGGGTATTTGCGTATCCAGACCTATCCGGGCAACCCGGATGCGCCAGGCTCATGGCAGATGGATGCCAACGCGATCGCGAGCTCGGTGCAGGTCACCAGCCCGGTGCCCGAGCCCGGCATGGGCGCCATGGCGCTCGCCGGCCTGGGCGCCCTGCTGTGGCGGCGCCGACGCGAGCCTGCCCGCGCCTGAGGCCCTAGGACAGCCTTGCCGAGGACAGGAAGAGCCAGACCACGGTGATCACCACCATGCCCGTCAGGGTGACGCAGGACCAGGTGAAGAACCAGGCCGACATCAGGGTCGCCTGCAGCACGCGCTCGAACAGCAATCCCAGGGTGAAGTCGAAAGCCGCCAGGAAGGACCAGCGGCGCAGGTAGACCGGCAGGTAGCGGCTCATGCGCTGGTTGTGCTGGCGCGCCGCATGGCGCTCGAACAGGTCGCGCGCGGCGTTCACGTCGCGGAACAACCAGTCGAAAAACAGGAAGCGGTACAGGGTTTGGCCGAACGATGCTTCCTTGCTTGCGTGGTTTTCTTCGCCAGGTGCGGGAGGGGTGCTCATGGTCGACTCGCAGGGGATGCTTGAAGAGCCATGGTAGCTGAAACCCGGACAAGCCACAGTGCGCCTGGCCACAATGCTGCCGATAAACGCCCTGGCGGTATGAGCAACTGCAGCGTCCCCCTCGAAACAAAGCCCGGCCACGCGAATCCTGACGCCGGCCGCGCAACAAACCGTTTTCGGCCGCAAAAGTGAAAACGTCGTCCCCGCGGAGGCGGGGACCCAAGTTTGCAAGCATCGCGATAACACTTGCTGTACTTGGATCCCCGCAAAGGGGGCCGCCGAGGCCGGGGACAACGTGGTATTGCTAACTAAACTAGCGGCAGGAGTCGCCGAGCACAATAACGTCGTCCCCGGCCTCGGCGGCCCCCTTGGCGGGGACCCAAGTTCTGTTCGCGTCAACGAAACGCTTGCAAACTTGGATCCCCGCCAAGGGGGCCGCCGAGGCCGGGGACGACGTGGTATTGCTAACTAAACTACCGGCTGGAGTCGCCGAGCAGCGAAGCTCAACGGCCTTTCGAACGCAGCTTCTGGATCGCCGCCAGCTGCGCGATCGCCGCGGCCATTTCGGCCTGGGCTTTCGCGTAGTCGATCTGCGATTCCTTGTTCAGCATCAGCTCTTCCGCCTTGCGCTTGGCTTCCTGCGCCTTGGCTTCGTCCAGGTCGCTACCGCGGATCGCGGTGTCGGCCAGCACGGTCACGGCGTTCGGCTGCACTTCGAGGATACCGCCGGCGACGAAGACGAACTCTTCGCCACCGCCGGCAACCTGAATACGCACAGCACCCGGCCTGATGCGGGTGATCAGCGGAGTGTGCTTCGGGTAGATACCCAGCTCACCCGCTTCACCCGGCAACGCGACGAATTCGGCCTCGCCGGAGAAGATCTGCTCCTCTGCCGAGACCACGTCCACGTGAATAGTGTTTGCCATGTCTGTCCTTCAGGTTAAGAAGCCAGCTTAGGCAGCCAGTTTCTTGGCTTTCTCGATGGCTTCCTCGATGGTGCCGACCATGTAGAAGGCCTGCTCCGGCAGGTGGTCCAGTTCGCCCGACGCGATCATCTTGAAGCCCTTGATCGTGTCCTTCAGCGAAACGTACTTGCCCGGCGAGCCGGTGAACACTTCAGCGACGTGGAAAGGCTGCGACAGGAAACGCTGCATCTTACGGGCGCGTGCCACGACCAGCTTGTCTTCCGGCGCCAGTTCGTCCATGCCCAGAATCGCGATGATGTCGCGCAGTTCCTTGTAGCGCTGCAGGGTGCCCTGCACGGCGCGCGCGGTGTTGTAGTGCTCTTCACCGACGACCAGCGGGTCCAGCTGGCGCGAGGTCGAGTCGAGCGGGTCGACTGCCGGGTAGATACCCAGCGAGGCGATGTCACGCGACAGAACGACGGTCGAGTCCAGGTGGGCGAAGGTGGTTGCCGGCGACGGGTCGGTCAAGTCGTCCGCAGGGACGTACACGGCCTGGATCGAGGTGATCGAACCGGTCTTGGTCGAGGTGATGCGCTCTTGCAGGCGGCCCATTTCTTCGGCCAGAGTCGGCTGGTAACCCACCGCCGACGGCATACGGCCCAGCAGTGCCGACACTTCGGTACCGGCCAGGGTGTAACGGTAGATGTTGTCGACGAAGAACAGGACGTCCTTGCCTTCGTCACGGAAGGCTTCCGCCATGGTCAGGCCGGTCAGCGCGACGCGCAGACGGTTGCCCGGCGGTTCGTTCATCTGGCCGTAGACCATCGCCACCTTCGAGTTGGTCGGGTTTTCCAGGTCGACGACCTTGGCGTCCGCCATCTCGTGGTAGAAGTCGTTACCTTCACGGGTACGCTCACCCACGCCGGCGAACACGGACAGACCCGAGTGCGCCTTCGCGATGTTGTTGATCAGTTCCATCATGTTGACGGTCTTGCCGACGCCGGCGCCGCCGAACAGGCCGACCTTACCGCCTTTGGCGAACGGGCAGACCAGGTCGATCACCTTGATGCCGGTTTCCAGCAGGTCGGTCGACGGCGACAGCTCGTCGTAGGCAGGCGCATCGCGGTGGATCGAAGCCATGCGCTCGTGGCTGACCGGACCGCATTCGTCGATCGGGTTGCCCAGCACGTCCATGATGCGGCCCAGGGTCGGGGTGCCGACCGGAACCATGATCGGGTGGCCGGTGTTCTGGATGATCATGCCGCGACGCAGGCCTTCCGAGCTGCCCAGTGCAATGGTACGGACCACGCCGTCGCCCAGCTGCTGCTGAACTTCCAGGGTCAGTTCCGAACCTTCCATTTTCAGTGCGTCGTACACTTTCGGCATGGAGTCACGCGGGAATTCCACGTCAACCACGGCGCCGATACACTGAACGATTTTGCCATCAGCCATTTTCGTTCCTTCAGATATAGTTAAATTCTTTTGCTTAAAATCGTGACTAGCTTAGTCAGTTATAACTAGTTGGGGACAGAGTACCGCTCGCTTTGCTCGCTCAACTCTTTCCCCAATCGTTTTAAACTGCGGCTGCCCCAGACACGATCTCGGAGAGTTCTTTGGTAATCGCTGCCTGGCGGGTCTTGTTGTAGACCAGCTTCAGGTCGCTGATGACACTACCGGCGTTGTCGCTCGCTGCCTTCATCGCCACCATGCGCGCCGACTGCTCGGACGCCAGGTTCTCGGCAACGGCCTGGTACACCAGCGCTTCCACATAACGCACCAGCAGTTCGTCGATGACGACGGCCGCTTCCGGTTCGTAGATGTAGTCCCAGCTGTGTCCGCCTGCTTCCGTTTCCATGTGCTTCGCCGGCAGCGGCAGCAGCTGCTCGACCACCGGTTCCTGCTTCATCGTGTTGATGAACTTGGTGTAGCACAGGTAGACAGCGTCGAGCTTGCCTTCCTGGTACGCGTCCAGCATCACTTTGACCGGGCCGATCAGCTTGTCCAGGTGCGGGGTGTCGCCGAGCTGGGTCGCTTGCGAGACCAGCTTCATGCCCATACGGTTCAGGAAGCTCAGGCCCTTGTTGCCGATGGCGATCGCCTCGACAGACTTGCCGGCCTGCTCCTGTTCGCGCGCCTTCAGGGTCACCTGGCGCAGCACGTTGGTGTTCATGCCGCCGCACAGACCCTTGTCGGTCGTGACGACGATGAAACCGACGGCGTTCGCCTTCACGTCCTTGGCATGCGCCATGAACGGATGGGTGTACTCCGGGTTTGCGCCGGCAAGATTGGCGGTGATCGCACGAACCTTTTCACTATAGGGACGGGCGGCGCGCATGCGATCCTGCGCCTTGCGCATTTTCGATGCGGCGACCATTTCCATCGCCTTGGTGATCTTCTTCGTATTCTCTACGCTCTTGATCTTGCCACGAATCTCTTTGCCTACTGCCATGAGTCCTCACTCCTTCCGCGCACCGGCGCCGCTGCTCGAGCGGCGCCGGCTTGACGATTAATATGCGCCGGATTTCTTGAAATCAGCAATGGCAGCGGCCAGCGCAGCTTCGCCGTCCTTGTCCAGTTGCTTGGTTTCGTCGATCTTCGACAGCAGGGCGGCGTGGCTCGACTTCAGGAAGTTGTGCAGGCCGTGCTCGAACGGCAGCACTTTCTTGACTTCGATGTCGTCCAGGTAGCCCTTGTTGACGGCGAACAGCGATGCGGCCATCAGCGAGGTCGACAGCGGCGAGAACTGCGGCTGCTTCAGCAGCTCGGTCACGCGGGCGCCGCGGTCCAGCTGCTTGCGGGTCGATTCGTCCAGGTCCGATGCGAACTGCGCGAAGGCGGCCAGTTCACGGTACTGCGCCAGGTCGGTACGGATACCGCCCGACAGGCCCTTGATGACCTTGGTCTGGGCGGCGCCACCGACGCGCGACACCGAGATACCGGCGTTGATCGCAGGACGGATACCGGCGTTGAACAGCGAGGTCTCCAGGAAGATCTGGCCGTCGGTAATCGAAATCACGTTGGTCGGCACGAAGGCCGAGACGTCGCCAGCCTGGGTTTCGATGATCGGCAGTGCGGTCAGCGAACCGGTCTTGCCGGTGACGGCGCCGTTGGTGAACTTCTCGACGTAATCGGCGTTCACGCGGGCTGCGCGCTCGAGCAGGCGGCTGTGCAGGTAGAACACGTCGCCCGGGTAGGCTTCGCGGCCCGGCGGACGGCGCAGCAGCAGCGAGATCTGACGGTAGGCGACAGCCTGCTTCGACAGGTCGTCATACACGATCAGCGCGTCTTCGCCGCGGTCGCGGAAGTATTCGCCCATCGCGCAGCCCGAGTAGGCCGAGATGTATTGCATTGCAGCCGATTCCGAGGCGGAAGCGGCGACCACGATGGTGTATTCCATCGCGCCGTGCTGTTCCAGCGAACGCACGATGTTCTTGATGGTCGATGCCTTCTGGCCGATCGCGACGTACACGCAGGTGACGCCCTGGCCCTTCTGGTTGATGATCGCATCGACAGCCACGGCCGACTTGCCGGTCTGGCGGTCGCCAATGATCAGCTCACGCTGGCCACGGCCGATCGGCACCATCGCGTCGATCGACTTGATGCCGGTCTGCATCGGCTGCGACACGGATTCACGCGCGATGACGCCCGGAGCGATCTTTTCGATCGGGGCGGTCAGCTGGGCGTTGACCGGGCCCTTGCCGTCGATCGGCTGGCCCAGTGCGTTGACGACGCGGCCACGCAGTTCCGGACCGATCGGCACTTCCAGGATGCGGCCGGTGGTCTTGACGGTGTCGCCTTCCGAGATGTGCTCGTAGGCGCCCAGAATCACGGCGCCGACGGAGTCGCGCTCGAGGTTCATCGCCAGACCGAAGGTGTTGCCGGGGAATTCCAGCATCTCGCCCTGCATCACGTCCGACAGGCCATGGATGCGGCAGATACCGTCGGCGACGGAGATCACCGTGCCTTGATTGCGAACATCAGCGGAAGCCTCCAGGCCCTGGATCCGGCTCTTGATCAGTTCGCTGATTTCAGATGGGTTAAGTTGCATGCTTGCTAACTCCAATAATAGTTTCTTGATGCGTAGGGCAAGGGCGTGAGGTCGGCGGGTGCTCGACGCTTACGACACCAGCGCAACATGCATCTGTTGCAGCTTGGCGCGTACCGAGGTATCGAGCACTTCGTCGCCAACGACCACGCGCACACCACCGATCAGCGAAGGATCCACGGTGACCGTGGGGTTCAGCTTGCGGCCAAATTTCTTTTCCAGCGTGGGGACCAGCTGCGCCAGCTGGTCGGCCGAGATCTCGAACGCGCTGTAGATCGTCGCGTCGGCAGCGCCTTCGTTCGCGTTCTTCAGGGCGGCGAACTGCGCGCTGATCTCGGGCAGCAGGTTGATGCGGCCGTTTTCGGCCAACATCGCAATAAAGTTCTTCGCTTCAGCGTTCAGCGGCGACTTGACCAGGGACGCAATCGTGTCCGCCAGCTGTGCGTGGGTGACGTTCGGGTTGCTGGCGAAGGCCTGCACTTCGGGGTTCGCGCCGATCTGGCCGAGTTCCGAAGCGATGGCCGACCACGCGGCCATGTCGCCTTGTTGGGCGACACGGAACAGCGCTTCGGCGTAGGGGCGGGCGACGGTTGCGAGTTCTGCCATGATCAGAGCTCGGTCGACAGTTGCGACAGCAGGTCGGCGTGGGCCGCTGCGTTCACTTCGCGCTTCAGGATCTGCTCGGCGCCCTGGACGGCAAGCGTCGCCACCTGGCCGCGCAGTTCTTCGCGGGCACGGGTCACTTGCTGCTCGGCCTCTGCCTTGGCATTGGCGACGATACGGGCAGCTTCTTCGCTGGCGGTGCGCTTGGCTTCGTCGATGATCGCGGCGGCGCGCTTCTCGGCGTCGGCGATACGCTTCTGGACTTCGTCACGTGCGCTCGCCAGTTCGGTCTGCACACGCTTTTCAGCGGCAGCCAGGTCAGCCTTGCCGCGGTCGGCAGCGGCCAGTCCATTCGCAATCCTCTCGGCGCGCTCGTCGAGCGCTTTCATCAGTGGCGGCCACACGAATTTCATCGTGAAGAACGCCAGGATGAGGAAGACCACGAGCTGTGCAAACATCGTTGCGTTAAGGTTCACGGTATTTTCCCTCTTACAGAAACACGGATGCCGAACCAGGAACTGGTTCGGCCCTTCAAGACTTCAAGCCGTCAGGTCTTAGCCGGTGAACGGGTTGGCGAATGCGAACAGCATTGCGATACCAACACCGATCAGGAATGCCGCGTCGATCAGACCAGCCAGCAGGAACATCTTGGTCTGCAGGGTGTTCATCAGTTCAGGCTGACGTGCCGAGGCTTCGAGGTATTTACCGCCCATCAGAGCGATACCGATACATGCGCCGATAGCGCCGAGGCCGATGATCAAACCGCAAGCCAGTGCAACAAAAGAAACGTCAGTCATGATTACTCCAAAAAGTTAATTTAAAAACTAGATAAAAACTACAACTTCGTTACAACCACTATCTGTTCGATGCTTGCGGCGCCGATCAGTGGCCTTCATGGGCCTGACCGAGATACACCAGCGTCAGCATCATGAAGATGAATGCCTGCAGGAACACGATCAGGATGTGGAAGATCGCCCAGATGGAGCCCGCAATCACGTGGCCGACGAAACCGAAGATGGTGGCGGTCGAGCCCAGCAGCGCGATCAAGAGGAACAGCAGCTCACCGGCGAACATGTTGCCGAACAGTCGCATACCGAGCGACACCATTTTTGCTGCATATTCGATGATGTTCAGGAGCAGGTTGAACGGCGCCATGGCGATGCCGAACGGTGCTGCGAACAGTTCATGGAGCCAGCCGCCCAGGCCCTTGACCTTGATGCCGTAGTAGAGCATCAGGACCAGGACGCCCAGCGAGATGCCGATGGTGCCGTTGAGGTCGGCGGTCGGGACCACGCGGTGGTAGGGGAAGATGTGTTCCACGCCCAGCAGGCTGAAGGCATAGGAGAACAGGTCGACCGGCAGGAAGTCCAGGGAGTTCATCAGGGCGACCCAGACGAACACGGTCAGGGCCAGCGGAGCGATGAAGCTGCGGTCGCCGTGGACGATGGACTTCGACTGGTCTTCGACCATCTCGACCAGCATCTCGACGGCGGCCTGGAAGCGGCCCGGCACGCCCGAAGTGGCGCGGCGCGCGGCCAGCCACATGATCAGGCAGCCGATCACGCCCATGGCGATCGACCAGAACAGGGTGTCGAAGTGGATCACGGAGAAATCCACAGGACCGTTCTGGTGCTGGTTCGACAGGTGGCCGAGGTGGTGCCGGATGTATTCTGAAGCGGTGGGCGCGTGTGCTGCGCCTTCGGTTGGAGTCGCCATGTCAATGCCTAAATAATAAGATGATGTAACTCTTCAGTGCCACGATGAACCCGCCCAGCAGGGCCAGCCAGTTCAGATCGCGGTACAGCCACGCCGTCGCGCCCAGCAGCGCCAGCGTCAATGCAATCTTTACAAATTCCCAGATGAAAAACGTGAAGGGGTTCGCCCCTCCCGCCTTCGATGACGCGGCAAACAGGCGGAAGGCCATGATGCCGTTGGGCAGGACACAACACAGACCACCCAGTACCGCCGAAAACATCGCAGCCCGGCCCCCCAGCAGTGCGGCGATGAGGCCGACGACTACCGTTGCGATCAACTGCAGGGAAACGATGCGCAGCATATTTTTCTAAGTCTCGCGCCAGCGCATTTGGGACGGTTAACGATGTGGTAATTACATGAATCAGCGGGATTATAAGTGGTTATACGGACGTGAGTCAAACGATTCTCCGCTTATAACTGCCGTGTAAAGACCCCGCAAATGTGACGTATCCGTGACAAATTCTGCAATCTTTTCAGATACTTACTGAACGACCTCTGACGCGGCCAGAGTTAACAATCTGTGGGGTTTTATACAAGAGTTGAGGCAGGCTGACGCGCTGCGGACGTTGTTTTTCTGTAAGGCAGGATTACTCTGAGGAAGCGCTTTAGCGCGGATTGCCAGCGCGTGGAAAGCGGGGCTTCCACACGCTGGCAGGACCTTCTGGCTCAGGCGCGCAGGCGGGCCAACACGCCGTCGAGGATGTCGAGGTCGGCGAAGTCGATGATGAGCTGCCCCTTCCCTTTCGCGCCCATCTTGAACATGACGGGGGTGGCGAGGTGGTCGGACAGCTCTTCTTCCAGGCGCACGATGTCGCCCGGCTTTTCCTTGGCGCGGGCGGGCGTTGCCGGCGCGTTCTGTTCCTCGAGCGCGCGCGCGACCAGCTTTTCGGTCTCACGCACCGACAGGCGCTTGGCGACCACGTGGTTGGCGAGGGTGATCTGGTTGGCGCTGTCGACCGCCAGCAGGGCGCGCGCATGGCCCATGTCGATGTCGCCGGCCATCAGCATGGTCTGGACCGGCTGGGCCAGGTTGATCAGGCGCAACAGGTTCGACACGGCGCTGCGCGAACGGCCGACCGCGGCCGCGGCCTGCTCGTGGGTGAAGTTGAAGTCCGAGATCAGGCGCTGGATACCTTGCGCCTCTTCCAGCGGGTTGAGGTCCTCGCGCTGGATGTTCTCGATCAGGGCCATGGCCGCGGCGGCCTGGTCGTCGACATCGCGCACCAGCACCGGGATCTCTTCCAGGCCGGCCATCTGGGCCGCGCGGAAGCGCCGTTCGCCTGCGATGATCTCGTAGCGCGCCGGCGAGCCGGCGGGCAGCGGACGCACCAGCACCGGCTGCATCACGCCCTGGGTCTTGATCGAGGTCGCCAGCTCGCTCAGCGAGCCTTCGTCCATGCGGGTGCGCGGCTGGTACTTGCCGGCCTGGATCTCGCCGACCGGCAGGGCCGAGGGATTGTTCGCGACCGGCGCCGGTGCGCTGTCGCCGCCCAGCAGCGCGTCGAGGCCGCGGCCGAGTCCTTTCAGTTTTTTGGTTGCCATCTTGGTCTGGTTCTATGAAGTTACATTGTCTTGATGCGGTCGATCATCTCGGCGCCGAAGGCGATGTACGCCTGGGCGCCCTTGGACGAGGGATCGAACACCACGCCGGGAATGCCGTAGGACGGGGCCTCGGCCAGGCGCACGTTGCGCGGGATGATGGTCTTGAACACCTTGTCGCCGAAGTGCTGCTCGAGCTGGAGCGAGACCTGCTGCGAGAGCGTCATGCGCGGATCGAACATCACGCGCAGCAGGCCGATGATGCGCAGCTCGGTGTTGAGGTTGGCGTGCACCTTCTTGATCGTGTTGACCAGGTCGGACAGGCCTTCGAGCGCGTAGTACTCGCACTGCATGGGGATGATCACGCCGTGCGCCGAGCACAGGCCGTTGAGCGTGAGCAGGGACAGCGCCGGCGGGCAGTCGATCAGGATGAAGTCGTAGTCGGCGTCGACCTTGGCCAGCGCGTCCTTCAGGCGCTTCTCGCGGTTCTCCAGCGAGACCATCTCGACTTCGGCGCCGGCCAGCTCGCGGTTGGCGGGCAGCACGTCGAAGCGGCCGGACTCCGAGCGCCGGCGCGCCGCCGCCACTTCCGCCTCGCCCAGCAGCACCTGGTAGATCGAGGCGTCGAGTTCCGCCTTGTTGATGCCCGCCCCCATGGTGGCGTTGCCCTGCGGGTCGAGGTCGACCAGCAGCACGCGCTGGTTCAGCTTGGCGAGGCCGGCCGACAGGTTGACGGTGGTGGTGGTCTTGCCGACCCCACCCTTTTGGTTAGCAACGC
This sequence comes from Massilia sp. KIM, assembly GCF_002007115.1. Taxonomy (NCBI): domain Bacteria; kingdom Pseudomonadati; phylum Pseudomonadota; class Betaproteobacteria; order Burkholderiales; family Oxalobacteraceae; genus Massilia; species Massilia sp. KIM. The sequence continues at coordinate 276,962 of NZ_MVAD01000004.1, read as the reverse complement.
AAAATATCTTCGCCATCTATTCTTATCCGTGGATCCGACAACAAGACGCTATACCGTTCATATCGTACAAATCGATAAAACTATTTATACGGTTTAAACGGTATAAACTATTTATTCAGTTTATTCGAGCTATACCGTTTAGTGGTTTCGTTCGATGAACACCAGGTGCCGCTCCGCTCCCAGCCTGGGCACCTGCAGGGGCTGCAAACCGGTCACTTTCCAGTCTGCCGGCAGCCGCTCGCGTTCCTCGCTCGGCGCCACCCCTTTCAAGGCGATGAAGCGCCCGCCCTCGGCCAGCAGGTGGCCGGACCACTCCACGAAATCGGACAGGTCGGCGAACGCGCGCGAGGTGATCACGTCGAATTTGTCGCTCACCTCCAGGTCCTGCACCTTTTTCGTGTGCACGCTGACGTTCGCCAGGCCGAGCTCCGCCTTCACCTGCGTGAGGAAGGCGGTTTTCTTGTGCACGGTGTCGATCATGGACACTTTCATGTCCGGCCGGCTGATCGCCAGCACGATGCCCGGCAATCCGCCCCCTGCCCCCACATCCAGCACCTTGCGCGCGCCGGCGAAGGCCGGCACGGCCGCGAGCGAATCGAGCAGGTGGTGGGTCACCATCTGCATCGGGTCGCGCAGCGAGGTCAGGTTATAGACCGAATTCCACTTGGCCATCAGCGCCAGGTAATCCATCAGCTGGCCCTGCTGGGCCTCGCTGACGTCGAGCTTCATCTCGATGATGCCGTCCGCCAGCACTTTGCTCAGGAGCGCGCGATCGAACCCCCTCATTCGGCCTGCTCCGCCGGCACGCTGGTGAAGCCCTTGGCGCCGCGCTTTTTCAGGTGCACCAGCAGCAGCGAAATCGCCGCCGGGGTCACACCCGAGATGCGCGAAGCCTGGCCCAGGGTCTCCGGACGCTGCTTGTCCAGCTTCTGGCGGACTTCGATCGACAGCGCCTGGATCTCCAGGTAGTTCAGGTTCTCCGGCAGCTTGAGGTTCTCGTAGTGCTCGTGGCGCTCCACTTCGCGGGCCTGGCGGTCGATGTAGCCTGCGTACTTGATTTGGATTTCCACCTGCTCCTTCACCGCCGGGTCTTCCACGCCGGGGCCGGCCAGCGCCTGGCCTTCATTGCCGGTCATGCTCATCAGGGTGTCGTATTCGACGCCCGGACGGCGCAGCAGGTCGGCCAGGTTGTATTCGCGCTCGATGGCCTGCCCCACCACGCGCTCGGATTCGGCCGCGGCGAGGATGCGGGGGTTGACCCAGGTCGAGCGCAGGCGTTCGAGCTCGCGCGCCACCGATTCGCGCTTCTTCTCGAATGCTTCCCACTGGGCGTCGCCGACCACGCCGAGCTGGCGGCCGATCTCGGTCAGGCGCATGTCGGCATTGTCCTCGCGCAGCGAGAGGCGGTACTCGGCGCGGCTGGTGAACATGCGGTAAGGCTCGGCCACGCCCTGGGTAGTGAGGTCGTCGACCAGCACGCCGAGGTAGGCTTCCGAGCGGCTCGGCGTCCAGGCGTCCTTGCCTTGGGTTTGCAGGGCGGCGTTCAGGCCGGCCAGCAGGCCCTGGGCCGCGGCTTCTTCATAGCCGGTGGTGCCGTTGATCTGGCCGGCGAAGAACAGGCCCTTGATCGCCTTGGTTTCCAGCGAGGCCTTGAGGCCGCGCGGGTCGAAGTAATCGTATTCGATGGCGTAGCCGGGGCGCAGGATGAAGGCGTTTTCCAGGCCGCGCATCGAGCGCACCAGTTCCAGCTGCACGTCGAACGGCAGGCTGGTCGAGATCCCGTTCGGATAGAACTCGTTGGTGGTGAGCCCTTCCGGCTCGAGGAAGATCTGGTGCGACTCTTTCGAGGCGAAGCGGTGGATCTTGTCCTCGATCGAGGGGCAATAGCGTGGGCCGACGCCTTCGATCACGCCGGTGTACATCGGGCTGCGGTCCAGGCCGGAGCGGATGATGTCGTGGGTCTTTTCGTTGGTGTGGGTGACCCAGCACGGCACCTGGCGCGGGTGCATGGCGGCGTTGCCCATGTACGAGAACACCGGCACCGGATCGAGGTCGCCGGGCTGCTCGGACAGCACCGAGAAATCGATGCTGCGCCCGTCGATGCGCGGCGGCGTGCCGGTCTTCAGGCGGCCCTGCGGCAGCTTGAGTTCCTTCAGGCGCGCGGACAGCGAGGCCGCCGGCGGATCGCCCGCGCGGCCGCCCGAGTAGTTCTGCAGGCCGACGTGGATCTTGCCGTCCAGGAAGGTGCCAGCAGTCAACACCACGGCGCGGGCGCGGAACTTGAGGCCGACCTGGGTGACGGCACCGACCACGCGGTCGCCCTCCACCATCAGGTCGTCCACGGCCTGCTGGAACAGCCACAGGTTCGGCTGGTTCTCGAGGCGCGAGCGGATGGCGGCCTTGTACAGGACACGGTCGGCCTGGGCGCGGGTGGCACGCACGGCCGGGCCCTTGGACGAGTTCAGGATGCGGAACTGGATGCCGGCTTCATCGGTGGCGATGGCCATGGCGCCGCCGAGGGCGTCGACTTCCTTGACCAGGTGGCCCTTCCCGATGCCGCCGATGGATGGGTTGCAGGACATCGCACCCAGGGTTTCGATGTTGTGCGTGAGCAGCAGGGTCTTTTGACCGGTGCGTGCGGACGCGAGCGCGGCCTCGGTTCCGGCGTGGCCGCCGCCGACGACGATGACGTCGAATTCGGTAGGAAATAGCATGATGGGAGTAATGCGAGGAAGGCTAATGCGCGATTATAGATTCTTTTTTCTCGGCAGACTCTCGATGGATCCGGAAAACGACGAATTTTGTTTCACGTGAAACAGTGCTCAGCTGTATGCCGACATGGTTCCACGTGAAACAATAAAAAAGCCGGGGTGTCGGCCCGGTTTTGTTTCACGTGGAACAGACTTCTACCAGCCTAGCTTGGTGAAGGCATCGTAAGCCGTCTTCAAGATCAGCGCGCTCACGACGAACAGGAAGAGCTTGCGAACGAAGCCGCTGCCGTGCTTCAGCGCCAGCTTGGTGCCCACCAGCGACCCGGCAATCTGGCAGCCAGCCATGAGCAAACCGATCTGCCACAGGATGTGACCGCTATAGCCGAACCACATCAGGGCGGAGAGATTGCAGGCCACGTTGACGATCTTGGCGGCGGCCGAGGCACTCAGGAAGTCGAACCCGAAGAAGCGAACGAAGAGGAAGATCAGGAAACTGCCGGTGCCCGGACCGAAGAAGCCATCATAGAAACCGATGGCGGCGCCAATACCGATCGCCCAGTACCGCTCCGCCAAGCCGCTGTGCACAGGTGCGTGCACCGCACCCAGGTCCTTCTTCCTGAAAGTGTAGACAGCAACCGCAACCAAGATGAAGGGCAAGAGTGTACGTACAAAGTCTGCAGGGACACGCGTGACGGTCCATGCGCCGGCAAAGGAGAGGGCGAAGGCAGCGATCGCCGCCGGCGCCGCCGTGCTCCAGGCCACCCGCACACGGCGCGCGTAATTGAGGGCCGCCGACCCGGTGCCGAAGATCGCGGCAAACTTGTTGGTGCCCAGCAGGGTGGCGGGCGCCTCCCTCGGCAGCAGCGAAAACATGGCAGGAATCTGGATCAGGCCGCCGCCGCCGACAACGGCGTCGACCAGGCCGGCGGCAAAGGCAGCGCCACCGAGCCACACAAAGTCGATCATGGGGAACTTTCGGATGAGTGCAGACCGTGAATTGTACGGCAAGCTAACTTCCCAGATGCAACCCGCACTGTCGGCGGAAAACTGAATGCGGTAAGCTAGACCAATCACGCCATGAGGAGACCAGCATGACCGCCTTCGCCTTCCAGACCGTCGCCAGCATCCTGTCCGAAGCCGGCCTTGCCTCGAAGCTCGGCAGGGTGCTGGCCGAGCGTTTCCCGCATGCGCGACGTCCGCTGATCGTGACCGACCCCGGCTTCCTGCGCACCGGCCTGATCGAACCGGCACGGCAGGACATGGCGGCGTGCGGCATGCAGCCGGCAGTCTGGTCGGACGTGGTCGCCGATCCTCCAGAACTGGTCGTGCTTGACGCGGTCGAGGCGGCGCGCCGCCATGAGGCCGACCTCGTCATCGGCTTTGGCGGCGGCAGTTCGATGGACGTCGCCAAGCTCGTCGCCGTGCTGACCGGCGGCGCGCAGGCCCTGGCCGACATCTACGGCATCGGCAAGGTCGTCGGCGGGCGCTTGCCCTTGGTCCAGGTGCCGACCACCGCCGGCACCGGTTCCGAGGTGACCAACATCGCCATCGTCACCACCGGCGCGACCACCAAGATGGGCGTCGTCGCACCCCAGCTCTACGCGGACCTTGCCATCCTCGACGCCACCCTGACCCTCGGCCTGCCGCCCAAAGTGACGGCCGCGACCGGCATCGACGCGATGGTGCACGCCATCGAAGCCTATACGAGCAAGCACAGGAAGAACCCGCTGTCCGACGCGCTCGCCAGGGAAGCCTTGAGCCTGCTGTCGCGCAACCTCTTGCCGGCCTGCGAACGCGGCCGGGACCTCGAGGTCCGGCAGGCGATGCTGCTTGGCGCCTGTCTCGCCGGACAGGCCTTCTCGAATGCCCCGGTGGCAGCGGTGCACGCGCTGGCCTATCCCATCGGCGGCATCTTCCATGTGCCGCATGGGCTGTCCAACTCCCTGGTGCTGCCACATGTGCTCGAATTTAACCTGCCGCAGGCCGAGGCGCCGTATGCCGAACTGGCCGGCATCGTGGTCCCGCACGCGAGCGGCAGCAGCGAAGCGAGGGCGAGGGCGCTGATTGTTGCGGCGCAACAAACCGCCAAGATGACCGGGATCGAGACGATGTTGCGGCAGGTCGGCATCGAGGAAAGCGACCTCGACCGCCTGGCCGACGACGCCATGCTCCAGACCCGCCTGCTCGGCAACAACCCGCGCGAAGTCACGCGCGAGCACGCGCGGGCGATCTACGCCGCCGCCTTGTAGGGCGCGCTGGTAAGGAAATCGATCAGCAGGGCGTTGAGGCGATCGGTGGCCGAAAGCTGCATCCAGTGCCCTGCCCCGCTCAGGCGCTCATAGCGGAACCCGGCCTGGCAGTGCTCGGCCGAATCCAGCATCTGCTTTTCGCCGAGCGCCGGATCGCGGTCGCTCCACACGCCCATCACCGGCACCTCGACCGGATGCCAGCGGCGCGGCGAACCCAGCTTGAGGTTGGCGCGGTAGTAGTTGAGCGCCGCGGTCAGGCGCCCTTCCGGCTCCAGCGCCTTGCGCCAGATAGCCTGCTGCTCCCTGTTGCGGGTCATCTGGCGCAGGAAGTACCAGTCCCTGGCCTTGATCGCGTGCTCGGCCACCACCGGCATCATGAAGCCCAGGATGTACCAGAAGCGCATCCGCTGGGCTGCGCCAGCGTGGGCGATGGCGGCGGGATGACCTGTGGACAAGGCGGCGAAGCGCTCGACGCGCTGCGGCGCGTCCATGCACAGCTGCCAGCCGACGAGGCCGCCCCAGTCGTGGCCGACCACGGCCGCCTTCTCGATGCCGAGCGCGTCCATCAAGCCGATCACGTCGGCGCACAGGAATTCGATGGCGTAGGCACCGGTGCTGGTCGGTGCATCGGTCTTGCCGTAGCCGCGCAGGTCGGGAGCGATGACGCGCATGCCGGCCGCCGCCAGGGCCGGGATCTGCTTGCGCCAGATCTCGTGGGTATCCGGAAAACCGTGCAGCAGGAAGACGGGCGGGCCCTCGCCCATGCTCACATAGTGCATGGTGAGGCCGTTGACGACGGCATAGTGCGATTCGACGCTCATGCTCCCTCCGACGCAGGCAAACGTGTCCGCTCGTCAGGAACTTGCTTTTGAGCTCCTTCCTAGCAGCACACCAATTTCCCCAACAATACCACGCCGGAACAAGAGAACGCAGACAATGAAGATCAGGCCGGTCACCATGCCCACCGACTCGCCCAGGGTCCCGAACCAGGCGATGCCGAGCGACTCCGCCAGCCAGGCGCCGAGGTCGCCCAGCTTGTTTTCCAGCGCCACCACCAGGAAGGCGCCGAGGATGGGCCCGGCCATCGTTCCCATGCCCCCTACGAGGGTCATGAGGACCACCAGGCCCGACATGGTCCAGTGGACGTCGGTAAGCGTCTCGAAGCCCAGGACGACCGTTTTGGTGGCTCCTGCGAGCCCTGCCAGGGCGGCGGACAGGACGAAGGCCAGCAGCTTGTAGCGGTCCACCTCGTAGCCCAGCGAGACCGCCCTCGCCTCATTCTCCTTGATCGCCTTGAGCACCTGGCCGAAGGGCGAATGCACGGTGCGCACGATGAGCGCGAAACCGGCGACGAAAATGGCCAGCACCACGTAGTACATCGCCAGGTCGTTCGACAGGTCCAGGCCCAGCAGCGTCCCGCGCGGCACGCCCTGCAGGCCGTCCTCGCCGTGGGTGAAGGGCGCGCGCAGGGCGGCGAAATAGACCATCTGGGCCAGCGCCAGCGTGATCATCGAGAAGTAGATGCCCTGGCGGCGGATCGCAAGCGCGCCGATCACCAGGCCGAGCACACCGCTGGCCAGCACGCCGAGCAGGATGCCGACCGGCGTCGGTAGGCCGGCCACGGCCAGCAGGTGGCCGGTGGTGTAGCCGGCCGCGCCGAAGAAGGCCGCGTGGCCGAACGAGAGCAGGCCGGTGAAGCCGATCAGGAGGTTGAAGGCGCAGGCGAACAGGGCGAAGCACAGGAGCTTCATCAGGAACACCGGATAGGCCAGGAAGGGCGCGGCCAGCGCCAAGGCCAAGGCCAGAACGATCAGGTAAGCAGTTTTCTTGTTCACGGGCGCCCTCCTATTTCTCTTTGCCGAACAGCCCGGCCGGGCGCAGCAGCAGCACGATGACCATCACGACGAAGACCACCACTTCCGAACCTTCCGGGTAGAACACGCGGGTCAGGCCCTCGATCACGCCCAGCGCCAGGCCGGTGAGGATGGAACCCAGGATCGAGCCCATGCCGCCGATCACGACCACCGCGAAGACCACGATGATCAGGTTCGATCCCATCAGGGGCGTCACGTTGATCACGGGCGCGGCCAGCACGCCGGCGAAGCCCGCCAGCGCCACGCCGAAGCCATAGGTGAGCGTGACCATCAGCGGCACGTTGACGCCGAAGGCCTCGACCAGGCGCGGGTTCTCGGTGCCGGCGCGCAGGTAGGCGCCCAGGCGGGTCTTCTCGATCACGAACCAGGTCGAGAGGCAGACCACGACCGAAGCGGCGACCACCCAGGCGCGGTAGTTCGGCAGGATCATGAAGCCCAGGTCGGTGGCGCCGGTCAGTTGCTCGGGCACGTCCAGGGTCTGGCCGGAGACGCCGAAGAAGGAGCGGAACACGCCTTCCAGCAGCAGGGTGATGCCGAAGGTGAGCAGCAGGCCGTAGAGGTGGTCGAGCTTGTACAGCCAGCGCAGCATGGAGCGTTCGATCAGGATGCCGAACAGGCCGACCAGCAGCGGGGCGATCAGAAGCATGGCCCAGTAGTTCAGGCCGAAGCTGGTGGCGCCGATGTAGGCGGTGAAGGCGCCGACCATGTACAGGGCGCCGTGGGAGAAGTTGATGACGTTGAGCAGGCCGAAGATCACGGCCAGGCCCAGGGAGAGCATGGCGTAGAAGGAGCCGTTGACCAGGCCGAGCAGGAGTTGGCTGAGCAGGGCTTGGTGGGGGATGCCGAAGATGTCCATGGGTCGCTTTGCTGGGTTCCGGGAGGATCGACGGAACTTGGATCCCGGCGGGGCCGCCGAGGCCTTCGCCGGGACGACGGTTTTTTGGCTAACGCTTATCGAAGGCGCTGCCAGGCGCTCATTTCCACAAGGAGCACTTGGTTTCGGCTTTTTTGGTGTAGGCCTGGTCGCCGGGGATGGTGGCGACGACCTTGTAGTAGTCCCAGGGGTACTTCGATTCCGACGGCTTCTTCACCTGCATCAGGTACATGTCGTAGACCATGCGGCCGTCCGGGCGGATCACGCCGTTCTTGGCGAACATGTCGTTGATCGGCGTCTTCTTCATGTGGGCGATCACCTTGTCGGCGTTGTCGGTGCCGGTGGCCTTCACCGCGTTCAGGAACTGGTTCACGGCCGAGTAATCGCCCGCCTGCAGCATCGAGGGCTGCTTCTTCATCTTGGCGAAGTAGCGCTTCGACCAAGCGCGCGTGTCGGCGTTCATGTCCCAGTACCAGCCGTCGGTCAGGTACATGCCCTGGGTCGTGTTCAGGCCCAGGGTGTGCACGTCGTTGATGAAGACCAGCAGGCCGGCCAGTTTCATCTTCTTGGACAGGCCGAATTCATTGGCCGCCTTGACCGCGTTGATCGTGTCGCCGCCGGCGTTCGCCAACCCCAGCACCTGGGCCTTGGACGACTGGGCCTGCAGCAGGAAGGACGAGAAGTCCGAGGCCGACAGCGGGTGCTTGACGCTGCCCACCACGGTGCCGCCGTTGGCCTTGACCACGTCGGCGGTGTCCTTCTCGAGCGACTGGCCGAAAGCGTAATCGGCGGTCAGGAAGTACCAGGACTTGCCGCCCTGCTTGATCATGGTCGCGCCGGTGCCGCGCGCCAGCGCCACGGTGTCGTAGGCGTAGTGCACGGTGTAGGGCGTGCACTGCTCGTTGGTCAGCTGGGCGGTGCCCGAGCCGATCGCGATGAAGACCTTCTTCTTCTCCGCCGCCACCTTGGCCATCGCCAGGCTGGCGCCGGAATTGGTGCCGCCGATGAGCAGGTCGACGCCCTGCTGGTCGAACCATTCGCGCGCCTTCGAGGCCGCGATGTCGGGCTTGTTCTGGTGGTCGGCCACCAGCAGCTGGATCTTCTTGCCATTGACCGCCCCGCCGGCGTCGGCGATCGCCATGCGGATCGCCTCGGCGCCGCCGTTGCCGTCGATGTCCGAATACACGCCCGAGAGGTCGCTGATGAAGCCGATCTTGATCACGTCGCCCGAGATCTGGGCGTGGGATGGCAGGGTCGCGCCGGCCGCGAAGGCGCCGGCGAGGACGAGGGTGAGTGCGCGTCGTTTCATGTGGTCTCCGTTATCGTGAGTCATACCCCCAGGAGCTCGGTCAGCACCGGCATCCTGGTGTCCAGTTCGGGCGCGGCGATGGTTTCCACCACCTGGCCGTGCTCGATGACGTAAAAGCGGTCCGCCAGCGGGGCGGCGAAGCGGAAGTTCTGTTCCACCATGACGATGGTGTAGCCCTTGGCCTTAAGCGTGGTGATCATGCGCGCCAGGCTTTGCACGATCACTGGCGCCAGGCCTTCCGATATCTCGTCCAGCAGCAGCAGGCGCGCGCCGGTGCGCAGGATGCGCGCCACCGCCAGCATCTGCTGCTCCCCGCCCGACAGGCGCGTGCCCTGGCTGTGGCGGCGCTCGTAGAGGTTGGGGAACATCGTGTAGATCTCGTCCAGCGTCATGCCCCCTTCCGCGCTCTTCAGGCGCGGCGGCAGCAGCAGGTTCTCCTCGGCCGAGAGCGAGGAAAAAATGCCCCGCTCTTCCGGGCAGTAGCCGATGCCGAGGTGGGCGATGCGGTGGGTCGGCAGGGCGATCGCCTCCGTACCATGGACGCGGATCGAGCCGCTGCGGCGCCCGGTCAGGCCCATGATGGCGCGCAGCAGCGTGGTGCGGCCGGCGCCGTTGCGGCCCAGCAGGGTGACGACTTCGCCCGTGTTCACCCCCAGGTCGACGCCGTGCAGGATGTGCGATTCGCCGTACCAGGCGTGCAGGTCGCGGATCTCGAGGGCGGCCGCCATCAGTGCGCCCCCTGCAGCTGGCCGTCGGCGCTGCCCATGTAGGCCTCCATCACCTGGGGATTGCGCGCCACCTCGGCGTAGCTGCCTTCGGCCAGCACGGCGCCGCGCTGGAGCACCGTGATGCGGTCGCAGATGCCCGACACGACCTGCATGTTGTGCTCCACCATGAGGATGGTGCGCCCGCTCGACACCTTCCTGATCAGCTCCGTGACGCGGTGCACGTCTTCATGCCCCATGCCCTGGGTGGGTTCGTCCAGCAGCATCAGTTCCGGCTCCATTGCCAGCGTGGTGGCGATTTCGAGCGCCCGCTTGCTCCCGTAAGGCAGGTCGGCCGTGAGCGTGGTGGCGAAGCGCTCCAGGCCCACTTCGGCCAGCAGTTCCATGGCGCGCGCGTCCAGGCTGTCCAGGCTGCGTTCGCTGCGCCAGAAGTGGAAGCTGGTCCCGAGCCGGCGCTGCAGGCCGATGCGCACGTTCTCGAGCACGCTCATGTGGGGGAAGACGGCGGAAATCTGGAAGGAGCGGATCACCCCCATGCGGGCGATCTGGGCCGGTCGGGCGGCCGTGATGTCCTTGCCGTTGAACAGAATCTGTCCGGAAGTCGGAACGAGGAACTTGGTGAGGAGGTTGAAGCAGGTCGTCTTGCCGGCCCCGTTGGGGCCGATCAGCGCGTGGATATGTCCGCGCTCTACCTGCAGATTGACCTTGCTGACTGCCGTGAATCCCTTGAATTCCTTGCTCAGGTCCCGAGTCTCCAGGATGACATCCGCCATTGGTACTCCCGCAACATTGATTTAACAATAATACATACAAGGCGGCAGGGTCACAACTCGGCAAGGCAGGCGTGCGCCCCCTCATGGGGCAGGCAGCACGCACGCTAACTGTGCAGTTTTGCACAGGCTGGTGCACAGCCCGCGCAGCAGCTTATGCACAAAGTTATCCAGAGCCCGCCAGGATGTCTTCGGCGGCCTTTTCAGCAATCATGATGGTCGGCGAATTGGTGTTCCCCGATGTGATGAAGGGCATGATCGATGCGTCGATCACGCGCAGATTTTTGACGCCGCGCACACGCAGGCGGCTATCCACCACGGCCGTCGGATCCTCGCTTCTGCCCATGCGGCAGGTGCCGACCGGGTGGAAGATCGTGGTGCCGATCATGCCGGCGGCCTGGGCCAATTCTTCCTCGGTCTGGTACTGCGGACCGGGCAGGTATTCCTGGGGCTGAAAGCGCGCCAGTGCAGGGGAAGCGACGATCCGGCGCGTCAATCCGAGCGCGGAGGCGGCGGTCTTCCGGTCGTCTTCCGTGCTCAGGTAATTCGGCACGATTTTGGGTGCGGCATAGGTGTCTTTCGATGCGATGCGCACGTGGCCGCGCGAGCTCGGCTGCAGGTTGCAAACGCTGGCCGTGAAGGCCGGGAAGCGGTGCAAGGGGTCGCCGAATTTGTCCAGCGAAAGGGGCTGGACATGGAACTGCAAGTCCGGCGCAGGCAGGTCCGGCCGGGAGCGCGCGAAGGCGCCCAACTGCGATGGCGCCATCGACATCGGCCCAGTTCTCCACAGGGCGTACTCCAGACCTATCCACAGCTTGCCGAACCAGTTCGAGGCCCTCGTATTGAGCGTCGGCGCGCCCTTCACTTTGAAGATCATCCGCAGTTGCAGATGGTCCTGCAGGTTCTCCCCGACGCCGGGCAAGTCGACCAAAGGCGCGATGCCGTGCTCCTGCAGCAGCGCCGCGGGACCGATCCCCGACAGCTGGAGAATCTGCGGAGAGCCGATCGCGCCCGCCGCGAGCAGGACTTCGCGCTGAGCGGTGGCGGTGAAGGCGCGGCCGCCACCCGTGAACTGCACGCCGCGGCAGACCTTGCCCGCGTCCGTGTCCTCGAACAGCAGGCGCTCGACGTGGCAGCCGGTCATCACCGTCAGGTTCGGACGCTGCGCGGCCGGCGCCAGGAAGGCCCGGGCCGTGTTCAGGCGAATGCCGCGCCGCTGGTTGACCTCGAAATACGAGGAACCTTCGCCGCCGCCGGCATTCAGGTCGGCGATTTTCGGGATGCCCTGCTCCGCCGCCGCTTCACGGAAGGCGTCCAGTATTTTCCACGACAGGCGCTGACGCTCGACCCGCCACTCTCCGCCGGCGCCGTGGATCTCGTTCGCCCCGCCATGGTGATCCTCGCTGCGCTTGAACAGCGGCAGCACCCCGTCCCAGCGCCAGGACGGGTCGCCGCTCAGCTCCGCCCAGCGGTCGTAATCGGTTTTCTGGCCGCGCATGTAGATCATGCCGTTGATCGACGAGCTGCCGCCAAGAACCTTGCCCCGCGGGTAGATCAGCGAACGGCCACCCAGGCCGGCGTCCGGCTCGGTCCGGAACAGCCAGTCGGTGCGCGGATTGCCGATGCAGTGCAGGTAGCCCACCGGGATGTGAATCCACAGGTAGTCATCCTTGCCGCCGGCTTCGATCAGGAGGACGTTGAGGTCCTTGCGCTGGGTCAGCCGGTTGGCCAGCACGCAGCCGGACGTGCCGGCGCCGACGATGATGTAGTCGTACTCGCCCGCCGATTCCATGGGCTAGCGAACTCGAACGCAAGAGGAGTGAGCCACCTGGCGGAATGTCCTCGGCATGCGCATACCGCTGGGCTCCGGCATGCGAAAAGCGAGCAGGCACAACAGCGCAAAGAGCTCCAACGTCCCTCCGTCCGTAGTTCAATGAAGCAAGCTTACCAGATCGTAAACGGAAGTCCAGACCCCAACTGTGGATAAGTCCCTGAATATCCACAGGTATCGTTTGTGCAGAACTCGGCTTTTTTACACAGGCAAATTTGTTGTTCAGATTTGCCACCAAGAATTTTGCTCAACAGTGCACCAGCTTATCCGGCGCGTAAGCAACTGATTTTCTACACGTTAACCGGGTTGTCCACAGAAGAGGACAGGCGTTAACCACTACTACCAGCGTGGTATACAGATCTTGGTTGTAAACCTGAGGAGCTCGCGAAAAAAAAATTTTCGTGGTCGGCTGTTGCTACTTTGCTTACTCCTCGAACCTGGATGAGACGCGCCTGCATCGCCGTGATCGATACCGGCCCGACAAGCGAAGAACCGGCTCCCTGCAAGCGTATGTGGACAACCTGATGAATATCCACAGGATCGAATGTGCAGAAAGCGCTGTTAACGATGAGGTCGGGATTTCTGTCCAAGTTTCCTACAGCGCAAAGGCAGCTGTTTTCCTGCCGGTTGACGCGACCATAAACCACTGATCTTGCGGAAAAAACCGCACTTATCCACAAAGCGCGGCACGTTTACTATTACTACCAACTTTGTATACATACTTTTGGATACAACAACAAAAGCATTTGCCTGCCCGTGAAATCGCATACCGCGCGTCAGAAAAACGCGTTAAAAAGCGTCTGCCAAAAAAAACGGCATGCAAACCCTCGTGGCGATGGATACAAACCGGATCGCTGCAACCCAGGGATCACTTTTGCATCGCCTGATCACCCAGTCGCCAGCGTTCTGGAAGACCAAAACAAGTTCAGCTGTGGACAAGCTCATGTATATCCACAGGATCAAGTGTGCAGAAAGTCTTGTTAGCAAGCGCTTCCGTTTTTTGTCCAAGTTCCGTGCAAGCTGAACGCAAGCTTTGTCCAGCAGGTAAACGGCGTCGTAAACGATTGATACTGTGGAGTAAACTCAACTTATCCACAGCACATTGATCGTTTACTATCACTACCAACTTTGTATACACACTCTTTAGGTAAACAACAGAAGCGAAAGCGCAGGAAACCAGCCGCCAGGGAATGCAGTTCTGCTAATCTTCAAGGCTAAAACACTACGCTGGACTTCCCGATGACCTCGATCAAGCGCTGTACAAGCCCTGAACAAGCGGGCTGGCTGGCGCTGCGCATGGCCTTATGGCCCGCAGAAAGCAGCGAACATTTGCCCGAAATGCGGGAGCTCTGTGCACAACCCGATCGTTATGCACAGTTCCTTGCTTATTCCGATGCCGGCGAGGCGCAGGGATTGGTCGAAATCGCGCTCAGGAACGATTACGTCAACGGCACCGAGACTTCTCCTGTCGGCTTCCTGGAAGGCTTGTACGTGCTGCCTGGCTGGCGCAAGCAGGGCATCGCACGCGCGCTGGTCGACCAGGCCATGCGCTGGGCGCGCGAGCAAGGCTGCAGCGAGATGGCTTCCGACGCCCTGCTCGACAATACGGACAGCCAAGCGATGCACCTGGCGCTGGGTTTCGAGGAAACGGAACGCGTGGTGTACTTCCGAAAACCGCTGTACATGCACAAAAAATAGACAGGAATTATGCGATTAGGGATCATCAGCGCACTGCTCGAAGAACAGGCAGGGCTCGTGGAAGCCATGAGAGGGGCCGCCAGGGTCACGCACGGCATGCGCGAGTACGTTGCCGGACAGCTGTGGGAAATCGACGCTGTGTGCGTTTTATCGCGAATTGGGAAGGTTGCCGCGGCAATGACTGCCACCACGCTTGTGGAGAAGTTCGGAGTTACCCACATCCTCTTTACCGGGGTGGCCGGCGCGGGCGATAAAACGGTGAATGTGGGCGATATCGTGATCGCCGAATCGCTGGTCCAGCACGACATGGACGCCAGTCCCCTGTTCCCGCGCTTCGAGGTGCCGCTCACGGGCCGCACGCACTTCCCGCCCGACCAGCCGCTGTCGATGCGCCTGTCGCAGGCCGCTCACGATTTCCTCGAACTGGACTTCCTGGATGCAATCAGCGAGGGAGAACGCCAAACCTTCCGCCTCGCGCAGCCGCGCGTGCACCGCGGCCTGGTGGCCAGCGGCGACCAGTTCCTGAACGACGTGGACAGGCTGGACGCCCTGAACGGCGCCCTGCCCGGCCTGGTGGCGGTGGAGATGGAAGGCGCCGCGGTGGCCCAGGTCTGCCATGAACTCGGTGTGCCCTGCGCGGTGATCCGCGCGATTTCCGACAACGCCAATGAACACGCGGCGACGGATTTCATGCGTTTCGTGAAATCGGTCGCCGCGCAGTACGCTTTTCACATCACCCGGCGCCTGTGCCGGGATCTGGGCCAGGCCCCGCTTCAGCCCAGGAGCGATTCGGCCGGCACGTAGTCGTAGCCGAGGTCCCTGGCCACCGCTTCGTAGGTGACCTTGCCCTGGCAAACGTTGAGGCCATTGCGCAGGTGGACGTCGTCCGCCAGCGCCTTGCGCCAGCCCTTGGACGCCAGCGCCACGGCATGGCCGATGGTGGCGTTGTTGAGCGCGAAGGTGGAAGTGCGCGCCACCGCGCCCGGCATGTTCGCCACGCAGTAATGCACCACGCCGTCGACCACGAAGGTCGGATCGGCATGGGTGGTCGGGTGGGAAGTCTCGAAGCAGCCGCCCTGGTCGATCGCCACGTCGACGATGACCGAGCCCTTCTTCATGCGCGACACCATGTCGCGGGTGACCAGTTTGGGCGCCGCGGCGCCCGGCACCAGCACCCCGCCGACCACCAAATCGGCAGTCAATACCGCTTCCTCGAGCGCATGCGCGTTCGAGTACAGGGTGGAGATGCGGTTGCCGTAGATGAGATCGAGCTGGCGCAGGCGATCGACGTTCTTGTCCAGCACCGTGACGCGCGCGCCGGTGCCGACCGCCATCTGCATGGCGTTGGTGCCCACCACGCCGGCGCCGATGATGACGATGTGGCCGGCGGCCACGCCCGGCACGCCGCCCAGCAGCAGGCCCATGCCGCCCTTGGATTTCTCGAGATGGCTGGCGCCGGCCTGGATGGCCATGCGGCCGGCGACTTCGCTCATCGGCGCCAGCAGCGGCAGGCCGCCGCCCGGGCCGGTGATGGTTTCGTAGGCGATGCAGACGGCGCCCGACTTCACCAGGGCCTTGGTCTGCTCGGGATCGGGCGCCAGGTGCAGGTAGGTGTAGAGCACCTGCCCCGGGCGCAGCATCGCGCATTCGGCCGGCTGCGGCTCCTTGACCTTGACGATCATGTCCGCGCGCTCGAAGATTTCCTTCGCCGTCTCGACCATCGTGGCGCCGGCGGCCACGTACTGCTCGTCGAGCAGGCCGATTTCTCCGCCCGCGTTCTTCTGCACGAGCACCTGGTGCCCGCGCGCGGTGAGTTCGCGCACGGACGGGGGCGTGAGCCCCACGCGGTATTCGTGGTTCTTGATTTCCTTCGGAACGCCAACCAGCATGTCTACCTCCATGTGTGTGGAGCCGTGGGCGGCGAAGCTGCATGCCGCCCCGCCCCGGCTCTCGTCGAAATACGTCTTGTGCTGCTCCTTCTTGTTGCGTTGATCCCTGCGCCGATGCCTGTGTAATTGTTACAGGCCCAGCGTCATGAGGCTTGCGTTGCCGCCAGCCGCGGTCGTGTTGACGCACACCGCGCGTTCCGCCACCAGGCGCCACAGGGCCACCGGCTCGGCCGCCGAGGTATCGACGATGCCGACGATGGCGCCGTCGCGGGCCGCCAGCCGGGCGCGCAGGGTGCCCGCCAGGCCGGTCTCCACCAGGGCGATCTGGAAGTCCTGATTATCCAGCTCGTTCGGTCCGATGAAGCGCACGCCATCCTTCACCGCCGCCGGCAGGTTGGCCGGGGCCACCTCGGGCGCCGCCAGCACCAGGGCGCGGTTGCCGGTCGCCAGCGCCGCCGCGATCTGGTTCAGCAGGCCGGCCGCGCTGTGCGCCGCGCACAGCACCGCGCCGCGCGGCGTGAAGGCCAGGGTGTTGCGCTCGCCGGTCGGACCCGGCAGCGCGATCGATTCGCCGTTGAGCGCCACCCGGCCATAGCCTTCGGCCAGCGCCGCCAACTGCTGGTGGCCGTTGGTGCGCAGCCAGCCGGTCAGGGCTTCCAGGCGCGCGTCGGCCGCGCGGCCGTGCTGCAGCAGCGGCGCGGCGCCGCGCTGCAGGCGCTTGAGGAAGAGCGGACCGCCGGCCTTGGGGCCGGTGCCGGACTTGCCTTCGCCCCCAAAAGGCTGCACGCCCACGACCGCGCCGACGATGTTGCGGTTCACGTAGATGTTGCCCACGTGCGCGCGCTCGACGACGTAGTCGATGGTCTCGTCGATGCGCGAGTGCACGCCCAGGGTGAGGCCGTAGCCGGTGGCGTTGACCGCATCGATCACCTGCGGCAGCTCGGAACGGCGATAGCGCACGATGTGCAGCACCGGACCGAAGACTTCCTGCTTGAGCTCCGACAGCGAAGCGATTTCGAGCACGGTCGGCGGCACGAAGGTGCCGTGTTCGGCGACCGCGGCCGGCAGCTCCAGCGCGAAATGGCTGCGCGCCTTCGGCTTCATGCGCTCGATGTGGGCCAGCAGGTTGCGCTGGGCTTCGGCATCGATGACCGGGCCGATGTCGGTGGCGAGGCGGTCCGGCGCGCCGACGCGCAGCTCCTGCATCGCGCCCTTGAGCATCTTGATGGTCTTGTCGGCGATGTCTTCCTGCAGGAACAGCACGCGCAGGGCCGAGCAGCGCTGGCCGGCGGAATCGAAGGCCGAGCTCAGGACGTCCTGCACCACCTGTTCCGGCAGCGCCGAGGAATCCACGATCAGGGCGTTCTGGCCGCCGGTTTCGGCCACCAGCGGGATGTCGATGCCTTCTTTTTCGGCACGCGCGGCCAGGGTGCGGTTGATCAGCTGGGCGACTTCGGTCGAACCGGTGAAGATCACGCCCTTGACGCGCGCGTCGGCGGTGAGCGCCGCGCCGACCACTTCGCCGCGGCCCGGCAGCAGCTGCAGGGCGGCGCGCGGGACGCCGGCTTCGTGGAACAGCTCCACTGCGCGGGCGGCGATCAGCGGGGTCTGCTCGGCGGGCTTGGCCAGCACCACGTTGCCGGCCGCGAGGGCGGCGGCCACCTGGCCGGTGAAGATCGCGAGCGGGAAGTTCCAGGGGCTGATGCAGGTCACCGGACCGAGGGCGCCGGCGGCTTGCGCGCTGCGGATCTGCACCGCGTAGTAGCGCAGGAAGTCGACCGCTTCGCGCAGTTCGGCGATCGCGTTCGGCAGCGACTTGCCGGCTTCGCGCACGGCCAGGGCCATCAGTTCGGCGCCGTTCTGTTCGAAGAGCTCGGCGGTGCGCTCCAGCATGGCGGCGCGCTTGCCGGCGTCCAGGGCTTCCCATTCACCGGCGAAGGCGCTGGCGGCGGCGAGGGCGGTGGCGACGTCGGCGCTGGTCGCTTCCACCACTTCGCCGACCACGTCGGCCGACTGGGCCGGGTTGATCACCTTGGCGGTAACGCTGGCTTCGACGGCGCCGGCGATCAGCGGCGCGGCGCGGTGCTGGCGCTGCATGGACAGCGCATCGGCCAGCTGGCGCAGGCTGTCTTCGTTGACCAGGTCGATGCCTGCCGAGTTCTTGCGCTCTTCGCCGAACAGCTGCAGCGGCTGCGCGATCGCCGGGTGCGGACGGCCGGCGTGCAGGCGCGCCTGCTCGAAGGGATCGGCCAGCAAGGTGTCGATTGGCACGCTCTCGTCCACGATCTGGTTCACGAAGGACGAGTTGGCGCCGTTTTCCAGCAGGCGGCGCACCAGGTAGGCGAGCAGGGTCTCATGCGAGCCGACCGGCGCGTAGATGCGGCAGGCCTTGTCCAGCTTGCGCGGACCGACGACCTGGTCGTACAGGGTCTCGCCCATGCCGTGCAGGCACTGGAATTCGTAGTTGCTGACGTTTTCGGCCTTGGCCCAGGTGTAGATCACCGACAGGGTGTGCGCATTGTGGGTCGCGAACTGTGGATAGATCAGGTCGGCGGCGGCCAGCAGCTTGCGCGCGCAAGTCAGATAGGAGACGTCGGTGTAGACCTTGCGGGTGTAGACCGGATAGCCGGGCATGCCCTCGACCTGGGCGCGCTTGATCTCGGCATCCCAGTAGGCGCCCTTCACCAGGCGCACCATGAACTTGCGGCCGCTGCGCTTGGCCAGGTCGACCACGAAGTCGATCACGAAGGGGCAGCGCTTCTGGTAAGCCTGGACCACCAGGCCGATGCCTTCGAAGCCGGCCAGTTCGGGATCGAAGGCCAGGGCTTCCAGCATGTCGAGCGAAATCTCGAGGCGGTCGGCTTCCTCGGCGTCGATGTTGATGCCGATATCGTACTGCTTGGCCAGCAGGACGAGGCTGCGCACGCGCGGCAGCAGCTCGCCCATCACGCGGGCGTACTGCGCGCGGCTGTAGCGCGGGTGCAGGGCCGACAGCTTGATGGAGATGCCGGGGCCGTCCTTGATGCCGCGGCCATTGGAGGCCTTGCCGATCGCGTGGATCGCGGTCTCGTAGGAGGCGTAGTAATTTTGGGCGTCGGCTTCGGTGAGCGCGGCTTCGCCCAGCATGTCATAGGAATAGCGGTAGCCGCGGCTTTCGTTCTCGCGGCTGTTCTTGAGCGCTTCGTCGATGGTCTGGCCGGTGACGAACTGGTTGCCCAGCATGCGCATCGCCAGGTCCACGCCCTTGCGGATCAGCGGTTCGCCGCCCTTGGCGATCATCCGGGTGAGCGCCGAGCCCAGGCCCTTCTCGCTGTTGGTGTTGACCAGCTTGCCGGTGATGAGCAGGCCCCAGGTGGCGGCGTTGACGAACAGCGAAGGCGATTCGCCCAGGTGCTTGCGCCAGTCGCCCTTGCTGATCTTGTCGGCGATGAGGCGGTCTGCGGTCTCGCTGTCCGGGATGCGCAGCAGCGCTTCGGCCAGGCACATCAGCGCCACGCCTTCCTCGGACGAGAGCGAGAATTCGTGCATCAGCGCGTCCACGCCCGACGCGCGGGTGCGTTTTTCGCGTACGCTCGACACCAGGCGGTGTGCGAGCATGTAGGCGTCGCCGTTGGCGCTGGCGCCCTGGGCCAGCAGCCATTGGACGGCTTCGGTTTCGTCGCGGCGGTAGGCGGCGGTGATGGCCGCGCGCAGCGGCGACTGTTCGCGTTTGATTTCAGCCTGGAGGGCGTCGAAAGGAACAAAGGTGGAGGCCGGGGAGGCGGCAATCTGCATGGCTAGTCTTCAATCGAATGGTGGATTCCGGTACCGGGTGCAGCAAAAGCGCCGCACCGCTTTGTATCGCGGCCGGCGCATGTCATGACACGGTGAATTGATTCGATTGTAGAAGGAAATCTTCTGGATTAATTCTGTTTTTACGACAGACTAGCAATAGATAGTTTTTGGTGCGACAATCTGACCGAATAATATTTATAACGGAGAATGACGCCGATGCTGGATAAGATCAGTAAGAAGATTCTCGCGGAACTGCAGAACGACGGACGCATCAGCAACGTCGAACTCGCCGCGCGCGTGAACCTGTCGCCGGCCGCCTGCCTGGAACGCGTACGCAAGCTGCATGAGTCCGGCTACATCATGGGCTACACCGCCCAGCTGAATCCCCAACTCCTCGATGTGTCGCTGCTGGTCTTTATCGAGGTGGTACTGGATCGTACCACTCCTGAGGTGTTTGATGCATTTAAACAAAGCGTCCAGATGATCCCCGAGGTGCTCGAGTGCCATATGGTGGCCGGCGGCTTCGATTACCTGGTCAAGGCGCGGGTCAAGGACATGGCGGCCTACCGTGAATTCCTCGGCAAGACCCTGCTGCAGAAAGGCGTGCGCGAGACGCACACCTATGCGGTGATGGAAGAGGTCAAGAACACGACCAAGCTGCCGATCCGCTAATCAGCTTCTCCGGTGGACGGGTTCCCGTCCACCTTCTTATACGACCTTGCGCGCGCCGGTCTTCGGCGACGCGGTCTCCGCCATTGTTTCGAGGTTCTTGCGCAGCCAGCGGTGGGCCGGGCTGCGGCCATCGCGCTCGTGCCACAGCATGTCCAGGTGCACGGCCGGCAGCTGGAAGGGCAGTTCGCGCCAGATCAGCGCGTCGGTCATGCCGGTCGATACCATCAGGTGCTTGGGCAGCACGGTGATCAGGTCGGAGTTCGCGACCACGCGGCCTGCTGTGAAGAACTGGTTCACCGTCAGCAGAATGCGGCGCTCGCGGCCGATCTGGGCCAGGGCTTCGTCGACCAAGCCATGGGCGCGGCCCGAGAAGCTCACCAGCAGGTGGTTGGCCTTACAGTAGGTATCCAGGGTCAGTTTCTCTTTGGCCAGCGGGTGGTCCTTGCGCATCACGCAGACGTAGACGCCGGAATACAGGCGCTCGTGGCGGATCGGCGAGCCGGTCTCGTAGGAGAGCTGGGCCGCAACGCCCGGGAAGAAGCCGACCGCCAGGTCGATGTCGCCGCGCAGCAGCATGGGGCGCGGCTCGCGCGTGGTCAGGGGCACCATGCGGATGTTCACACCGGGCGCTTCGCTTTCGATCGAGCGCATCAGCGAAGGCAGCCACAGGGCCGCGGTCGCGTCGGCCATCGCCATCCGGAAGGTGGCCTGGGCCTTGGACACGTCGAAGGTTTCCGGCATCACCGCTGCTTCCAGGGCCGCCAGGGCCTGGCGTACGGCCGGCCACAGCGCTTCTGCGCGCGGGGTCGGCTTGACGCCGTAGGCGGTGCGGATCAGGAGTTCGTCGCCCAGGCTTTCTCTCAGCCGCTTGATCGCGTTGGACACGGCGGGCTGGGTCATCGCCAGGTGGCCGGCGGCGCGGGTCAGGTTTTGCTCGGTCATCACTGCGTCGAAGACACGCAGCAGGTTGAGGTCAAGCGTGAGAAAGCTCATGGGAACTCGGAACGGGAACTGTTGTGTGAATAGAAGTGTACATCAAATCATTCACAAACAGTATAAGTGCCATCAGCAGACAAAATTAGATTTATATGTTGCGTTGCACTATAGTTTCCACAATACCACAGCGAGCCCAACATGTCTGCCACCACCACCCTCCTCCAGACCGCCGCCTCCGTGCCGGTCGGCCAAGTGTTCAGTACCACCGTGTACCTGTCGCTGCTGGGTGGCACCGCCTTGTTCTTCCGTCCGCTGCTGGTCGGCATTGGCCGCGCCCTGTTCCTGACCGTGCGCCCGCGCCGTACCAAGGCCGAGCTGGCTGCACGCCAGGCCAGCCGCGACGCCCTCGAGCGCCAGCGCGCCGCCCTCAGCCTGAGCGAAGTCGAAGCCGCCGAAGTGCGCGCCCTGGCTTGCCGTCACTGACAAGATTAACCGATTCCTCCGTGTAACGCGGTATCCGGCAGCGGGTACCGCGTTTTTTTTCGTCCCTAAGCCTGGAATGGCCTGCCGTGGCACGCGACGCAGCCGCTTTTCGCCTTTTTCCAGGGCTACGCAGCTTTTCCCTCGATTGGATCTCGACCTTGACGGTCGGGTGAGCTGGTGACTCTTCGTCACGCGGCTTCTCTCGGCTATTCTATTTAACAAATCTCACATTTAGTTAAAAAGCGGCGCAGGAAGGTTTGCGGTCAGTTTAGTAGTTTAGCAAGAAGAAGAAGGAGTAATGGACGGGATTCGGCGAAGGTTGAGCGAATATGGATGAGATAGCGCACGCTGCCCATGCGGCATAAAATACGGATGAGTTAGCGACAGATGTGCGCAGGATCTTCTACGCTTTATGTAAGATAGATATCGATTACACGAACTTCACATTGTAGAGATAGACAAGCGTAATACTTGGTAAAAAATGCGGTCGAGCGCATAAACGGGCCGCCATGCCGTTTTCGGCCGGGCACATAGGGTCGGGTACCAGCGAGTTTATTTTTTCTCGCAGTTGAAGCCGTCGGCTTCCTGCTCGATGACCGACAGGACCGCCTTGGTGTCGGTAGGGTTGGCCAGTTCGTCGGCTTCGCGGTCCACCTTGTTGTCGACATTGGGCAGATCGCGGCGGAGGTCTTCCAGCATCTCGATGATCTTGCTGGTCTTCTCTTCCGCCAGCAGGCTGACCTGGAGGTCAAGGTGGGCGTGATTGTTCGCCAGCTTCGACATGCGGTTCTGGCGAATCAGCACGGTGGTGGAAATGATGAAGGCGTTCAGGCCGATCAGGCCCTGGAGCCAGAAGAAAGGTGGCTCGTCGATCTGCTCGAGATCGAGGAATGCGGCGCCGGCCGTATTCCAGAGAATCCAGAGCGCGATGAACACCAGATTGGCGATGACGTAGCCGGGACTGCCAAGGATGAGGCTGGCGCGTTCGGCCCAGCGCTGGGCGCGCGAGGTATGTTCCTGATGTCGTTCGTAGTACTCCGCGATCGTGCTGATGTTTTCATGCACGGAAGACGGAATCCTGCGCTTCAGTTCGTCGTCGAGAGCATCCATGGGAGGAATGTAGCATGCCCTATCGATCGATCCGCGAGCTGCCGCCAACGGTGCGCGACAACCTGCCGCAGCAGGCGCAAGCGGTTTACCGGGAGGCGTTCAACATCGCCTGGGAACAATGTACTGAAGAAGAAGCGGCGCGCGAAGGCATCGCGCATCGCTTCGCATGGAAGAGCGCGATCAAGAACCGGATAGGGATCGTGGAGTCAGGCGGCGACGGCGCGCCGCCCCATTGAATCAGGCGGCCTTTGCCTTGGCTTCGGCTTCGGCTGCCGCCTTGGCGGAGGTCAGGCGCTCGTACTTTGCCTGGAGTTCTTCTTTCGATTCACGCCAGTCGGGATGCAGCGGAATGCAGCTGACCGGGCACAGCAGGGCGCACTGCGGCTCGTCGTAGTGGCCGACGCATTCGGTGCACTTGTGCGGATCGATCTGGTAGAACTCCGCGCCCATTGAAATGGCTTCGTTCGGGCACTCGGGCTCGCACACGTCGCAGTTGATGCAGTCGTCGGTAATGAGGAGGGCCATGATAAGCAGTCTTGCGGCTTTTACGGTTTCGGCTGGGCCGCCATGGCGGCGATCTTCTTCTGCAGCCAGCGGTCCACCGAGGGGAAGACGAATTTCGACACGTCGCCGCCCAGCAGCGCGATCTCGCGCACGATGGTGCCGGAGATGAACTGGTACTGGTCGGACGGGGTCAGGAACATGGTTTCGACGTCGGGCAGCAGGTAGCGGTTCATGCCCGCCATCTGGAACTCGTATTCGAAGTCGGACACGGCGCGCAGGCCGCGCACGATCACGCGGGCGTCGTGCTTGCGCACGAAGTCCTTGAGCAGGCCCGAGAAGCTCTCGACCTGGACGTTCGGGTAGTGGCCGAGTACTTCCTTGGCGATATCGAGGCGCTCGTCGAGGGTGAAGAACGGACGCTTGTTCTTGCTGTCGGCAACGCCCACGACCAGGCGGTCGAACAGGCCGGATGCGCGACGCACCAAATCCTCGTGGCCGCGGGTCAGCGGGTCAAAAGTACCTGGATATACGGCTACTACCATTGCGGCTCCTGAGAATCTCCCTGTTGGAACGCGCATTATGCCTGAAATTCCGGCAGCCGCCCCAGCATGGGGCGGTCTTCGCCCGCTTCTTGTGCAGCTTATCCGTTCAGTTTTTGTTTTTGTACAACTTGAGCAGGTGGTAATAGACCATCCCGGCCTTGTCGGCCCTCACGATCTCCCAGCCATCCAGCCATTCCGGCGTGTCTTCGCCTTCCGCCCTGGTGAGCGGCGCTTCCGCTTCAGCGTAGACCATGCCGCCCTCTTTCAACAGGGCCGGACACAGCGGCAAGGCCTGGGCCAGCAAGTCCTGCTGGTAGGGCGGATCGAGGAAGATCACGTCGTAGCGCTGGCCGCGCGCCGCCAGGTCGCGCGCCAGCGCGAGGGCATCGGCGCGCAGGATGGTCACCTTGCTTGCCTTGAGCTTGTCGCGGTTGGCTTCGAGCTGGCGTACCGCCGGGCCATGGTTGTCGATCATGGTCACCGAGGCAGCGCCGCGGCTGGCGGCCTCGAAGCCGAGGGCGCCGGAGCCGGCGAACAGGTCGAGGACGGCGGCCTCGTCCCAGTCGCTGGCGAGCTGGTGGTTGATCCAGTTGAACACGGTTTCGCGCACGCGGTCGGGCGTGGGGCGCAGGCCGAGGGCGTCGAGGACCGGGAGCGGGGTGCGTTTCCAGGCGCCGCCGATGATGCGGACCTGGTGTTGCGCCATGCGCGGCGCGCCGTGCGGCTTGGGGCCGGACGGCTTGGAAGAGGACTTTTTCTGCATGGCGGGCACTATAACATGGGCCAATATGGCCCCTGCCCGCGCTATTTCCCGGCTGCCAGCGCGTTGAAATCCTGGATCCAGCCGCCGATCCGCTCCTGGGCGTGCTGCTTCTGGGCCGGGGTCGCGAGCTTGATGCCGGTGAGGATGTATTTCGTGGTCTGGTCGAGGTAGGCGTCGTAGAAGGCCTTGCGTTCCGGGGCTTCCATGCGGCCAAAGAATTCACGCACCAGGCCCTGCAGGAGCGCCGCGGTCTGGTCGCGGTTCAGTTTTTCTTGCTGAACCTTGCGCAAGGTGGCGAGGATGCGGCGCTGGCGGTACTGGCGTTCTTCCAGCCAGACCTGATTGTCGAGCGGGCGCGCGTCGGAGGCGCGGCGCATCACGGCTTCCTGTTCGCTGTTGAAATTGCCGAACCACAGCTCGAACTGCTCCATCGATTTCTTGTAGCGGGCGCGTTGGCGCTTCTCGACGTCGCCGCTCATGAACTTGCGCCGGTATTCCTCGTTCTTGGTATTGAACTTGCGTTCGATATTGCCGATCTGTTCGGGCGTGATCGACATGGCCAGGGTGGTCATCTCGGGGATGGCATGCAGGGCGATGCGTTCGCCGCGCAGGCGCAGCTCGCGGTAGGCGTTCACCAGATCGGCCTGGGTGGGATTGCCGGCGAGCTGGCGCTGGAAGCCTGCCGCCAGCGCCGCGTAGTCCTTGAGCTGGGTCTGGCGATGCCACTGGAACAGCCTGCCGATGTCGCGTTTGGTGACGTCGGCCTGCTGGCCCTCGAAATCGACATAGGAATCCATCCACCAATACAGTAAGGTGTCGCCCTGGTTGTAGGTGAACCGGATGGTGCTGCAGCCCGCCACCAGCGCCAGCAATGCGATCGCGATCAAGCCTAGCGTGCGCTGGAAGAGCAAAGTCGGCGTGCTAAAATTTTTCATAATTTCAACTTTTCGAGAACGGCTCATGAACGTAGTGATCCTCGCCGCCGGCATGGGAAAGCGCATGCAATCCGCACTGCCGAAAGTCCTGCACCCACTGGCTGGGAAGCCGCTGTTGCAGCATGTTATCGACACCGCCCGCAGCCTGCAGCCGAGCAAATTATGCGTGATTTACGGACACGGGGGCGCAGCGGTGCCTGAGATGGTCGGCAAGCTGGCCGAGGCCACCGGCACGCGCATCGACACCGCCCTGCAGCAGCCGCAGCTGGGCACCGGCCATGCCGTGATGCAAGCCGTTCCCCAGCTCGACGACAGCGTGCCTACCCTGGTGCTGTATGGCGACGTGCCGCTGACCACCGTCGACACCCTGCGCCGCCTGGTCGAGGTCGCCGGCAGCGACAAGCTTGCCATCCTGACCGTCGAGCAGGCCAATCCCTTCGGCCTGGGCCGCATCGTGCGCGAGAACGGCCAGATCCGCCGCATCGTCGAAGAAAAGGATGCGAGCGCGGAAGAACGGGCGATCCGCGAGAT
This sequence comes from Massilia sp. KIM, assembly GCF_002007115.1. NCBI lineage: Bacteria > Pseudomonadati > Pseudomonadota > Betaproteobacteria > Burkholderiales > Oxalobacteraceae > Massilia > Massilia sp. KIM. Next base: position 250,782 of record NZ_MVAD01000004.1, on the reverse strand, counting down.
CAACAGCGGCATCCTCGTGATTCCGACCAAACGCCTGAAGGGCTGGCTGGAATCGCTGTCGAACAATAACGCCCAGGGCGAGTACTACCTGACCGATATCGTGGCCAAGGCCGTGGCCGAGGGCGTGCCGGTGGTCTCGAGCCAGCCGTCGGCGGAATGGGAAGTGGCTGGCGTCAACAGCAAAGTCCAGCTGGCCGAGCTCGAGCGTCGTCATCAACTGAATATCGCCAATACCCTTCTGGAAAAAGGCGTGACCTTGATGGATCCGGCGCGCATCGATGTGCGCGGTGAACTCGTGTGCGGGCGCGATGTCGTGATCGACGTCGGCTGCGTGTTCGAGGGCCGCGTGGAGCTGGCCGACGGCGTGACGGTCGGGCCGAACTGCGTGCTGGTCAATGCCAAGGTCGGCGCCGGCGCCAACATCAAGCCCTTCTGCCACATCGAGGACGCGGTGGTGGGCGACAAGTCGCAGATCGGCCCCTATGCGCGCCTGCGTCCGGGCACCCAGCTGGGCGAAGACGTCCATGTGGGTAACTTCGTCGAGATCAAGAACAGCACCGTGGCCGCGCACTCGAAGGCCAATCACCTGGCCTACGTGGGCGACGCCACCGTGGGTTCCCGCGTGAACATCGGCGCCGGCACCATTACCTGCAACTACGACGGCGCGAACAAGTTCCGCACGGTGATCGAAGACGACGCCTTCATCGGCAGCGACAGCCAGCTGGTGGCGCCGGTGACGGTTGGCGCGGGCGCGACCCTGGGCGCGGGCACCACCCTCACCAAGGATGCGCCGGCGGGCAAGCTGACCATCTCGCGTCCCAAGCAGATCACCATCGAAGGCTGGAAGCGTCCGGTCAAGGTGAAGAAGTAATCCACCGCTTACCGACAGGCTAGTCACAGGAAAGGCACAGGATAAACACAGGGTATTCCACGGTTTATCCCTGGCCTTGCCAAGCGGTCTTCCACAAAGTTATCCACAGTCATCGAGACGAAAACGGCCTGTTCCTCCGGGCCGTCTTCAACGAGCGCTGCCGCTTTAAACGGCAACCCGGGTGTCGAATTTGCTGCGGTGGGTGGAGAAGTAGGCTTTGACGTTGCGCACGTTGGCGTGCGAGGTGAACAGGCGGTGGGCCAGCGCGTGGTAGGCGGGCATATCAGCAACCTGCACGACCAGCACGAAGTCCGGGCCGGGGGTGACGCGGTAGCACTGCAGGACGGCGGCCTCGGCCGCGGCCAGCTTCTCGAACTCGTCCATGCGCTCGGCGGCCTGGACGTCGAGCGTGATCTCGACGATGGCGGTCAGGCTCGGGCCGACCTTCTCGGGCGCCACGATCGCCACCTGGCGCTGGATGACGCCGCTGTCGGTCAACTGCTTGACGCGGCGCAGGCAGGTCGGCGGCGACACGTGGACCAGCTCCGCCAGCTCGGCATTCGTATGCGATGCGTCAGTCTGCAGTGTGTTGAGGATGCGACGATCTAGCTCGTCGAGTACATACGCTTCTGTCATTAGCTCGAAATATTCTTCAAATTTTTAGTCCTGAATGAAATAAAATTTCATGTCCGTTGGGGCATGAAATAATCTAACAAATTTGCATGGATTCTGAAAGCTTATTTCATCATGCTTGCTCTACGATAGGATTCGTTATCACTCTTTAAACGAGGTAAGCCATGTGCGGTATCGTCGGCGCGGTCGCCCAGCGCAACATCACTCCCGTCCTGATCGAAGGCCTGAAGCGGCTCGAATACCGGGGCTATGACTCGTGCGGCGTGGCCGTCCACCTCGACGGTCGCCTGACCCGTTCGCGCAGCACCTCGCGCGTGGCCGATCTCGAATCCCAGGTGCGCGAAGCCCGCCTGGACGGTTTCACCGGCATCGCCCACACGCGCTGGGCCACCCACGGCGCCCCGGCCTCGCACAATGCCCACCCGCACTTCTCGCCGAACGAAGAAAACGCCCGCATCGCACTTGTCCACAACGGCATCATCGAGAACCACGACGAGCTGCGCCGCGAACTGAGCGATCTGGGCTACAAGTTCCAGAGCCAGACCGACACCGAAGTCATCGCCCACCTGGTCGACCACATGTACAACGGCGACCTGTTCGAGACCGTCCAGCAGGCCGTCAAGCGCCTGCACGGCGCCTACGCGATCGCCGTGTTCTGCCGCGAGGAACCGCACCGCGTGATCGCCGCGCGCCAGGGCTCGCCGCTGATCGTCGGCGTGGGCCAGACCGAGAACTTCGTTGCTTCCGACGCCATGGCGCTGGCCGGCACCACCGACCAGATCATCTATCTCGAAGAGGGCGACGTGGTCGACCTGCAGCTGGCCCGTTACTGGATCGTCGACGCCAACGGCCGTCCGGTCGAGCGCGAGGTCAAGACCGTGCACGCCCACACCGGCGCGGCCGAGCTCGGCCCTTACCGCCACTACATGCAGAAGGAAATCTTCGAGCAGCCGCGCGTGATCGGCGACACCCTCGAAGGCGTGACCGGCATCATGCCCGAGCTCTTCGGCGATGGCGCGTATGGCGTGTTCAAGGAAATCGACCGCGTGCTGATCCTGGCTTGCGGAACCAGCTATTACGCCGGCCTCACGGCGAAGTACTGGATCGAATGCATCGCCAAGGTCCCGGTCAACGTCGAGATCGCCAGCGAATACCGCTACCGCGACAGCGTGCCGCACCCGCAGACCCTGGTGGTGACGATTTCGCAGAGCGGCGAGACGGCCGACACCCTGGCCGCGCTGAAGCACGCGCGCAGCCTGGGCATGCCGCACACGCTCACCATCTGCAACGTCGCCACCAGCGCCATGGTGCGCGAGTGCAAGCTGGCCTACATCACCCGCGCCGGCGTCGAAGTTGGCGTGGCCTCGACCAAGGCCTTCACCACCCAGCTGGCTGCCCTGTTCCTGCTGACCCTGACCCTGGCGCAAGTGAATGGCCGCCTGACGGACGCGGAAGAAGCCGAGCACCTGAAGATGATGCGCCACCTGCCGGTCGCGCTGTCCTCCGTGCTGGCGCTCGAGCCGCAGATCATCGCCTGGGCCGAAGAATTCGCGCGCAAGGAAAACGCGCTGTTCCTGGGCCGCGGCATGCACTATCCGATCGCGCTAGAAGGCGCGCTGAAGCTCAAGGAGATCTCGTACATCCACGCCGAGGCGTATCCGGCGGGCGAACTGAAGCACGGACCGCTGGCGCTGGTGACCGAAGAAATGCCGGTGGTGACGATTGCGCCCAACGATGCGCTGCTGGAAAAGCTCAAGTCCAACATGCAGGAAGTGCGCGCCCGCGGCGGCCAGCTCTATGTGTTCGCCGACGTCGATTCGCGCATCACCTCGGGCGATGGCCTGCACGTGATCCGCCTGCCGGAACACTATGGCGACCTGTCGCCGATCCTGCACGTGGCGGCGCTGCAGCTGCTGGCTTATCACACCGCGCTGGCGCGCGGCACCGATGTGGATAAGCCGCGTAACCTGGCGAAGTCGGTGACGGTGGAGTAAGCCGGCCGCGCGCGTGCGCGGTAGCTTGTTGCGCGCTGATGGAGTGCGCCACAAGCTAAGAAAGTCTGCCCGAACTACTTATTTACAGCCAGTTGCTGTATTTCGCTCTGGCGAAAGCAAGCATCGGTATGGTCATTGATTATGCCGATCGCTTGCATCCATGCGTAGACAATTGTTGGACCGACAAATTTAAAGCCACGGCCTTTTAAATCTTTCGAGATCTTCTCTGAAATCTCTTTTGCTAACGGCCCTTCGTTACATTGCAGTGCTCGACCCTCAGTGAAAGACCAGCAATAGTCGGCGAAATCCTCGCCGGATGCCTGCATGTTGCAAAAGATTTGCGCTCCCTTGATCGTCGCCTCGATTTTCGCGCGGGACCTGACGATCCCGGCGTTATTCATCAATCTTGCGATGTCCTCCTCGCCAAATTTAGCAACAAGGAGCGGGTCAAACATTGCAAATGCCTCGCGAAATGCTTCTCGCTTTCGCAGAATGATCTCCCATGAAAGCCCCGCCTGAAACCCCTCAAGCATGAGGGTTTCCCACAGCATACGCGAGTCCTTCTCAGGTTTTCCCCACTCCGTGTCGTGATAATCACGCATCAAAGAGTTCGTTTCTGACCAAGCGCACCGAATCTCTTGTCTTGTCATTGTCGCTGTACTCCAAACTTTTATCTGATATTTCCCAGCAGGCTCAACGATTCGCGGAACATCGGCTGGGATTATCACGGTTCTCATCGATAAAGCAGGCCGCCTGCTGCGATGAACAAGCGGCCTTCATTTGAAAGGCGCATTCGCTCAAATACCGAAGTGTCTTTGATACTGATGGCTTGCAGGGCCTTACTCTCATGTCTTTGGCCGAACAACCGGCGCAATCGGTATCTCGATATATGACTGATACTTGGCATCATGAAGAATGCTCTGCTGAGCAATAACAGCTTCGGTTTCGGTATAGTTGTTTTTGCCAGTATTCAGGTTGCGCGCATAATGAGGAAAATCCGAAGAGGAAACCTGCACGCGAAGCTTGTGCCCTTTAGGAATCATCATGGCGGTTGGCCCAAGATCGAGCTCAAAATTAGTCGGTTGACGTAAGCTCACAGCCTGGGAAGGCAATTTCGACCCCGCACGTAGAGAGGCGCGAACAATCCGATCAACGATGTTATGGGTTTTTCCGTCCGGCCTGACGCCAACCACTTTCACAGTAAAATCGGTATCGATTGCGGTTGAGCTTGCCCAGAAAGAAGCCTTGACGTTTCCGATGATAGCCATGTCGCTTACCATGGGCTCGCTTGTGTAAACAAGGACATCTGTGCGACTTGCGACGCGCTCCTGGTCGCGGGCGCCCGCTGTGACAACTGCACTGGCGGGGTTACAACATAGATTTCCGCCAGTGGTAGGCACCGGATCGTTTGGGTTGTACACAAAGTTGTCCGCCGCGGTCCCACTATCGACGATGGACGTGGACAAATAGCCATCGCCATTCATGCTGTTCGCGCTGGTGCGGCTTCCGATGTAATAGCGCTTCTGGATGGTGCCAGGCAAAGGAAAATCGTCACCCTGTACCCAGAAGCCAGTGCCCGATTGTCCTTGATCAGGCGGCAGCATCACAAAGATATTCGCCACCGGGTCATTCTCGAATCCGTTGGCAACGCCCTTCAAGTACCGTTCGAAAAACCGTGCCTCAATTGCCGCATCCGGCGTGTCGTCTCCGAATGTTGGCATGCCGCTGTCTCCTGCGTGCCCATAGGCGCGCAAAACGAGGCGAGCGCCTTTTCGTGAAACCTCAGTAGACGACATCGAGCGCATTCCCTTGAAGTTTCGCACCGTACCGACACTGAAAATATCGTATGACGCGCCACTATTCAGCGTAGGAATCGATAGCGAGCCGTATTTGCCCTCGACGTCGAGCTTATCCCAATCTGAATTATATGTCGGGTTGCCGAGCCATCTGGAAAAGTACGGGGAATTCGGCAATAAGCTTTGAATGGAAGTTACCGGCAGGGTCTTTGGCCAAATCGAGTCCGAATGATCACCATATTTCTTCAACCAAGCCTGGACATTCGCATCAATATCTTTTGAAGTCGCTCCGGACTTACTCAGGTTGCGCGTAATCTGATCGGGCTCAAATGAGCCTGCCGGCCAGGTCATCGCGAACCAGAGGTCAAGAACGCCGTTCACGTATAACCAGTTGTCGTGGTAATCGGATGCTGTGATATCGGGAGCAATGGCGACGAGATGCGGTGGTTTAGCCAAAGCGGCTTGCCATTGGGTTAACCCAAGATATGAGGCGCCTTTCATACCCACTCTACCGTTGGACCAATGTTGAGCCGCTGCCCATTCAACGGCGTCGTAACCGTCGTCGGCCTCTTGATACATAGGGTCGAACGTGCCTTCTGACAGGAAGGTTCCTCGAACATTCTGTATAACTGCGACGTAGCCACTCTGCACATAGCTAATGATGCTTGCGAAGGTGTAACCCTGATCGTTGAAACACTTATCCCCAAATTGCCATCCATAAGGGTTCGCATCAAAATGACAGGACTTTTTGCAAGCTCTTTACTATTTCGGTAGACAAAAGTGTTCAACTTCGTGCCATCCCGCATTGCGACCATCTGTTGCTCGCAAACTAATCCAGGGTATTTTTCGGAGGTGAAAGATTCAATAACCATAGGCTTTTCTTTAGCGCCGGAACTACACGCGACCAGGAACGCCGAAATAATCACTGGCGTGGTAAAGGCTGTGATGCGTAGCATGGTGTCTCCCATTTCTCAGAAATTTCAACGGACTATCCCACGCGCCGCGACAGCGATCTTGTGATTGAGTTCTGCGTGGCTCTTTAACGAAGGGGCTTACACCCTCTGATATTCAGCTTTGCTGACGCTACCAAGTAGCAATTCCCAAATCGAAATTACTGCATAATGCGGACGGATTCGGTAAGTTATGCTTATCATGCGGGGCGCTGATAGTTTCGGGAATACGCTAGTATTCGCATGGGCTGTGTAGAGACGGGTGCACAATCTTGGTGGCCGCGGACCTCAGCTCGCGAAGTTAGGATTGGCGGCTCGCCAACATGGTGACGTTTGAGTACTCACTCTCCGGAGGGCACAATGGCGACGAGAACGGCATCCTGCTGCTGTGGCCAGTTGCAGATCGAAGTGGCCGCCGAGCCGAACGGCGTCGGCATCTGTCATTGCCTGGCCTGCCAGCGGCGCACCGGCAGCGTGTTCGCTCCGGTGGCAGGGTTTCCCCTTCCCTATAGGGTGAGCGGCCAATCCACCACCTACGTGCGCACCGGAGATGCCGGGTGTGGCTTCGTCTACCATTTCTGCCCGGTGTGCGGCACGACGGTCTTTCACACGGAAGACGATGTGGACGACGAAATATTCGTGGCGGTCGGCGCATTCGCCGATCCCGCCTTCCCGGAGCCGTCGATATCGGTGTACGACTGTCGCCGCCATCCTTGGGTCCAGCTGCCTCCCGCAACCCGGGCGTTCGAGCGCGATCCGGACTGAGCATCGGCTCTTCGCGCAACCCTGTTCGTTCACATCTACCGCACCAGCAGCCATAGCCTCGCAGTCCACAGGCTTTTGCTTTTGCGGCTGCCAGCAGCGTTCCTGCCGCCGGTACGCAGAATCGCCGCATGAATGCGAAATCCTCAACGCCATGCGCGGTTCGTCCTATCGACAGCAGGATCGATCAGTGACTCCGCCTCCCCCCGTCGGTAACATTTTCCTCGCTCGACGCGTACCGCTGCGCAGTTCGGCCAGCCGATCGGCATCGGCGCAGCACGTGTTCCTTCCAATCCAATACATGGGGAATCGCAGTGAAACGGATATTACTGATCGGACTGATGGTAGTGAATGGCCTGGGCTACGCTCACGCCCAAACAAGGCAGGAGGCCGCGGGCGCCGACCTGATCGTCCACAACGCCAGGATTTTCACAGGTAACGCGGCGCAGCCCGCGGCGTCGGCGCTGGCGGTCAAGAACGGGCGCATCTACTCGGTCGGCACCGATGACGAGATCCTGGCCTTGAAGAGCGCCAGCACCCGCGTGATCGATTCCCGAGGACGAAGGCTCATCCCGGGCATCATCGACGCACACACCCACGTGCTCAACGAGGGCAGCTATACCTATACCTTGCGCTGGGACGGCGTTCCGACGCTGCGCCGCGCGTTGGAGATGTTGAGCGAGCAGGCCAGGCGCACTCCCGAGGGCCATTGGGTCAAGGTGATCGGCGGCTGGTCGCCTTACCAGTTCGAGGAAAAGCGCTTCCCCACCATCGAGGAACTGCGCCGTGCGGTCCCCAACCGCCCGCTGCTGGTGCAGTATGCCTACAACCGCGGCTTCATGAACCAGCTGGCGATGGACGCCCTGGGCGTGGGCACCGCCAGGTTCCCGTCCATCCCGGGCACCGAATTCGAAAAGGATGCGCAGGGCCGCTACACCGGCATGGTCCAGGCCTTCACCTTCACCTTCATCGCCATGGAAGCCATGGTCCCCCAGCTCACTTTTGATGAAGAAGTGAGTTCGCTGATCCAGACCGTGCACACGCTCAACCGGGTCGGCATCACCTCCATCGTCGATGGCGGCACGGGCTTTCGCGGCTATCCCAAGGCGCGGCCGCTCGTGGACACCCTCATCCGCGACAACCGCCTGAACATCCGCATGCCCTTCATGGACATCCAGTTCGGCGATGGCAGTGTTAATTCGGTGGACATGCAGATCAACGCGATCACGAAGATGGCGCCGATTAGTCCGGGGCACAACCTGCACCCCAAGCTGGAACATGGCCACACCTACTGGGGCGCCGGCGAGCTGCTGTCCGCCGAGGTGCACGACCACGAGAACTTCGACCGTCCTGCGGTCGTCATCGCGCCGGAGAAGATGCGCGAACTGGTGGAGCGCGACGTCTCCAAGCTCGTCCAGCGCCGGATTCCCTTCCGCATGCACATCAGCTACGACGAAAACATCACGCCGTTCCTCGATGCGCTCGAAAAGCTGAACCAGAAGATGCCGCTCGATGGCCTGCGCTGGAGCATCGAACACGCCGAGACCATCAGCCCCGCCAACATCGCCAGGGTCAAGGCGCTGGGCGGCGGCGTGGCGCTGGACACCAAGATGGCCCTGCACGCGGACGGCTTCGTCAAGACCTACGGTCTCGAGAAGGCCCTGCAGACCCCGCGCCTGCGCCAGCTCGTCGACAGCGGCATCCCCCTGGCCATGACCACCGACGCCTTCCGCGCAGCCTCGTTCAATCCCTGGATCGGCATCAGCTGGATGGTGACGGGCAAGTCGATTTCCGGCGCCGAAGTGCTGGCCAAGGACAACCGCCTGTCGCGCGCCGAAGCCCTGAAACTGTTCACCCGCAGTCCGGCATGGTTCCTGAACGCGGAAACCGAGATGGGCATGGTCGCTCCAGGCCACCTCGCCGACTTCGTCCTGCTGGACCGCGACTATTTCACCGTACCGGAGTCGCAGATCAAATCCGTGTCCTCGGTCCTGACCGTCATGGACGGCCGGGTGGTGTATGGCGCCCAGGATTACCAGTCGCTGTCGCCGGTGCTGCCCGAGATCCTGCCCGCCTGGTCGCCGATCAAGCATTTCGGCGGCTACTACCAGGCCAAGTGAGGGTGCGCGCGGCCTGGCTCGGCCTCCCCTTGCTGCTGGCGGCCGGCGCCGCGCTCGCGCAGATCCGTCCCTTGCGCTACGACGACGATGTCGGCGCCCAGCGCAAGGCATGCCTGGCGAAGGACGACAGCGGCGCATGCTGGAAGGACCGCCCGGTGGCGGATGGTGTACGCCTGAGCGTCGGTGGCGATCTGCGCTGGCGCTACGAGTACGTCGACAACCCGCGCTATGGCCTGCTGGTCCAGGACCGGTGGGGCGTGCTGATGCAGCGCGCCTCCGTCTTCGCGGACCTGCGCCTGGGTGATCACTGGCGCGGCTTCGCCCAGTTGGCCAGCTCCCTGACCAATGGCCGCGCCGGGGGGCCAAGCCCGGTGGACGAGAACCGGCTCGACCCCACCAATCTGTTCGTGGAGTGGCGCTCTGCGCGGGAAGGCGAGGCCCGCATTGGCGTGCGCGCCGGCGTCCAGGAGCTGCAGTTCGGATCGGGGCGCACCATCGATGCCCGCGAGGGACCCAACGTCAGGCGCAGCTTCGACGCCGTGCGCGTGTATGCGACTCACGGCGCCTGGCGCATCGACGCCTTCGCCGCGGCGCCGCGGCTGAATCGCCAAGGCAGCTTCGACGACGCTCGCTCGCGCACCCAGGCACTGCGCGGCGTCTATGCGACCCGCCATGGAGGCCTCAACTCCTGGGACGTCTACGCGCTGCACTACGAGGACCGTATCGCGCGCTACGTCCAGGGCGAGGCGCACGAGCGCCGCTGGACGCTAGGATCCCGCCTGTTTGGCGCGCGCAATGCCTGGGACTGGAACTGGGAGCTCGCGGTGCAGGGCGGTCGCTTCGGCGACGCCGATATCCGCGCCTGGTCGCTTGCCACCGACACTGGCTACACCTTTGAAGGCGTGGCTGGCAAACCGAGGGCGGCTCTGCTGCTTGCGGTCGCCAGCGGCGACAAGGACCCCGGCGACAAGCGCCTCGATGCCGTCAATGCCCTCTACCCACGCGGTAACTACTTCGGCGACGAAGCCACGCTGGGACCGCGCAACTTCTTCAACATCCACCCGGCCCTCGGCGTGCAGCTCGCGCCGCGCGTCCAACTGAACGCGAGCCTGGACTTGTTCTGGCGTCAAAGCACCCGCGACGGCGTGTATGCGCCCAACGGGTCCTTGATCCGGGCCGCTGGAAATAGTCGCGCCCGCTATGTGGCGACCATCGCCTCGGTCGGGCTTACGTGGAACCTGGCCCCAGGCTGGTCAGCGGTTGGGGTTGCCGCTTACGCAAAGCCCGGCGCCTTCCTGCGCGAGACTGGCGCCGGCGATGCGCTGAGCTTCATCAACCTCAGTGCGCAGTACCGGTTCTGAGTTGGCTGGACAACCGGGGCGATCAGCTTGCGGCGCCGAAGAAATGCCGATCGAGCCAGTCCTTCAAGCAAGACTGGCCATGATCGTCGAGATGCGGGAGCATGGACTGGTACCACGCGCGGCCGCTTTCGGGACCCAGGGCGGCACGGATGACGGGCGCACTGTTCTGCAGGAAGAAATCGAACATCGGCAGTTTGCGCAGGCAAAGGTGAGTCGGATCGGTAATCCCGACCTGTTCGTAGACTGACTTGATTTCGTCCAGGTAGGGCAAGGCTGCCTGCGCTTGTCCGGACTGGCACAGTGCGGTGATAAAGTTTGTCTGCATCATCAGTCCGGGCAGTTCGCGTGTGCTCGTGTTGATTTCCCGGGTTTCTTCGATCCAGTGTTCGGCATCGTCGAGCTTTCCCGCCATGGCGCTGGTCGACGCCAACTGCAGGGCGTTGTGTGCCGTGTGTTCGTCCGCGAACAGGGCTTTCCAGTAGACGAGCGATTCGTCCCAGCGGCCAAGGCGCGCTGTCGACAAGGCGCACAGGCGGTTCGCATCGCGGCGCAAGTCCGCTCGCTCCGCCTTGACAAAAGGCTGCGCCGCAACGATGACGGCCTCGAATTCGCTGGCCTTCAGATGCCGGATCGCTAGTTCCAGTTCCGGAGGATCCTCGGGCGCCGAAGCCGGTGCGGGAATATGGGAACTCAAGCTCGTGAGCTTGCGGATGGCGTCGTCTGCGCTCATGTCGGATATCCTCAAGAACGATGTTACCGGCGTTTTCCTGGCTTCCAGCTTTTGCTTGTTGTTTCTGACTTCGACATCGATGATCGACACGAAGAAATCCCCTTGTGGATAAGCGTGATGGATTTCCACAAGCGCGTGATGCGGTGATTGCCCTTCCACATGGGGTGCGAGGATCGAGAACAGATCGAGCGGATGGGTTTCGAGAAGGCTGCGTACATCCTCGGCCGCTTCGATATGCCTGAACCGACCGGCAATCCTGCTGGTTTCCATCCAGTTGTTAGATACCTCGCAGAACGGTTCGGCTGCGGCAAGCTTGCCGAACAAGGACGGCAGGGTGAGGAGCAAAGCGAATTCGATACACCAGCCGATGAACGTGGTGTCGAAAAAAGCGCCGGTGACCAGGCTGGCGTGCGCACGCATCTTGGCCAGGGTTGCAATGAGTGTGACCATGTCGCGGGGATTCGCCAGCAGATGCAGAAATCCGTTCACGATGGCCACCGACCCGTCATCGCTCGCCAGGACGAGAAAGGCCGCCCATTGCAAGTACCAGGCGAAAAAGCCGATCACTAATCCAAGCCTGCCCATCCAGCGCGGATGTCGCACTTTCGCTATCCTGGCCACGCACCATGCGTTGAACCCGGTCGCCGCCGCGAAGAGGACGACAGCCATCGCGGTGATGGCTTTGGGAAGGAAGGCGGAGATCCACCCGTACGCCCAGGCCAGCAACAGCGTGACGACGGTCCCCGCCAGCGTGACTGGAATGAGCTTCAGAGGCACCCGGCCTGAAGCCTCGTAGTATGGGCTCCTCGCATGTGGGCGATCATGCATCGGCTGTCTCCTTCGGGAGAATGGTGTGCGAACCGAGTGTATGCGAAGACGTGGTCAGGGCGAGCGCACGGGGATGCCGCTTCACGCCGCCACGGCCAGCAGTTCCAGTTTAAGCTCCTTCATGCCCGCCGGGACGTAGATCGAGATCGACTGCGCCTTGAGCATGCGTTCGTACATCGGCCCTTTCGCCTCCAGCAGGAAGTAACAGGTATCGGGACGCACCGGCACCGCCGCCGGCACCTGTGGCGCATACTGCAGGCGCACGCCCGGCAGCGCCGACAGCACGAACTTCTCCACGTCGTCCGGCGCGCCCACCTTGAAGCGCACCGGCACCATGTCCACCAGCTCGAGCGCCGGTATGTCGGCCGATACCGCGATGTAGAAGGTGGTGTCCTCGTCGATCTTGCCCGAGTCGAGGGCGCCCAGGTGGTAGCAGGGCCGCGTCTCGCTGAGCGCGATCGCGAAGTACTTGGACGAGATCACGGTGTCGAGCAGCTCGCGGATGATGTTGTGCAGCTTGGCGAAGCCGGGCCCCGGGTCGGCATGCTGGTACACCGGCAGGTCGGCCAGGGTCCAGCTCTTCGAGAAGGTCATCAGCCCGCCCGCCACGTCCAGCAGCTGGGCGAACAGGCGCTCCGGATGCAGGGCCGGATGCTGGTAATGGTGGGCCAGGGCCGCATAGGCCGAACTCGCGGTATGCAGCAGCCAGAACGAGGACATGTCGCCCGAGCGGAACTCGACCACGTTGCGGCTCGGCTCGCGGTGGTGGCCGTACAGCGCGCTCACCTTGGCCTGCAGCGCGTCGAGCAGCCGCCGCAACTGCAGGAACAGGGGCTGGGCCGCGCCCACCGACAGCGACGGCGGCACGAAGCCGGTATCGAGCTCGAAGCCCCCGGTAGCGGCGCGCCGCACGCGCAGCAGCGGGAAGTGCACGTAGGCGTCGCGCGGCTCGAACTCCGACACCAGCCGCACCGTGTTCTTCAAGTAGGCCAGCTGCACCGCCGAGGCCTGGGTGTACAGATCCGGCGTCTCTTCGTTGGCCTGCACGAAGCGCGCCGTGTTGCCGGCCTGCCCGGGCGGGGCGAAGTTGCCGCTGAAGGGCTTCATGCCGGGCAGCGCCGCGTAATAGGTGACGCTCTGCTGCTGCAAGCCGTTCAGGTCCACCGTCTCCGGCAGAGCGTCGATGCCGGGCGCATCGACCAGGGCGCCGTCCTGGAAGCGCGCCGACAGCTCGAGCACCCGCAGCACGCCGTTGCCGAGGGCGTCGCGGTCAACCTCGAGCTTGTCCACACCCCAGGCGTAAGGATGGACCGCCCGGATGCTCTTGTGCAGGCAGTGCTCGTGATAGGCGTCCTGGCGCTGGAAATGCTGGGGGCGCAACAGCAGGCCTTCGCCCCAGAGAACTTTGCTCGTCATGTCGCTGGCTTCCTTCATCGTCAGGTTTCGCGTCGGGAAACAATAACAATGCACAGCGGACCCCCATGTGAACTTGATCAAATATTTGCGACAGACAACGTGGCACCATGCGATTTCACTGCGGGGGGAGCCGATGAAAGGTTTTACGCCGGGATTGTTCGACCGCCTCATGGGCATGCCACTGCGCGCCGCCGCCCACGGCGCTTCCGGCGCGCGCCTGAGCGCCGAGGACATGAAGGACGCCGTCGCGCGCGACCTCGAAGCGCTGCTCAACACGCGCTCGGTGGTGGCGGAGGGCAAGCTGGACGGCTACCCCGAATGCAGCAAGTCGATGGTCACCTACGGCCTGTGCGACTTCGCCGACCGCTCGCTGTCCAGCCCCACCGACCGGGCCTACATCTGCAATTGCATCGAACAGACCATCGCCTGCCACGAGCCGCGCCTGCGCAACGTGAAGGCCTTGCTGGAGATGCGCGAAGAATCGGTCGACCGCTCGGTCAACCGCCTGAACTTCTCGATCACCGCCCTGCTGGTGGTCAGCGTGTCGCAGGAGGCGGTCAACTTCGACGCCGTGCTCACGCCCTCCACCCTGCAGTACAGCATCCGCAAGGCCGGCCGCGCACCCGCCCGCGGCGCACCGGGAGCCTGAACGTGGAACAGCTGCTGCCCTATTACGAGAGCGAGCTCGGTTACCTGCGCCGCAACCTGCGCGAGTTCGCCGAACGCTATCCCAAGATCGCCGGGCGCCTCCTGATCAGCGGCGAGGTGTGCGAAGACCCGCATACCGAGCGGATGATCGAGGCCTTCGCCTTGCTCAACGCGCGCATCGCCAAGCGCCTCGACGACGACTACCCGGAATTCACCGAGTCCCTGTTCGAGGTGCTCTATCCGCACTACCTGCGGCCCTTCCCGTCCTGCTCGATCGCCCAGCTCGATGTCGCCGCCGCTGCCAGGCAGCAGACCGGCGCAAGCACCCTGGCGCGCGGCACGCGCCTGAACACGCGGGTGGTGCGCGGCGTGGCCTGCAGCTTCCGCACCGTCTACCCGGTGCAGGTGGCGCCGGTGGAGATCACGCGCGCCGGCTATAACGCCCTGATCAGCGCGCCCGACGCGGTGCGCCTGCCGCCGACGGCATCCTCCAGCATCAGCCTCGCGGTGGCCGCCACCTCCGAGCAGGGCGGCCTGGGCCAGCTCGGGCTGCCCGTGCTGCGCGTCTTCCTCGACGGCGAACCCTCCTTTTGCGCCGCCCTACGCGACGCACTCTTCATGCGCACCGTGTGCGCCTGGGTCGAAGCCGACAACAGCGGACGCTGGGTGGCCCTGCCCACCGTGCCTTTGCGGCCCGCCGGCTTCGCGGACGACGAAGCGCTGATCGATTTCCCGGCCCGCTCCCACACCGCCTACCGCCTGCTGACCGAATACTTCTGCTTTCCCGAGAAATTCAACTTCGTCGACATCGATTTGGCCGCCCTGGCAGCCGCCCTGCCGCCCGGGACGCGCGCGCTCACCCTGCACCTGGGGCTGGAAGGCATCCGCCCCGACTCGAACCTGGCGCGCATGCTCGGCACCCTGTCGACCAACAACGTGCTGCTGGGCTGCACGCCGGTGGTCAACCTGTTCCGCCAGCGCGGCGAGCCGATCCAGATGAAGCACACCGCGCCCAGCTATCCGGTGCTGGCCGACGCGCGCCGCGCCTACGCCTACGAGGTCTACGCGGTCGACGCCCTGCGCATGGTGCGCCAGACCCCGCAAGGCGAGACCCTGGTCGATTTCCGCCCCTTCTATTCGCTGGGCCACGCCCAGACGCCGGACGAACACGGCCACTACTACGCGCTGCGGCGCGACGAGGCGCTGCTGGAACAGAGTCCCGGCTTCGAGACCCAGGTCTCGATCGTCGACATCGACTTCGACCCCGCCGCAGTGGAAACCGACACCCTGAACATCGAGCTCACCTGCACCAACCGCGACCTGCCGGCGCAACTGAGCTACGGCCAGCCGGGCGGCGACCTGTTCCTGGAAGGCGGCTCCAGCGTCAAGGCGATCTCCTTCCTGCGCAAACCCAGCGCCTCGTGGCGTTTCCCGAGCGGGCGCAACGCGCACTGGCGCCTGATCTCCCTGCTCTCGCTGAACCACCTGTCGCTGGCCGACGGCGGCGTCGACGCCTTCCGCGAGATGCTGGCGCTGCACGACCTGCCGCGCTCGGCCTCCTCGCAGCGCCAGATCGGCGGCATCGCCGCCATCGACTACCGCCCCACCAGCGCCTGGTTGCCGGGCAATCCCTTCAACTGCCTGGTGGGCGGCGTCGAGGTCCGCCTCACCATCGACGAAGAGGCCTTCGTCGGCAGCGGCATCCACGCCTTCGCCCACGTCGTCGAGCGCTTCCTGGCCCTGTACGTGCACGCCAACAGCTTCACGCGGCTGGTGATCGTGTCGCGCCAGTCAGGAGAGGACTTGTTCACATGCCAGCCCCGATCCGGCGACCTGAGCCTCCTGTAATCGAGCGCCTGCTGCGCGAGCCCTGGCGCTTCGGCTTCTTCCAGGCGGTGCGCCTGCTCGAGCTGTGGCTGCGCAGGAGCGGGCGGCCGCAGCGCGACCTGGTCGCCTCCCACCTGCGCTTCCAGAACCCGGTTTCGCTCGGCTTTCCGGCGAGCGAGCTGGAAGCGGTGCGCGTCGAACGCCACGAACCCGAGCCCGGGCAAGACACCGAGGCCGCGCCGCTGCGCTACGTGCGCCTCACGCCCGCTTTCATGGGCCTGCTGGGCGGGCACGGCGTGCTGCCCTTCCACTACACCGAACGCATCGCCGAGCACCAGGCCCAGGAGAAGGACGAGGGCGCGCGCGCCTTCCTCGACACCTTCTCGAACCGCTCGCTGGCCCTGTTCTACGCGGCCTGGCGCAAGTACCGGCTGGCGCTGCACTACCAGCCCGGCGGCCAGGACGCCTTCCTGCCCCTGCTGCTGTCCCTGGCCGGCCTGGGCGACGCCGCCCTGCGCCGGCGCCTGTCCAGCCCCGAGCGGGGCGCGGTGCTGGACGAGAGCCTCGGCTACTTCGCCGCCAGCATCCGCCACCGTCCCGCCTCGGCGGCCCAGATCGGGCGCGTGCTGTCGGAGTACTTCGGCCTGCCGGTCGAGGTGGAGCAGTTCGTGGGCGACTGGTACGCCGTGCCGCGCGAGCAGCAGACCGTGCTGGGCGAAGACAACGCGGTGCTCGGCGCGCGCGCGATCGCCGGCGCCCGCGTCTGGCAGCGCGACCTGCGCCTGCGGCTGGTGGTCGGTCCCCTGGACCGGTCCCGCTTCGACGCCTTTTTGCCCGGCGGCCTGGCGGCGCGCGCCCTGACCAGCCTGCTGTCGATGTTCACCGGGGTCGCGCTGGCCTACGAGATCGAGCTGGAGCTGCGCGCCCTGGACGTGCGCTGCGCGGCCCTGGACGAAGCGGGGCCGGCGGTGCGCCTGGGCTGGGACGCCTTCCTGGTCGAGGGGCCGCAGACGCGCAACCGGCGCGACGTGCGCTACGCCCTGCACAGCCTGTAAGCGCCACCTAGTATTACTCCTGTCCCAAGGAAGCGGGGCGCGCACGCTAGATTTCTGCCCCGATCGGCCATGTTGGCGTATCCTGAGCATCACAGGCATCTCGCCTGCACCCACGGGAAGAGTGATGAGCGAAAGGATCATTTCGGCGATCAAGCTCGGCGCGCAGCAGCTGGCGGCCGTGGTCACCCTGCCGGGCCGCGACCGCTACGAGTATTTCGTCAAGCGCGTGGCCGACTCGCAGGAAGTATGGGGGCTGTACCAGGACGGCTGGGCGCTGGCCAAGACCGACGACGGCACCCTGGTCTTTCCCATGTGGCCGGCAAGCGACTACGCCAGCCTGTGCGCCGAATACGAATGGGACGGCTACGACGCCCAGGCCTTCTCGATCGAGGAGCTGCTGGACGACCTGCTGCCCCAGCTGGAGCAGGACCGGGTTTTGCCGGGCATCTTCTACACCCCCGGCGACAAGGGCGTGACGCCCTCGGTGGCCCAGTTGCGCGCCGACCTGGCCGGGGAGCTGGGCCGCTGAAGGCTTGCCGGGCTTGGCCGGGTCGCTGAACTCCGCTAGGATCGTGCGCTCGCGACCACGATCCCGCCCATGCCCATCGACCTGCCCTTCCACGCCCGCATGCTGGGCCTGTTCTTCGTCACCGCCATCGCCGAGCTGCTGGGCTGCTACCTGCCCCTGCTCTGGCTTAGTGGTCGCGGCTCCGCCTGGCTGCTGCTGCCGGCCGCCCTCAGCCTGGTCGTCTTCGTGTGGCTACTGACCCTGCACCCCGCCGCCAGCGGCCGGGTGTACGCCAGCTATGGCGCGGTCTACATCGCCACCGCGCTGGCCTGGCTGGCCGTGGTCGACGGCGTCAAGCCGCTCTGGACCGATTACCTGGGCGTGGGCCTGGCGCTGCTCGGCGCGGCCTGCATCGGCCTGGGGCATCGGCCGGGCTGATCCCGGGAACAGGCTGGGCTCCGCCGGCAGCACCGCCGCCCGGATCGCTTCGACCGTGGGCTTGTGGCGCGACTGGAAGCGGATGCTGCGCACGCCGCCCTGCTCGAGCCGCGCGTCGCGGCGCAGGTCGCGCGCCGCCGAATGGGTGCGGTCGTCCAGCTCGATCACCGCCACCACCTCGCAGTTGGGGTCGCACACCACGTAGTCGATCCGCTGCTGGGCGATGCGCAGGCGGTCGGCATGGGCCTGGCGCCGATTGCGGCTGGCCGGCTCCAGCAGGGCGGTCATCGCCACCTGGGGGAACACGTGGTAGCCGGGCAGGGCGCGCCGCAGGCGCCAGAAGAATTCGCGTTCGTTCTCCGTCATGAGCTTGCGCCCGCGATAGCTGCCGGTGTCGCTGCGCGCGCCCAGGCGCAGGGCAATGACGGCGAATGCCAGGAGAATCAGGACCAGGGCGGCCAGTGCCAGGGGTGATTTCATGGGACGGGACTCGGGTGAACGGTTTTTATATCCTATAGGAAACATTCTCCCGGGAGCGTCACGCACTGTAACGAGGCAGCGCATTCGCCCTGCATTGTTGTAGCCGAGCCACGGCGACCTGGATCAACCCGCGATGCGGGCGCGCAGGAAGTGCAGATAGGCGGCCTCGGAGGTTTCGCGGCGCGCCCGCACCAGCGGCTGGATGTCCTCGGTGGCCACGTAACGCAACTGGTCGCTGCCATCGGTCGCCGCCTGGAAGATGACGCGCGCCACGTCGTCCTGGGTGCTGGTCGCCTGCGCGCTCAGCCGCGCATACAGGCGGGCGGTCGCTTCCGCCACGCCGTCGTAGTCTGCCGGCGTCGGCGTGCGCGCCGCTTCCGCCCCGCTGCGTGCACCGAAGTTCGTGTCCAGCACGCCGCCCGGTTCCACGATCTTCACCGCGATGCCCAGCGGCGCAAGCTCGTGGCTGAGCGCCTCCGAGAAGCCTTCGAGCGCGAACTTGCTGGCGCAGTAGGGCGCCAGCAGCGGCAGGGTGAACACGCCGGCGCCCGAGCTGATGTTGACGACGAGGCCGGCGCGCCGGGACCGGAAGTGCGGCAGCAGTGCGCGCGTCACCTCCATGGCGCCGAACACGTTGACCTCGAATTGCTCGCGCAGCTTGTCGCTTGGGGTCGCCTCGAACACCCCGAACAGGCCGAAGCCGGCGTTGTTGACGAGGACATCGATGGCGCCGAAGCGCCCGATCCCGGCGCCGACGCCCTGCGCGATCGAGTCCTGTTCCTGCACGTCGAGCCGCGTCACGAAGATGTTGGGGTGCAGGGCCAGCTCGCCTGCCTTGGTCGGGTCGCGCATGGTGGCGACGACGTTCCAGCCCTCGCGGGCGAAGGTAAGGGCAGTGGCCTTGCCGAAGCCGGACGAGCAGCCAGTGATGAGAACGGTCTTGGTCATAATCAGTCGATAGTCGATTGTTGGGAAAGGCAGATTAATGGCCCACGCTTGCCCCGACAATCCACTAAAATCTGCATGATTTGATGAACAAAATCGAACAATGAGACAGGGACTCAACGAGATGGCGGTGGTGGTGGCGGTTGCCGCCCAGCAGAGTTTTCGCAAGGCGGCGGCGGAACTCGGCATGTCGCCTTCGAGCGTCAGCCATGCCGTGTCGGCGCTTGAGCAGCGCCTGGGCGTGCGCCTGTTCAACCGAACCACCCGCAGCGTCGCCCTGTCGGAGGCGGGAGAGCAATTCCTGGCGCGCGTGCGCCCGGCACTGGACGAGATCGCGCAGGCGGTGGCCGGCATCGGCGACCTGCGCGATACGCCCTCGGGCACCATCCGCATCAATGCGTCGGAAGGCGCGGCCGCGATGGTGCTGGCGCCCCTGCTGCTCGAGTTCCTGCGCCGCTACCCCGAGATGCAGGTCGACCTGGTGACCGAAGGGCGGCTGGTGGACATCGTGGCCGACGGCTTCGACGCCGGCATTCGCACCGCCGACCTGGTTCCGCGCGACATGATCGCCGTACCCTGCAGCGCGCCGGTGCGCTTCGCCCTGGTCGGGTCGCCAGCCTACTTCGCACGCCATGGCCGGCCGCGCCACCCTGGTGAACTGCAGAACCACTCGGGCATCCGCTGCCGCCTGCCGGGCGGTGTCCTGTACGACTGGGAATTCGTGCGCGCGGGCGAGCGAATCGACTTCACGCCCGAAGGCCGGCTCACCCTCGACAACCACCACCTGATGATACGCGCGGCGCTGGACGGTTTCGGCCTGGCCTGGGTCGACGCCTTCAGCGTGGCCGACCTGGTGGCCGCCGGGCGCCTGGTGGAGGTGCTGGAGGACTGGGCCCAGGCCCTGCCGCCCCTGTGCCTGTACTACCCCAGCCATCGCCACCTGCCGGCCGGGATGCGCGCCTTCGTGGCCATGCTGCGCGAGGCGAACGCTGTGCGCGACAGGGCGTATTGACACGCCGATGTCATCGAACTGTTATCAGGGAGTCACATACTCGTCATCTTCGCTGCTTACCATGCACGGACTTTCCACACCTGACGAAGGACTTTCCGTGAACAAGCCGCTTGATCTCGCCCGCATCCCTGTCGACCACGACGACATCGATACGAACGATTCGCCGAACGAACACTTCAGCGCCGTCGTCCAGGCCCGCATGAGCCGCCGCAGCCTGCTGCGCGGCGGCGCCGCCTCGGCCGCGACCGCACTGTTCGGCGCCGTGAGCCTGAGCGCTTGCGGCGGCTCGGATAACGACAACGTCGCCACCTCGCCCAACCCGCCGACCGGCAACACCCCTGCCACCCCGCCGGCCGAGAAGCTGCTCGGCTTTACCGCCGTGTCCAAGAGCCTGGCCGACGCGGTCGTGGTCCCGGCCGGCTACACCGCCACCGTGCTGTACGCGCTGGGCGATCCGCTCACCGCCAACACCCCGGCCTTCAAGAACGACGGCACCGACGGCGACTGGGAAAACCGCGCCGGCGACCACCACGACGGCATGGAATTCTTCGCCCTGTCGGCCACCAACGGCCCGGCCACCACGGTCAACGACCGCGGCGTGCTGGCGATGAACCACGAAGCCACCACCGACGAGAAGCTGTCCTCCTTCTTCGTGCACGCCAACGGCGGCACCATGAGCCTGCCGCGTCCGGCCGCCGAAGTGGACAAGGAAATGGCCCTGCACGGCCTGTCCACCGTCGAAGTGCGCAAGAACGGCAGCAAGTGGGAATACCTGAAGGATTCGGCGCTGAACCGCCGCGTGCACCAGCAGACCGAGATCGAGATCGCCGGCCCGGCGCGCGGCAACGCCCTGATGGTCACCAAGTACTCGACCAATGGCACCAAGACCCGCGGCACCCTGAACAACTGCGGCACCGGCAAGACCCCGTGGAACACCTACCTGTCGGGCGAAGAGAACTGGTCCGGCTACTTCAACCGCTCCGCCACCGACGACGCCGCGCGCGGCAACGACAAGAGCGTGGCCGCGCTCAAGCGCTACGGCCGCAACCAGGGCGACGCTTCGCGCCACGGCTGGGAAACCGGCGGCGCCGAAGACCGCTTCCAGCGCTGGAACAACAGCAGGAAGGGTACTTCGCTGGACGGCAGCGACGACTACCGCAACGAGATGAACGCGATGGGCTACATCGTCGAGATGGACCCCTATGACAAGACCAAGGCGATCAAGAAGCGCACCGCGCTGGGCCGCTTCGCGCACGAGAGCGCGGCCTTCGGCAAGCCGGTCGCCGGCCAGCCGCTCGCCGTCTACATGGGCGACGACTCGCGTAACGAATACATCTACAAGTACGTCTCGAACGCCGCCTGGGCCACCGCCGACGCCAACCCGGCCGACCGCATCGCCACCGGCGACAAGTACCTGGACAACGGCAAGCTGTACGTCGCCAAGTTCAACGCCGACGGCAGCGGCCAGTGGATCGAGCTGTCGGTCACCAACAGCGCCATCGCCGGCTATGCGGGCTACAAGTTCGCCGACCAGGCCGACGTCGTGGTCAACGCCCGCCTGGCGGCCGACGCCGTGGGCGCCACCAAGATGGACCGCCCGGAGTGGTGCTCGGTGAACCCGGCCAACGGCGAGATCTACTTCTCGCTGACCAACAACAGCAACCGCCGCGTGGAGCCGAGCGGCTCCAGCCAGGCCGCTCCCGACGCCGCCAACCCGCGCGCCTACACCGACCAGAAAGGCACGGCAACCCAGGCCGGCAACGTCAACGGCCACATCCTGCGCGTGAAGGAAGGCGCGGCCGGTTCGACCGCGCTGGGCTTCACCTGGGACGTCTACCTGTTCGGCGCCGAAGCCAAGGCGGCCGCCGCCAGCATCAACCTGTCCGGCCTGAGCGAAGACCAGGACTTCTCGAGCCCCGACGGCCTGGCCTTCAGCGCCGCCACCGGCATCTGCTGGATCCAGACCGACGACGGCGCCTACACCGACGTCACCAACTGCATGATGCTGGCCGGCCTGCCGGGCCAGGTGGGCGACGGCAAGAAGGTCACCCTGAGCTACCCGCGCGCGAACGGCGCCGCCAACCTGGCGCTCGACACCTACGTCGGCAAGGCCGCGACCCCGGACACGCTCAAGCGCTTCCTGGTCGGCCCGGTCGGCTCGGAGATCACCGGCATCGCCGAGACCCCGGACGGCAAGGCGCTGTTCGTGAACATCCAGCACCCGGGCGAAGGCACCGCCGCCGCCAACGTCGGCGACCCGAGCAAGTACACCAGCCAGTGGCCGTCGAATGCCGGCTACGGCGCGGGCAAGCGTCCGCGCTCGGCGACCATCGTCATCACCAAGAACGACGGCGGCCGTATCGGCACCTGACCGCTTTACCCTGCGCTGTTCCGCTTGACGGGTGCGCCGCTTTCGCGGGCACCCGTTTTTTTATACGGTGCGGGCAAGCCGCAGGAGCGCGCCGGTGCTCATTCCCGGTGGGCCTGCGGCCTCGA
Organism: Massilia sp. KIM; assembly: GCF_002007115.1. NCBI lineage: Bacteria > Pseudomonadati > Pseudomonadota > Betaproteobacteria > Burkholderiales > Oxalobacteraceae > Massilia > Massilia sp. KIM. The sequence continues at coordinate 227,912 of NZ_MVAD01000004.1, read as the reverse complement.
AGCGTCATTCCGGCGCAGGCCGGAATCCAAGTTCGCACGAACCCGCGTTAGCTCAAGCAGCATCGTGCCGAGAGCTGCCACTATCTCCTGGCAACCCGCAGGAGAACCCCATGCCCGCCTTGCCGCTACCCGCCTACCTCCGCCTCACCCGCGCCAGCGCCCTCTACGACATCCTGGTGGTCTTCCCCCTGGCCACGCCCTGGACCTTCGCCCTGCTCCACGGTCAGCTTTCAAGCATCAACCAGCTGCTGGGCGCCGGCGCGCTGCCGCCCTTCGCCACCCTGCACTTCCTGCTCGCCAGCCTGCTCGGCACCCTGGTCCTGCTCTGGTCCGCCTGCCGCCTCACCGGCCCGAGCCTGAAGCTGGGCCGCTTCGATGCCACCGGGCGCCTGCTGTTCGCGGTCTGGCTGGCCTGGGCCATGCTGGAGGCCGAACTGCCGGTGCTCTGGCTCTTCCTCATCCCCGAGCTGTTGTGGGGCGTGGCCGAGTGGTGGCGCGTCGAATAGGCGCTCAGGCCAGCGGCAGCAGCACCTCGCGCGCCGCCTTCACCAGCGCCGCGCCCATGCGCTCCAGGCGCGGCGGCTGGATACGCCAGGCGTGCCAGTACAGCGGCACGTCGACGTGCAGCGCCGGCGTGAGGTCGACCAGTTCGCCGGAGGCCAGCAGGGCCGCGCACTGCTCCTGCGGCAGCAGGCCGTAACCCATGCCGACCCGGATCGCGCCCACGTAAGGGTCGCTGGCCGGCACGTAATGGAAAGGGTAGGCGCCGTCGGGCAGGCCGAAGTGCTGCATCAGGAACACCGACTGCAGCGAGTCCTTGCGGTCGAACACCATCACCGGCGCGTGCTGGGCGGCGGCGCGCGTGAAGCCGTCAGGGAACCAGCGCCGCGCGAACACGGGCGAGGCCACCAGCCGGTAGCGCATAACGCCCAGCGGGCTGGCGATGCAGCCGTTCATCGGTTCGGCCTCCCCCGAGACGCAGGCCACGGCCCTGCCCTGTTCGAGCAGCGTGAAGGTATGGCCCTGGTTGTCGAGCACGAACTCCACCAGCAGCTCTTCTTCCTGCAGCACCGGCGCCAGCACCGGCAGCAGCCAGGTGGCCAGGGTGTCGTTGTTGACCGCCAGCGCCACCCGCACCGGTCCGGGGTCCATGCCCATCTCGGCCAGGAATTCTGATTCCAGCAGGGCGGAGCGGCGCAGGTACTGCAGCAGGCGCATGCCGGGGCCGGTCGGGCGGCAGGGGCGGCTGCGCACCAGCAACGGCGTGCCCAGGTCCTGCTCGAGCGCCGAGATCCGCTGCGACACCGCCGAAGGCGTGATGCTGAGCTGGACCGCGGCCAGCTCCAGGCTGCCCGCATCGACGGCGGCGATGAAGGCGCTGCTGCGGCGCGGATCGATCTTCATGATTCAGTTCTGCTTAAGGAGGATTAGATTTCATCAATATAATTGAATTTAAAGCCGGCGGCCGGGATCATGGAGTCTTTCCCAAGGAGTCCACAATGCTGTCCCATCAGGTGTTTCTTCAGGGGCTGGGCCTGGGGGCCAGCCTGATCATGGCGATCGGCGCGCAGAACGCGCACGTGATCCGTACCGGCGTGCGCGGCCAGCACGTGCTGCCGGTGGTCGCCACCTGCATCCTCGTCGATGTCGTGCTGATCGCGCTCGGCATGGCGGGGCTGGGGGCGCTGGTCGAATCCTCGCCCTTCCTGCTCGGCCTTGCGCAATACGGCGGCGCCGCCTTCCTGGTCTGGTATGGCCTGCGCTGCTTCGCCAGCAGCGCGCGCGGCGGCGCGGCCCTGGAGCTCGGCGGCCAGCGCCTGGAGACCCTGGGCAAGGCGCTGGCCACCGTGCTGGCGATCTCGCTGCTCAACCCCCACGTCTACCTCGACACCGTGGTGCTGCTGGGCGCCGTGGGCGGCGGCTTCGCGGCCGGCCAGCGCCTGTCCTTCGCGCTGGGGGCGATGACGGCCTCGGTGCTGTGGTTTTCGATGCTGGGCTTCGGCGCGCGCCGCGCCGCGCCGCTGCTCTCGCGTCCCGAGGTGTGGCGCCTGATCGAGGCCTTCACCGGCAGCCTGATGCTGCTGCTGGCCTATCTGCTGCTGCGCTCGACCTGATCACCCGGCCGGCTCGCGCAGCCGCTGCAGGCCTGCGCTCAGGGGCAGGCAACGCTCCGCCAGCATGGCGTGCAGCAGCTTCACGGCCGGAGAGAATTGCTTGCGGTGCGGGCACACCAGGTTGAGCGGCGTCGCCTGTCCCTGCACCTCGGGCAGCAGCACCTCCAGCCGGCCGGCAGCCACGTCCTCATGCACGTCGAGCCAGGATTTGTAGGCGATGCCTTCGCCGGCCACCGCCCAGCGCCGCACGACGTCGGCGTCGTCGCTCACCAGGGAACCGCTGACCTGCACCGTGTGTTCGCCCTCGGGCGTAGGGAAGCCCCAGCGGTCGTAGGTGCGCCCGCGCAGGCGGTAGACCAGGCAGTCGTGACCGGACAGGTCGGCGAGCGCGCCCGGCCGGCCGCGGCGCGCCAGATAGGAGGGAGAAGCCACCAGCACGCGCCGGTTATCCGGCGCCAACGGCAGTGCGATGAAGCTGGCGTCCTCGATCTGGCCATAGCGCAGGGCGATGTCGACCGGATCGCGGAACACGTCGGCCACCTGGTCCGACACCAGCAGCTGGATGTCCAGGCCGGGGTGATTGCGGCGGAACTCCGTGATCCAGGGCAGCAGGACGTTGCGGCCCAGGTCCGATGGAGCGGCGATCTGCAGCATGCCGCTCAGCGCGGCGCTCTCGCCGCGCATGCCTTCGTAGCCGTCGCGCAGCGCCTGCAGGGCGTCCTGGGCGTAGGGCAGGTAGCGCTTGCCCTCCTCGGTCAGGCGCAGGCTGCGGGTGGAGCGCGCGAACAGGCGGATGTCGAGCTCGCGCTCCAGGCGCTGGATCGCCGCGCTGGCCTGCCCCGGCAGCAGGTTCACCTCGCGCGCCGCCTGCGAGAAGCTGCCGAGCGCCGCGGAGCGCACGAAGAGGGCCAGGTCGTCGAGCCGGATCATTTTCTTCCTGTATGTGAAAGTGGAACGCGAAACGCCGAGTGTAACCGGGCCTCGCCCTGCCCGTCTTCGTCCCCCTCCTCCGGAGGACCGGTATTTTCACTCCAGCCGTGAAAGTGTAATCCGGCCATGCCGGTGTTTCCAGGCCGCCGCTGTCCCTAGAATGCCTGCTCACGATACACCCGACCATCCACCCTGGAGGAAGAGCATGAAAGCCATCGTCTACACCCAACACGGCCTGCCGATCGAGGACCCGAACGCGCTGCAGGACAGCGAGCTGCCGATGCCGCTCGCCGGCCCCAACGACCTGCTGGTCGAAGTGCGCGCGGTCGCGGTCAACCCGGTCGACACCAAGGTGCGCCGCGGCTCCGCCGTGAGCGAGCCGCGCGTGCTGGGTTGGGACGCGAGCGGCATCGTGCGCGCCGTCGGCGCCGAAGTGACCCTGTTCGCGCCGGGCGACGAAGTGTTCTACGCCGGTTCGATCACCCGTCCGGGTTCCTACAGCCAGTTCCAGGTGGTGGACGAGCGCATCGTCGGCCGCAAGCCGGCCAGCCTGGGCTTCGCCGAAGCGGCCGCCCTGCCGCTGACCTCGATCACGGCCTGGGAACTCCTGTTCGACCGCCTCAAGGTGGAGGAAGGCGGGTGCGAAGGCAAGTCGGTGCTGATCGTCGGCGCCGGCGGCGGCGTGGGCTCGATCCTAGTCCAGCTGGCGCGCCAGCTGACCAAGCTGACCATCGTCGGCACCGCCTCGCGCGACCTCACCCGCCAGTGGGTGCGAGAGCTGGGCGCCCACCATACCATCGACCATACCCGGCCGATGCAGCCGCAGCTGGCGGCGCTGGGCCTGGACGCGGTCGATATCGTGATCAGCCTGACCCATACCGACCACCACTACCAGGACATCGTCGAGGCGCTGGCGCCCCAGGGCCAGCTGGCGCTGATCGACGATCCGGCGACCCTGGACGCCATGCCGCTCAAGCGCAAGTCGATCTCGCTGTACTGGGAGCTGATGTTCACCCGTTCGATGTTCCAGACCGCCGACATGGTGCGCCAGCACGAGCTGCTGGACCGGGTGGCGCAGATGGTGGACCAAGGGGTGCTCAAGACGACGGTCAGCGAGCATTTCGGCGTCATCAACGCGGCCAACCTGCGGCGCGCCCATGCCCTGGTCGAAAGCGGCAAGGCGCACGGAAAAATCGTGCTCGAACACTTCTAATTCGCAGATCGCTTACCATTTTCGTTTTATCGCAAGAGGATCACACCATGGATATTCTGTCGGCCGCCAAGAAGCGCCATACCGCCAAAGCCTACGATGCCGAGCGCCGCATCCCCGAAGAGGTGATGCAGAAGGTCTACGACCTGCTGCGCAACAGCCCCTCGTCGGTGAACTCGCAGCCCTGGCACTTCGTCGTGGCCAACACCCCGGAAGGCAAGGCGCGCATCGCCAAGGCGGCGGCGGGTGGCTATTCGTACAACCAGTCGAAGATCCTGGACGCCTCGCACGTGATCGTGCTGTGCGCCCGCATCGACATGGATGAAGAGCACCTGAACCGCCTGCTGGAGCAGGAAGGCCGCGACGGCCGTTTCCGCGACGCCGCCGCCCGCGCCGGCCAGGACGCCGGCCGCCGCGGCTACGTGCGCCAGCACCGCTACGGCAGCAAGGACGTGGCGCAGTGGCTCGAAAAGCAGGTCTACCTGGCGCTGGGCACCGCCCTGCTGGGCGCCTCCACGCTGGAAATCAATGCGACCCCGATGGAAGGTTTCGACCAGAAGATCCTGGACGCGGAACTGGGGCTGAACGAGAAGGGCTTGAGCAGCCTGGTGCTGGCGAGCTTCGGTTATTCCTCGGACGCCGACTTCAACGCGGGGCTGCCGAAATCGCGGCTGACGCAGGAACAGGTGTTCACTTTCCTGTGATTCTTTCAACGGTCCATCGGCCGTCCTGACTGGGCGGCTATGTCGACGGCGTGCCTTGTGCACGCCGTTTTTTTTGCACCCTCTTATGCACGGCGGTTCCGCCGTCTATGCACGTCAGTCCCGCGCCTCCAGTACGTCATTCCGGCGAAGGCCGGAATCCAAGTCCGCCGCGTTCCCACTGCGCTCGATGTGGATGGCGGCGCGTAAAACTTGGATTCCGGCCTTCGCCGGAATGACGTGTATAGGTCGCGGGACTGACGTGCTGGAGTTGCGTGACTCGCGTGCTGAAGATGCGTGACTGAGGTGCGCAGCGACCCACTGACCTGCGCAGGTGCGGACTGGCGTATCACGGCCATGTTCCACCCCATGTCCGCAATCCCACCTTTTCCGCCATCGCCAAGATGTCCCAAATCGAGGGATATACGGCCAACTGGCCATGCCTCTCCTCCGTAGACTGTTCACATCGAGCAAGGAAATACCAACCTGAACAACCAACCCAAGGAGAGCGACATGAACACCACCACCAACGCACAAACCGGCACCGCCCTGATCACCGGCGCATCCACCGGCATCGGCGCGCGCTACGCGCAGCGCCTGGCCGAACGCGGCTACGACCTGGTCCTGGTCGCCCGCAACCGCGAGCGCCTCGAACAGGTGGCCGCCAGCGTGCGCGCCGCCACCGGCCGCAAGATCGACATCCTGCCGGCCGACCTGACCCGCACCGAAGACCTGCGCGCCGTCGAACAGCGCCTGGCCAGCGACGAGTCGATCACCCTGCTGCTCAACAACGCCGGCCTGGGCGCCACCGCCAGCATGCTCGATTCCTCGCCCGAAGACCTGGACCGCATGATCGCCCTGAACGTCACCGCGCTCACCCGCCTGACCCGCGCCGTCACCCCGCGCCTGGTCCAGCGCGGCCAAGGCACCATCATCAACATCTCGTCCATCGTCGCCGTCGCCCCCGAAGTCCTGAACGGCACCTACGGCGGCAGCAAGGCCTTCGTGCTGGCCCTGACCCAGTCGCTGCAGCACGAAGTCGGCAGCAAGGGCGTGCGGGTCCAGGCCGTCCTGCCGGGCGCCACCGCCACCGAGTTCTGGGACCACGCCGGCGTGCCGGTGGCCCACCTTCCGCAGGACATCGTGATGCACGTGAACGACCTGGTCGACGCCGCCCTCGCCGGCCTGGACCTGGGCGAAGTGATCACCATCCCCGCCCTGCCCGAAGCCGCCGACTGGGACAAGTTCGAAGCCGCCCGCCTGGCGCTCGGCCCCAACCTGTCGCGCAGCACCCCGGCGCCGCGCTACCTGGCTCCCAAGGCCGCCTGAGGCGCGCACCTTGGCCGGAATCGAGGCGTATTCGACCGGCCGGCCGCCCCGCCGCAACCTATAGTTCCGACACGACGCAGCATTCACCGAACGACATCATCGAACAAGGAGAAGACCATGCAACTCACCGACAACACCATCCTCATCACCGGCGGTACCTCGGGCATCGGACGCGGCCTGGCGGAAGCCTTCCACAAGCTGGGCAACACCGTGATCATCGCCGGCCGCCGCAAGGCCCTGCTCGATGAAGTCGTGAAGGCCAACCCTGGAATGCACGCGGTGGAACTGGACATCGCCGACCCGGCCAGCATCAAGCGCGTGGCCGGCCAGCTGACCAGGGACTTCCCCGCGCTGAACGTGCTGGTCAACAACGCCGGCATCATGCCTTTCGATGACGCCGCCGGCGAGATCGACGAAGAGGTGATGCTGTCCACCGTGACCACGAACCTGCTCGGCCCAATCCGCATGAGCGCCGCCCTGGTCGGCCACCTGAAGCGGCAGCCGCGCGCCACCATCATCAACAACACCTCGGTGCTAGCCTATGTGCCGCTGGCCTCGACCGCCGTCTACTCGGCCACCAAGGCCGCCCTGCACTCGTACACGCTGTCGCAACGCTTCATGCTGCGCGACACCTCTGTGAAGCTGCAGGAAATCGCCCCGCCCTGGGTCAACACGGACCTGGTCTATAAAGGCGACGATCCGCGCGCCATGCCGCTCGAGGCCTTCATCGAGCAGACCATGGCGGCGCTGGCAAGCGACAAGGAAGAAGTGGTGGTCGAAGCGGCCAAGCCAATGCGCGACAACGCCGGTCCCAATGAGCACAAACTGGTCAACGAGTTCAACGCCTACCTGCAGGCGAACCCGATCCCCGTGTACTGAGAGCGGGCACCCATCAAGCGTGGCGGGCCAGCGGCTTTTCCATGAACACCGAGCGAATGCCAATGCCGCTGCGGTGTGAATAGATCTCCTCGCGCAGCGAGCGAAAGCCCGCGCGCTCGTAGAAGGGCACGGCGTTGAGCGAGGCGGACAGGAACAGGCGCGGCAGGCCGCGCGCCACCGCCAGCGTCTCCAGGCGCTGCATCAGGTCGCGCGCGATGCCCCGGCCCTGGTGCTCGGGCTCGACGAAGACGGCGTCGACCTCGCCCGTTTCCTGGTTGAGGATGGCGTAGCCGATCACCCGGCCATCCTCCTCGGCCACCAGACCGCCACCGGCCTGCACCAGCAGGGGCAGCGTGGCGGGCGGTGGCGCGGCGCACCAGGTGTCGATGATGTCGGGAGGATAATGGGTGGCGCAGCTGGCCCGCACGGCCCTGGTGCGCAAGGCCCAAAGCTCGGCAAGATCGGCGCTGACCGCCGTGCGTCGCATCGGCATGAGGGCTCTCCTCCTGTGGCGTTGACTCCAGCATAGCATTCCCCAAGACAAGATATCCTGGCAGCTAACTTGTGCGCCCGGCTCGGCCGTGGCGACGGATAATTCCCAGACATCTTCTTGCGGAGACGACCATGGACCGACGACATGTGCTGGCGCTGCTCGCCGCCGGCGCCAGCCCGCCCCTCTGGGCCGACGCCGACCCCGCCGCGCTCTGGCAGCGCCTGGGCGAGGGCGGCCACGTGCTCCTGATGCGCCACGCCGCCACCCACCCGGGCATCGGCGACCCGCCCGGCTTCGTGCTGACCGAATGCAAGACCCAGCGCAATTTGTCCGAGGCCGGCCGCAAGGACGCGCGCCGCATCGGCGAAGCCTTTCGCAGCCGTAAGATCCCGGTTGGCGAGGTCCTGTCCAGCCGCTGGTGCCGCTGCCTCGACACCGCGCGCCTGGCCTTCGGCCGGGTCGAGCCGGCTCCCATGCTGGACTCGATGTTCCAGGATGGCGAGGCGTCGCAACGCGAGAAGCTGGCCCAGGTGCTGGCCCGGGCCGGCGCCTATGCCGGCAAGGACAACCTGGTGCTGGTCACCCACGACGTCAACATCCGCGCCCTGGTGAGCGAATATGTCGCCCAGGGCGAGATCGTGGTTGCGCGCCCGGCCGGCGGGCGTCTCGCCAAGCTGGGCGTGTTGCGCGCGCACGCCTAGCGCAGGGATTGCGCGAGCCAGTGCCGCCAGCGGGAGTACAATCGTCGCGTTGTCCTCAACCGGAGTGTGCCCATGAAACGTCTGTTTTTGCTGGCCGCCTTGGTGGCCACCACGGCTTCCGCCCATCATGGCTGGAGTGAATACAAGGCCGACCAGCCGCTGCAGCTGACCGGCACCATCGAGGAATCCGGCTATATCCAGCCGCACGGCTATGTCCGCCTGAAAACGGCTGACAAGACCTGGCTGGTAGTGCTGGCTCCGCCCTCGCGCATGGAAAACCGCGGCCTGGCCAAGGACATGCTCGCCACCGGCGGCAAGGCCAGCGTCTACGGCTATCCCAACCGCAATAAACCGGACGAATTGCGCGCCGAACGCATCACCATCGGCGACAAGACGACGGAGCTGCGCTGATGGCGGCACAGGGCGTGGCAGATATTGCCGCGTCGCTGCCCCTGGTCAGCGCCATGCGCGACGATCCCTGGCTGTATCCGATCGTCGAGACGGCCCACATCGTCGGCTTTTCCGTGCTGGTGGGCGCGGTGGCGATGTTCGACCTGAGGGTGCTGGGCTTCGGACGTGAGTTGCCGGTGCGCACGCTGGCGCGCTACCTGCTGCCGTGGTCGGTGGGCAGTCTGCTGCTCATCGTGCCGACCGGCTTGCTGATGTTCGCCACCCAGCCGCTTGACCTGCTCGGCAACCGCGCTTTCCAGCTCAAGCTGGCGCTGCTCGCCACCGCGGGCCTGAACGCCCTGCTGTTCCACACCGGTCCTTATCGCAGTGCGGACGCCTGGCACACGGAGGCGCCGGGACGGGCGAAATTCCATGCCGCCTTGTCCATACTGCTCTGGATCGCCGTCATCGCCTGCGGCCGCCTGCTGGCCTACGTCTGAACCGGCTTCGTGCTACCCTCTGCGCCTGCCTATCTAGAACATGCCATGCTGAAACAGTTCACCACCCTCGCCCTCGCCTGGACCGTCGCGGGCGCCGTCCAGGCGGCGATTCCGGTCTACGGCTACGTCGTCAAGAATACCTATCCCCACGATCCGCAAGCCTTTACCCAAGGCCTGTTTTTCCGTGACGGTTACTTGTACGAAAGTACCGGGCGACAAGGTCTTTCCGCCATACGCAAGGTGGAGCTCAAGAGCGGCAAGGTGGTGCAGAAGAAGGACTTGCCGCCCGAGGTATTCGGCGAAGGCGCGGCGGCGGTGGGCAACCACCTGGTCGGCCTGACCTGGACCTCGCAGGTCGGCTATGTCTTCGACCTCAAGAGTTTCACGCTCAAGCAGAGCTTCAAGTACGAGGGCGAAGGCTGGGGCCTGGCCAGCGACGCCAGGCAGCTCTACATGAGCGACGGCAGCTCCTTCATCCGCATCCTCGACCCCAAGACGATGAAGGAAGTGCGCCGCATCCAGGTGACGGCCGATAACCAGCCGATCGACCGCCTCAACGAGCTCGAAGTGGTCGACGGCGAGCTGTACTCCAACATCTGGGGCACCGACGTGATCGCCCGCATCGACAAGGACAGCGGCAAGGTGGTCGGCTGGATCAACCTCACCGGCCTGCTGCCGCGCCCGCAGCGCGGCACCAGCGACCCGGACGCCGTGCTCAATGGCATCGCCTGGGACGCCAAGAGCAAGCGCCTGTTCGTCACCGGCAAGCTGTGGCCCAAGCTGTTCGAGATCGAACTGGTGCCCCTGAAACCTTAAGACGGGTCGGTCACGGCGATCACCACCTTGCCGAAGTGCGAGCCGGATTCCATGTAGCGGTAGGCCTGCTGCGCCTGGCTGAACGGGAAGACGCGATCGATCACCGGCGCGATGCCGCCCACCTCGGCGAAACGCATCACGTCCTCCAGCATGCTGCGGCTGCCGACGTAGATCCCGACCATGCGCTTGGCGGTGGCCAGCAGCGAAGCCGGATTCACCTCGCCGCCGAAGCCGCTGACCCCGCCGATGATGGCGATCGTGCCGCCCATCGCCGCCGCCGACACCGAGCGGTTCACCGTGCCCTGCCCGCCCACTTCCAGCACCACCTTCGCGCCCAGGTTGCCGGTCAGGTGCAGCACCTCGTTATGCCATTCGGGAATGCTGTGGTAGTTGATCGTGTGATGGGCGCCCAGTTCGCGCGCCCGTCCCAGCTTCTCGTCGCTGGACGAGGTGATGATGGTGCGCAGGCCGGCCGCCCGCGCCAGTTGCAGGCCGAGGATGGAAACGCCACCCGTGCCCAGCAGCAGCACGGTGTCGCCCGGCTTCACCCCATTGCTGGACACGAAGATCGCATTCCAGGCGGTGACCGCCGCGCAGGGCATGGTCGAGGCCTCGATGAAGCTCAGGCCGGCCGGAATCCTGGCCAGCGCATCCTCGTGCAGGATGACTTCCTCGGCCAGCATGCCGTCGATGTCGCCCCCCAGGGCGTGGCGCACCTTTTCCGGCGTGGGTCCGCCGTCGAACCAGAAGGGGAAGAAGGAGCCGACCACGCGGTCGCCCTTCTGCACCCGGGTCACGCCGGGGCCGGTGGCCAGCACCTCGCCGGCGCCGTCCGAGCAGGGGATGATCGGGTCATCCACGGTCACCAGGTAATTGCCGCTCGCAACCATCAGGTCGCGGTAGTTCAGGGATACGGCATGCACCCGGATCCGGACTTCGCCGGTGCCCAGCTCGCGGTCCGGGTAGTCGACGCATTGCAGCCCGTCGATATTGGCGCCGGGCAGGATTTGGTAAGCGCGCATCTGTTCCTCTCTTTCAGTGTACTTGTGGAATTACATGGGCTTGGCCACCATCAGCCAGAAGATCACGACGAAAGCGATAAAGGCCGGCACCCCGAGCGTGACCCAGATCCGGAAATAACGCCAGTACTGCGCCGGCAGCTCGCCATTGCTGCGCGCCGCCTCCTGGGCCAGGTCGCGCATGCGCATCTGCAGCCACACCACCGGCAGCCAGCAGGCGCCGGCGATCACGTACAGGATCACCGACCACATGATCCACTTGCTGTGCAGCGGATAGCCGGCCAGGTGGGCCATGTAGAAGCCGGTGGCCGGCTGCAGCACGGCGGTGGTGGCGGTGAACAGCCAGTCGGCGATCACCACGTACTTGGCCACCACCGCGATGGCGCGCACGTCGCGGCTGACGTTGGCGAACAGCATGTACCAGGCGGAACCGATGCCGGTGCCGAACAGGAAGGTCGAGGACAGGATGTGCAGCCACTTCACGACGACGTATTCCATCATTTCTCCTCGAGTTCGTAGAGCAGCCAGATGGCCGCGAGCATGGGCAGGTTCTTGGTCAGCGGCCCGTAGGGGTGGAGCAGGAATTCCGGCAGCTTGATGGCGATCACCACCGTGTAGAAGCCGATCAGGGCCAGTTGCGCCAGCCACAGCCAGCGGCGCCGCTTCAGGAACAGGATGCCCAGGCCCAGCAGCAGGTCGAAGCTGGCGGCGCCGTAGAGCATCAGCGGCTGCAGCTCGGCGGGAATGCCGGTGCGCGCCAGCAGGGCGTAGCTGTCCTCGACCGGATACAGCCCGTAGGACACCAGGGCGGTCAGGATCCAGACCGTGGCGATGCTGCCGCGCAGCACCGGCAGCAGCCAGCCCAGCTTGGCGTGCGCGCGCTCGGCCGCCGGGCTGGTGATGAACTGGGTCACCGGCCGTGGCGGATGGCCGAGCAGGCGCGTGGTGAGGCCCGGGTCGGCGGTGTTGCCGCGGTTGAGCATGCTAAGCGCGTCCTCGTCGAGCAGGGCGCCCGGCACCACCCTGCCCATCTTCGCCACCAGCCGCGCCACGCCGTCGGGCAGCGGCAGCACGCGCAGCCGTCCCATGCCCATGGCGCGCCGCAGCGCCGTCAGGTAGTCGGTGAAGGGCATGGCTTCTAGCCCGACCAGGGGCAGGCGCAGCGCGGTGCGGCCGTGGGGCAGCGGCAGGCGATGCTGGAGCAGGCCGAGGATCGCGGCCACCAGGTCGTCGATGTGGATCGGCTGCACCAGCTGGGGCGCGCTGCCGAAGCGCACGGTGAAGGGCATGCTGGCCAGGGTGCGGAAGGCGCGCGCGCTGGCGCCCTCGGGGCCGTAGACCAGCGAGGGCTGGACGATGTAGGCGCGCACCGGCAGCGAAGCGAGGTAGTCGTCGGCCGCCTTCTTGGACAGGTGGTAGCGGGTCTGCGCCTCTTCGTCAGCGCCCAGGGCCGAGAGCTGGATCACCATCTGCACCTCGTGCGATTCGGCGCAGGCGGCGAATAGGGCGCGCGGCGTCTCGGTATGCAGGCGGGCGAAAGTCTGGCGTCCACTCTCGCGGAAGATGCCGACTGTGTTGATGACCACGTCGATGTTCGACAGGCGCGCCAGCCAGGCGGATTTGTCGGTATCGTTGGCGAAGTCAGCCTGGATGGCGGACAGGCGCGGGTCGGCGCTGGCGGCCCCGGGCTTGCGCGTGGCGCAGGTCACGTGGTGGCCTTGTGCCAGCAGCGCCTGCAGCAGGTGTTGTCCGATGAAACCGCTTGCGCCCGTCAGCAAGATCCGCATCCACGCTTCCTTTCGCATCAATTACACAAAGAGGGTCCCATGCACAATTCGGCACTACAGCGCGCCCTGGTGTCAGGCACCGCGTCCAGCATTCTCTCGACCGCCGCCCTGGCGCTGATGGGCAAGAAGGAAACCGGCAGCCCCTATGCGCCGACCAATGCGGTCAGCCACTACGTCTATGGCAAGGAAGCGGCGCGCCACGACGGCCTGTCGCTGCGCTATACGGTCCCGGGCTACCTGATCCACCACGCCAGCGCCACCTTCTGGTCCTTCGTGTTCGAGCGCTTCATGGGCGGCGTGCTGGACAAGAAAAGTCCGGTCGGCACCCTGGCCGCGGCGGCGGCAACCTCGGCCCTGGCCGCCTTCACCGACTACAAGATCACGCCCCGCCGACTGCATCCGGGCTACGAGAAGCGCCTGTCCAAGCCCTCGCTGGCGGTCGTCTACGGCGGCTTCGCGATCGGCCTGGCGTTGGGCGCTGTCCTGAGCCGGCGCTCCGAGACCTACAAAGTCTAGAGCAGAAGGAAAAAACGTGCCGCTCTATGTCTATGCGGTAATCGCACACGGCATCCTCGGCGGCATCGACGTCCTGCTCAATCACGAGCTGCTGGCGCGGGTACCGGCGCGCGCCGACGGCGCCGCCGAGGAGCGCATGCACAGCGCGCGCGAACTGGTGTTCGCACTGCTGTTCATCTCGCTTGCCTGGTTCGAGTGGCACGGTGGGCTGGCATGGTGGATCGGCGCGCTGTTCGCGCTGGAACTGGCGGTCTCGGCGCGCGACGTGGTGATCGAGGGCGACACCCGGGTGCTGCCGGCGAGCGAGCGGGTGCTGCACCTCTTCCTGTTCGCCAACCTGGGGGTGATGTACACCTTGACCGGGCAGGCGCTCTACGCGTGGCAGGCGTTGCCGACCGGGCTGGCGCCCGTCGATCACGGCTGGGGAAGCTGGGTGCTGACCGCCATGGCGCTGGGGGCGCTGGCCTGGGCGGTCAGGGATGGGATGGCGGCGCTGCGCCTGCAGCGCCTGGCGACCGGCGGCTGAGCCGGCCGGCTCAGTGCGCTTTCTTGCCGCGCAGGCGCTGCACCAGGGTGACGACCAGCAGCACGGCGGCGCCGATCACCATGCCGATGAGGGCGCTCGTGACCGAGGGCGCGATCGCGGCCAGCAGGCCGCCGACCCCCGGCACGCCTTCCACCGCGTGGGCCGCGCCTTCCTCCAGGTGGTGCAGGAAGGGCACCGCGTGGCTGACGATGCCGCCGCCGACCATGAACATGGCCACCGTGCCGGCCACCGACAGGAATTTCATCAGCTTCGGCGCCAGCGCCAGCAGGCCCTTGCCGAGGCCGCGCGCGGCGCCGTTCTGCTTCTGGCTCAGGTAGAGCCCGGCGTCGTCCATCTTGACGATGCCGGCCACCAGGCCGTACACGCCAACCGTCATCGCCAGCGCGATCGTGACCAGCACTGCGACCTGCTGGCCGAAAGGCGCGGCGGCCACCGTGCCCAGCGAGATCACGATGATCTCCGCCGACAGGATGAAGTCGGTGCGCACCGCGCCCTTGATCTTGTCCTTCTCGACCTCGCATACGTCCACCGCCGGATTGGCCAGCGCCTCGACGTGCTCGGCGTGGTGGCGCTCGTCCTCTTCCTTGCTGTGTAAATACTTGTGAGCAAGCTTCTCGAAACCCTCGAAGCACAGGAAGGCGCCGCCGATCATCAGGAGCGGGGTGATCAGCCAGGGAACGAAGGCCGAAATCGCCAGCGCGGCCGGCACCAGGATCGCCTTGTTCTTGAGCGAACCCTTGGCCACCGCCCATACCACCGGCAGCTCGCGCTCGGGATTGACGCCGGTCACCTGCTGGGCGTTCAGGGCCAGGTCGTCGCCCAGCACACCGGCGGTCTTCTTGGCGGCGACCTTGCTCATCACCGATACGTCGTCGAGGACGGTCGCAATATCGTCCAGTAGTGCCAGCAAACTGCCTGCAGCCATCAGTCACGCTCCTGTCATGTCAAAACCACATGATATTAACCGACCGGGCCAGGAGAGGCACACGGTTCAGCGCGGCTTTTTGCATTTCAGCCCTGAAAATCTGCATCTCGTCGCTTTTGGCGGGCGGCTGCCCCCTCGCATACGTATAGTGCAATCAGAGGACTGCGGTACTGCAGCCTCGTCCAACGAAGGAGATGCCATGATGAATACCGATTCGACCGTGCCAGCCGCACCGGTTCGCCGTACCCGTCCGCCGAAACGCAAGACCCGCATCACGATCTACCTGGATGACGAAGTCCTGAAGGAATTCCGCACCCTGTCCGAGCGCTGCGGCACCGGCTACCAGACCCTGATCAACGCCGCCCTGCGCAACCGTCTGGGTGGTCCGGCACTCGAAACTGGCGTCGCATAAGGCCTCCTTGGGCAGAGCGAGATTACACAAAGAAATATTTGTGCTAATCTTCCCGCTCTTTTAACCCGGAGGGACTTATGAAAAAAGGTGAACTGATCGCGGAATTCGCGAAGCGCACTGAGATGTCCGGCGCTGCCGCTGGCGACGCCGTCAACACCATCATCGACATCATCACCGAACGCCTGAAAAAAGGCGACACGGTCGGCATCACCGGCTTCGGCACCTTCTCGGTGACCAAGCGTGCCGCTCGCAAGGGCCGTAACCCGGCTACTGGCGAAGTGATCAAGATTGCTGCGTCGAAGACCCCGCGCTTCGCTGCCGGCGCCACCCTGAAGGCCGCCGTCAATCCGAAGAAGAAGTAAGAAGAAGCAGCATCCCACGGCTTGCGCCGCGGTCCTGCCTGGCTTACAGGCGGCCGCGTGCGCAGGCTGGTTTTCCCCTCTCCCCGTTTCCCCTATTCCCGTCCCAGCATGAGCTTCGCCACCTGGTTCGCCTTCGTCATCGCCGGCACCGTGATCGCCATCTCGCCCGGCTCCGGCGCCGTGCTGTCGATGTCCCACGGCCTGGCCTATGGCCTGAAGAAGGCCAGCGGCACCGTGCTGGGATTGCAGCTGGGCCTGATCCTGGTGCTGCTCATCGCCGGCGCCGGCGTCGGCTCCCTGCTGCTGGCCTCCTCGCTGGCCTTCACCGTGGTCAAGGTGGTCGGCGCGCTCTACCTGATCTACCTCGGCATCGCGCAGTGGCGCGCGGCCGCCACCAGCGGCCCGCTGGCCTCGACCGAAGGCCTGGAAGCCCACCCTTCGCTGGGCAAGCGCGTGCTGACCGGCTTCCTGACCAATGCCACCAATCCCAAGGGCATCATCTTCATGGTGGCGGTGCTGCCCCAGTTCATTTCCAAGGACGCTCCCCTGCTGCCCCAGCTGGCCATCCTGGGCGTGACCATGGTCACCATCGACTCGATCGTGATGCACGGCTACGCCGCCCTGGCCGCCTCGATGCAGCGTTTCCTGCGCGATCCGCGCGCCATGAAGCTGCAGAACCGCTTCTTCGGCCTGGTGTTGATGGTGATCGGTTCGATGCTGTTCTTCGTCAAGCGCGGCGGCCAGCCGGCCTGAAGCCCCTTGGCGGCGGCGCCGTTTATGCGCTACGCTTGACTTGCAACTTTCTGTAACCCGCGTTGTCCACAGGGCGGCTTGCGCGTTATACCGACGATAGCCCCTTGCGGCTGGAATTCCCTAGTCCGCTTCCTCGCTGGAGCCCGCCATGACCTTCCGTTTCGCCAAGACCTCCGTCGCGCTTGCTCTGGCGACGCTTTCCGCGTGCGCCATGACCCAAGACGTGCAGGAGGTCGACAGCGGCGGGCGCTGGATCGAGACCGAGCCTCCGGGCCGGGTCGGCCGCGTCTCCCTGATCCAGGGCAAGGTCACGATCAGCAGCGAGGTCGGCGAGACCGCCAGCGAGGCCCTGGTCAACTGGCCCGTCACCACCGACAACCTGATCACCACCGCGCCCGGCGCGCGCACCGAGCTGCGCATCGGCTCGACCTCGATCCGCCTGGACGGCGACAGCTCGCTCGCCGTGACCGAACTGGACGACGACAGCCTGCGCCTGCGCCTGCACTACGGCAGCGCCAGCATCCGCATCCTGAGCGACGAGGTGGCGCCCGAATTCGAGCTTGCCACGCCGCAGGCGCGGGTGCGCATGAGCCGCGCCGGCCGCCTGCGCGTGGACGCCGAGCGCAGCCGCGACACCAGCCTGGTGAGCGTGTTCGACGGCGAAGCCCAGGTCGACGGCGCCGGCGCCAAGCTCACCGTGCGCGCCGGCCGCAGCGCCGAGGTGCAGGAATACGATATCCGCACCCTGCAGGCGCGCCGTGACGCCTTCGACGACTGGGCGCTGGGGCGCGACCGCCTGCTCGACAACGCTGCCTCGGCGCGCTACGTCACCACCGAGATGACCGGCTACGAGGAACTCGACCGCCACGGCAGCTGGAGCCAGGACCCGGAATACGGCGCACTGTGGATCCCGACCGTGGTCAGCACCTGGACGCCCTACCAGGACGGACGCTGGACCTGGATCGCGCCCTGGGGCTGGACCTGGGTCGACAACGCGCCCTGGGGCTATGCGCCCTTCCATTACGGCCGCTGGGTGCAGGTCAGGAACCGCTGGGCCTGGGCGCCCGGCCGCCACGAGCGCCGTCCGATCTGGGCGCCGGCCCTGGTGGGCTGGGTCGGCGGCGGCGGCTGGAACGCGCATTTCCATTCGCGCAGCCAGCCGGCCCTGGGCTGGTATCCGCTCGGGCCGCACGACCGCTACGTGCCGCACTACCGCCTGTCCGACGAGCGCCTGCGCCGCCTGAACAGCTACGGCTGGCGCACGCGCGACCAGAAAGGCCCGGACCGCCGGCCGGATTACCGCCCGCCTGGCCTGACCGTGGTGCCGCATGCACATTTCGGCCAGCGCGGGCCGGTGGTGGTGTCCAGCCTGCCGAAGGCGAGCAGCCCGGCGCTTGGCGGACTGGGCATGGCCAGCGCGCCGCCGCCGCCGGCCGCCTGGCGCGACCGCCTGGAGCGCAATCGCGGAGAGCGCGAGCGCGGCGAATGGAGCCGTGAGCGCAACGAATGGAACCGTGACCGCAACGAATGGAACCGCGACCGCGCCGAGTGGAACCGCGATCGTGCGGAGCGCGACCGGGACCGGGACCGTGACCGTGACCGTGACCGTGACCGTGACCGTGACCGTGACCGCTTCCAGCGCGGCCAGCGCCCGCCCATCCTGGCGACCGATCCGGGGCCGCAGAACGCCGCCGCCCCGCTGGCCGCGCCGCTGCCGCCGGGACGCATCACCACCGCGCCCGCGCCCCTGGGCGCGCCGGTGCCGAACATCCGGCCGCCGCAGGCCGACCGCCCCGAGCAGCCGCGCCCCTGGTTCCGGCCGGAGCGCGCCGAGCGTGAAGAGCGCGGCGGACGCGAATGGCGCGGCGGACGCGATGGCGACGAGGGTCCGCGCTCGCGGCCGCATCCGGTCGCGGCGATGCCCGCGCCCATGATGCAGGCTGCCCCGCGTCCGGCGCCGCCGTCCCAGGCGCCGATGCAGCTGGCCGCGCCCCGCCCGAGCATGCCGGCGCCCTCGCCCGCGCCGACCGCGGTGGCGCCGCCCCCGCCGCAGGCGATGCCCTCGGCGCCGAGCCGCCCGCGCATGGAGCACCGCGGCCAGGACGACGCCCAGGAGCGCGGCTTCCATTCCAAGCGCTGAGGCCTCGTCCCGTATTAGTTGAATTAAACACGTCGTTCCGGCGAAGGCCGGAATCCAAGTTTGCGTAAATGGCCATGCACCCGAACCTGGGTTCCATCCTTCGCCGGAAGTCCTTCCCGACCCTGCCGGGAACGACGGTGTCGCGCTTGGCTGAATGACATCGCGGCGTGGCCCGGCCTTTTTTTTCCGGCCGGCCGACCCCATCTGCGGGTTTGGCTACAATGCGCCTTTACAAAGACAGGACTAGGACCATGGACCCGAAAGAATCCCTCATCGAATACCCGAGCGACTTCCCGATCAAGGTGATGGGCGCGACGCACGCCGATTTCGCGGCCACGATCCTCGAGGTCGTCACCCGCTTCGATCCAACTTTCCATGAAGGCAAGATGCAGAGCCGTCCTTCGGCCAAGGGCAACTACACCGGCCTGACCGTGATCGTGCGCGCCACCAGCCGCGAGATGCTGGACGACGTCTACCGCGCCCTCTCGACCCACGAGATGGTCAAGATGGTGCTGTAAGCGCGAGCGGGGCCCCGCCGGCGCGAGGGATCGCGCTGGCTTATAATGGCGGGGCTGCCCATATTCCCGCTTGATACCTTCATGTCATCGACCCGTCCCGCCACGCCGATCATCCGCGAACTCGGCCGCGCCGACTACGAACCCGTGTTCGCCGCCATGCGCGCCTTCACGGATGCGCGCACGCCCGAGACCCGGGACGAATTGTGGATCGTCGAGCACCCGCCCGTGTTCACCCTCGGGCTGGGCGCCGACCGCGCCCACGTGCTGGCGCCGCACGACGTCCCGGTGATCCAGACCGACCGCGGCGGTGAGGTGACGTACCACGGGCCCGGCCAGGTCGTGATCTACCTGCTGATGGACCTGCGCCGCAACAAGCCGGGCGGCAAGCTCTACGCGCGCCAGTTTGTTGCAAAAATCGAACAAGCGGTGATCGACGTGCTGGCGGCGTATAATCTTGCGGGCGAGCGCGTCGCCGGCGCGCCCGGCATCTATATCGCCGACGGTCCGCGCAAGGGCGCCAAGATCGCCGCCCTCGGCCTCAAGGTGCGCGGCAACGGCTGCACCTACCACGGCGTGTCGCTGAACGTGGCGATGGACCTGGCCCCGTTCACCTGGATCAACCCCTGCGGCTATTCCGGGCTGGCCACGGTCGACATGCGCACGATGGACGTGGAGCCGCCGCTGGCGGACGTCCAGCAGGCGCTGGCGCGCGAACTGGTGCGCCAGCTCGCCAGCGACGTCTCCGATGTCCAGGATGCCGCCCTGGCAACGAACAACCCCAACTGACGCCCCTTGCGGGCACTGAGCCACATGACTTCCGAAATCGACAACGGCATCGCCTCCGCATCCGCCTACAACGCCAGCGAAAAGCAGAAAGGCGCCAGCAAGACGTCGCGCATTCCGATCAAGATCGTGCCGATCGGCGACGCCGAACGCCTGAAGAAGCCGGACTGGATCCGCGTGAAGGCGGCGACCGCCTCGTCGCGCTTCTACGAGATCAAGGACATCCTGCGCGCCAACAACCTGGTGACGGTGTGCGAGGAAGCCAGCTGCCCGAACATCGGCGAATGCTTCGGCAAGGGCACCGCGACCTTCATGATCATGGGCGACAAGTGCACCCGCCGCTGCCCGTTCTGCGACGTCGGCCACGGCCGTCCGGATCCGCTGGACGTCAACGAGCCGGGCAACCTGGCCAAGACCATCGCCGACCTGCGCCTGTCCTACGTCGTGATCACCTCGGTCGACCGCGACGACCTGCGTGACGGCGGCGCCGCCCACTTCGTCGAGTGCATCACCAAGACCCGCGAACTGAGCCCGAACACCAAGATCGAAGTCCTGGTGCCGGACTTCCGCGGCCGCCTGGACAAGGCGCTGGACATCTTCGCGAACGGCCTGCCGGACGTGATGAACCACAACCTCGAAACCGTGCCGCGCCTGTACAAGGAAGCGCGCCCGGGCGCCGACTACAAGCATTCGCTGGTGCTGCTGCGCGATTTCAAGAAGCGCTATCCGAGCGCGGTCACCAAGTCGGGCCTCATGGTGGGCCTGGGCGAGACCGACGAAGAGATCCTGGAAGTCATGCGCGACATGCGCGAGCACGACATCGACATGCTGACCATCGGTCAGTACCTGGCGCCGTCGAACTCGCACCTGCCGGTGCGCCGCTACGTGCACCCGGACACCTTCAAGATGTTCGAGGAGAAGGCTTACGAGATGGGCTTCGTGCACGCGGCCGTGGGCGCGATGGTGCGTTCGTCCTACCACGCCGACCAGCAGGCCCACGAAGCGGGCGTCGCGGCCAGCGCCTGAGCGCTGCGCGTTGTACGGACGGCCTCCCCGGCCGTCCGGAAGTCAGTCGAGCAGGAAGTCGAGCAGAATCCGGTTCACCACGGCCGGATTCTCGAGGCTGGCGATGTGGCCTGCCTTGGGCACCGACTTGAACGGGCAGCGGATGATTTCCGCCATCGCCCTGGCTTCCTCGAGCGGGCGCGGGATGTCGCCCTCGCCGACCGTCACCAAGGTACGTTCCTCGTCCAGCCGGCCCAGGCGCGCCAGCTGGTCCTCGCGACCGAAGATGATCCGTCCCATCGGCACGATGCCTTCCACCAGCTGCTGCGGCGAGAAGGCCTGCAGGGACGCGCGGAACGCCGTCACGAGCGGCGAGTCCAGGTCGGCCGCCGGGTGGAAGAACAGCGGCACCACCGCGTCCAACACCTGCGGCGGAATCACCCCCTCGCGTTCGATCATGTCGAGCATGCCGAAATAGCGGATCTGCGAGGGCGCCGGCTCCGCACCAACGAAGGTGTCCATCAGCACCAGCTTGCGTACCCGCTGCGGCGCGCGCTGGGCGAGCGCTTCTCCCCACATGCCGCCGGCCGAGAGACCGACCAGGTGGCACTCCTCGATGTCCAGAATGTCCAGCAGCGCCAGATGGTGGGCGGCCAGGTGTTCCAGGTCGGTGGTGCCGGGCGGCGGCGCCTCCGAGCGCCCATGTCCCCACAGCTCGGGCACGATGACGCGGAAATGCCGGGACAGTGCCTCGATCTGGGGCCGCCACATCTGCGCATCCCACAGGTAGCTGTGGCCCAGCACCACGGGAAATCCTTCGCCCACATCCAGGTAGGCCAGCCGCCTGCCGCCGATGGATGCAAACCGGTACGCGGACGTACGCGGCGCATCGGCGGCGTGGCTCGCCTGTTCAGGGTTGTTCATTGCCTTCCTTTCCAAGAGCGCTATCGGCTGATAGCCGGATAGCTACGCCTGGAACGGCGCTTCGGATGCGCCGGCCCGGCCCTGCGTCCCTGTCCTGATCGGGCGCGGCCCACGACACTCGGGTTGATGCCTTCCCGCATCGTACAATGCGGCCCGCGCATTCCCGCTATAGTGCTGGCAAGAAGACATCGTTCAAACGACCATGAGCAACCACCGAGATTTCCCCCCTGCCGACAATACCGAAGACGACGACGCCTTCCTCGAGCGCGAACTGGAGCTCGACAGGCGCGGCATCGAACTGGTCAAGATGGAGGGCCGGGTCTTCCTGCGTTTCTCGGGCGAGGTGCGCTACGAGGGCCTGCGCGTGCCCTACCGCCTGGTGCCCGCGCGCGGCGTGCTGGCCAAGCCGAGCAAGTGGCGCAAGATGGACCTGCTGGCGCGCCGTGAACTGATCGAGGAGCGCACCACCGAGGCCGACCTGGCCCGCCTGCACAGCGAGACCGAGGAATTCGTGCGCGACATCGCCGAGGAGGCCGACGACTTCGGATGGAGCCCCATGCTCTTCCTCGAGGTGCTGGACGAACTGGAGACCTCGGAGCCGGCCGAATTCGTGTTCCAGCGCATCTCGCAGCGCCTGACCCACGCGGTCGAGCGCGAGCAGGAAGAGCGCCACGCCGCGCGCACCAAGGAAAGCATCAACCTGGCCGAGTACCCGCAGTCCTTCGAGGTGGCCAGCCGCATGCCGCGCAAGTTCATCGCCCTGCTCGGCCCCACCAACTCGGGCAAGACCCACCGCGCGATGGAGGCCCTGGCCAAGGCTTCCAGCGGCGTCTATCTCGCGCCCCTGCGCCTGCTGGCGCTGGAGAACTACGAGCGCCTGCAGGCCGCGCGTCCGCATGGCCAGGAGATCAAGGTCAACCTGATCACCGGCGAGGAGCGCCGCCTGGTCGAGGGCGCGACCCACGTGGCCAGCACGGTCGAGATGCTCGACACCAAGCGCCAGGTCGAGGTGGCCGTGATCGACGAGATCCAGATGCTGGCCGACCGCGACCGCGGCGCCGCCTGGACCACGGCCGTCTGCGGCGCGCCGGCGGCGACCGTCTACCTGGTAGGCGCGCCCGAGGCGCGGCGTGCGATCGAGGCCTTGGCCGAGCGCCTCGAGGTGCCGCTCGAAGTGCATGTCCTCAAGCGCATGGCGCCGCTGGCCATGGAGCCTTCGCCGGTGCGCAAACTCTCCAACCTGCGCCGCGGCGACGCCGTGATCGCCTTCTCGCGGCGCGACGTGCTGATGTGGCGCGACATGATCACCGAGAAGGGCCTGTCGGTGGCCACCGTCTACGGCAACCTGTCGCCGGAAGTGAGAAGGGCCCAGGCCGAGCGCTTCCGCGAAGGCCAGGCCGACATCGTGGTCGGCACCGACGCCCTGGCGATGGGCCTGAACATGCCGATCGCGCGCATCGTGATGACCACCGCGGTCAAGTACAACGGCTACGAGGAAGAGGAGATATCGGCCGCGCTGGCCAAGCAGATCGCGGGCAGGGCGGGGCGCTACGGCGTGCACGAGGAAGGTTTCGTCGCGGGTTACGACGACGACACCCACGCGGTGATGCGTTCGCTGATGAAAGAAAAAATCCCGCCGGTGCCGGCCACCGGCTTCGCGGTCGCGCCCTCGCTGGAGCAGCTGCACCGCATTTCCTCGGTGACGGGCGAGACCTCGCTGGTCAAGCTGCTCAAGCGCTTCGTGCACAACATCGACGTGCCGGACGGCTTCTTCTACCCGCGCATCACCGAGGAGCAGAACGAGCGCGCCGAGTGGCTGGACACCCTGCCGCTGACGGTGGCGGAAAAGTTCATGCTGTCGCTGGTGCCGATTTCGAGCAAGGTGCCGATCCTGCAAAGCGCGTGGGAGCACTGGGCGCTGTCGCTGGCCAAGAAGAAGGTGTGCAGGCTGTCGCCGCATCCGCAAGGGCTGTTCTACATGAACCTGCAGGAGGTCGAGGATACCTGCCGCATGTATTCGGCCTATGCCTGGCTGGGTTACCGGGAGCCAGAGTATTTTCCGAGCATCGCCGAGGCGCAGGAGCTGGCGCGCGAGGCCTCGGAGCGGGTGGACTCGCTGCTGCAGCAGCAGAACGCGGCGGCGCGCAAACGGCATGGGGGGCAGGGCGGGAAGCGGGGGCGGGTGCGGTAAGCGGGGGCGGCTGCTCGACGAACTTGGGTTCCCGCCTGCGCGGGAACGACGTTGTTGGGGTCGAGTGGAAGGTCGATCTCCTGGTTTCTGACATGCTGCGCTCGCACGTCGTTCCCGCGCAGGCGGGAACCCAAGTTTGCACGCCCAGCCACCAGCTTTCGAGTACACCCTCCAGCGTAAACACCCGCTTCCGTGTACGATCCCGTTTTTGCAACCCGATCAACGCACACCGTGACCACCAAGCACACCCCAGAATCCTTCAACCAGTTCGGCTCCACCTTCCTCCCCGGCCACCTGGGCATCCGCATCCTCGAGGTCAGCCCCGGCAAGGTCGCCGCCGAGATGAAAGTCGAGCCCCACCTCCTGGCCCCCAACGGCTACCTGCACGCCGGCAGCGTGGTCACCCTGGCCGACACCTGCGCCGGCTATGGCTGCATCAGCAACCTGCCGGAAGGCGCGCACAGCTTCACCACCATCGAACTGAAGTCGAACCACCTGGGCACCGCGCGTGAAGGCCTGATCAGCTGCGTGGCCACCGCCGTGCACCTGGGCCGCACGACCCAGGTCTGGGACGCGACCGTGCTGGACGCGGCCAGCGGCAAGACCATCGCCCTGTTCCGCTGCACCCAGATGGTGCTCTACCCGAAGCAGTAAGGGAAAGGCCTCAGCCGGCCAGCTCTTTCTCGATCAGCGCGTGCAGCTTGGGGAACTCCGGTTCCCCCACGTAGCGCTTGATGATCTTGCCGTCCTTGTCGATCACGAAGGTGGTCGGCGTCAGGGTGACGTCGCCGAACTGCTTCGCGATGTCGCCGGCCGAGTCGATCGCCACCTTGAACGGCAGCTTGCGCGTCTCGGTGAAGTTCAGCACGTAGTTGGGCGGGTCGTACTGCATCGCCACCGCGACGAACTCCAGCCCCTTGCCCTTGTACTTGTTGTAGGTCTCGACCATCGCCGGCATCTCCTTGACGCAGGTGACGCAGGACGTGGCCCAGAAGTTCACCATCACCACCTTGCCGCGCAGCGACTGGGTGCTGATCTTCTCGCCGTCGATGCCGATGAAGGTCACGTCCGGCGCCGGCGTGGCGCTGCTGAAGGAGGCGTAACCGATGCCGGCCAGCGCCAGCACCACCGCGCCGATGGCGGCGGGCTTGATCCAGGAACGGGTAGAGGTCGAAGCGGTCATGGTCGTGATGGATAAAAAAACGGCAGGACCATTATAGTCCTGCCGCCGTTTCCGTGTTCTCTCGCGCTGGGAGACTTATTGCGCGGCCTGGGCGTTGGAGCCCTGCATCGCCTTCACGTCCTCTTCGCTGATGTACTCGAACACCTTCACCACGCGGTTCACGCCCGATACGCCCTTGGCGACGTCGGCGGCGATGTTGCCTTCGCGCTGGGTCACCAGGCCTTGCAGGTAGACCACGCCGCGCTCGGTCGTGACCTTGAAGGAGTTGGCCGAGATGGTCTTCATGTCGACCAGGCTGGCCTTGACCTTGGTGGTGATCAGGGCGTCGTTGGAACGCGAGGTGTAGCTCGACGGGCCGGCGATCTCCAGCTCGTTGATCACCGAGACCACGTTGGCGATCCCGCGCACTTCGCGCTCGACCGCCTGCTTCATCGCCTCGTCGCGCACTTCGCCGGTCAGCAGCACGCGGCGGTTGTAGCTGGTGACGTTCACGTGGCCGTTCTCGCCCGTGATCTGCGGCATCTTGAGCTCGGCCTTGAGGGTGATCGACTTGTCCTCGGTCTGCATGCCCAGGGTGCGGCGGTCCAGCGAGGCCATCACGCCGCTCGCCGCGCCGCCGGCCACCAGGGCCACGCAGCCTTGCAGCGACGCCAGCAGCGCCGAACCGAGTACCACCTTCGTCAACAGCACGGCCAGCGGCCGGCGCGAATTACGCATTCTCTTCTCCTCCGAACAGGGCGACGTCGATGCCGTCGCAGATGCAGTGAATGGCCAGCAGGTGCACTTCCTGGATGCGGGCAGTGCGGTTGTGCGGGACGTTGATGTGCACGTCGGCGTCGGTCAGCAGCTTGCCGAGGGCGCCGCCGTCCTTGCCGGTGAAGGCCACGATGCGCATCTCGCGCTCCAGCGCCGCCTCGACGGCCGCCAGCACGTTGGCCGAATTGCCCGAGGTCGAAATCGCCAGCAGGATGTCGCCAGCCTGGCCGAAGGCCTGCACCTGCTTCGAGAAGATGTCCTTGAAGCTGTAGTCGTTGCCCACCGCCGTCATGATCGAGGTGTCGGTGGTCAGTGCGATCGCCGGCAGCGGGAAACGCTCGCGCTCGAAGCGCCCGACGAGTTCGGCAGCGAAGTGCTGGCAGTCGGCGGCCGAACCGCCATTGCCGCAAGCCAGGATCTTGTTGCCGTTGGACAGGGCGCTGAACATCAGTTCAACCGCCTGCGAAATGAAGGGGGACAGAGCCGCGGCCGACTTCATCTTGAGATCGGCGCTCTCCTGGAAGTGAGCAAGGATGCGTTGAGTATTCATAACCGACGATTATAGTGCAGTGGCAAGCCGGGGCGGGCAAGCGCTTTAAAAATTGCTTACAACTCAATGAACTAAATCATATGCATTCGGCAACCATTCGATCCGCTCGCCGTCGATCGCGACGACATCGACGCGGCAGGGCGGGGTGACGGGTAAACGCAACAGGTAGAACCGGGCGGCGCGGGCCAGCCTGCGCATCTTGGCCGGGGTGAGGCTGGCGGCGGCTCCGCCCTGGCCGGGCGAGGAACGCTGGCGCACCTCGACGAAGACGAGCGTGGCGCCGTCGCGCATGATGAGATCGATTTCGCCGGCCTTGCAGCGGAAGTTGCGCTCGACCAGGGCGAGCTTGCGGCGCTGGAGGTAGGCGAGGGCGGCGCCCTCCCAGTCGTGGCCCTGGGCCTGCCGGGGAGACAGGCGCCCGAGCCACATGTCAGCGGCCGAAGGCGGCCGTCTCGAAGACGCCGGCGTCGCGGTACACGACGCCGGTCTCGACGCGGCGGAAGCTGGAATTCGGATTGTTCATGTCCACGCTCAGGCGGCCGGTGACGCCGTCGATCTCGAAGGCGCCGTTGGGGCGCTGGCCGAGTTCGCGGGCGATGCGGAAGGCGTCGATGCCGAGCGCGTAAAGACGCTGCATGTCGAAACCGTCGCTGGCGCCGGTCCAGCGCGGATAGACGCTGACCGCCGGATGCTCGGGCTGCACGGTCCAGGGCAAGTCGAGGATGCGCACGCCGGCCAGCTCGGGCGCGGTGACGCCCGGCTCGCGGCCCGGATTGACCGAGGCGGTGCCGTAGGTCGGCAGCGAGGTGCCGAGGGCGCTCCTGACCTGGCGCAGCTGGGTGGCGTCGAGCGCGGCGAAGGCCAGTTGCGGCGGATCGGCCTGCAGGCGGGCGCGCAGCTCTGCCAGGGCGTTGCCGTCGACATAGCCGTCGGCGATCGGCAGTTCGACCACGGTGTGGGCGCGGCCCAGCTGCAACCAGCGCGCCGTGAAGGCGCCCGACAGGCGCTGTTGCCAGGCGGCGGGGCCGCTGAGCACGAGGGCGCGGCCGACCGCTTGTTCGGCGGCGGCCCAGTCGGCCACCTGGCGCGCCTCGTCTTCCAGCGCCAGGCCCACGGCCAGCATGCGGCGCGGCAGCGGGGCAGTGGTTTGCGGATGGTTCAGGGCCACGGTCGGCTTGCTGACGCTGCCGCTGGTGGCCAGGGCCGCTACGGCGTTGCGCGCCAGCGGACCGACCACGACGTCGTGCTGCGCGGCCGCGCGGGTGTAGGCTTCGAGCGCCGATTCGGTCGAGTCGCCGGTGGGCACCAGGTTCACGGTGATGCCGGCGCGGTCGCGTTCGTACGCGGCCATGAAGCCGGCGCGCACCGCTTCGGCGGGCTGGGACAGGGTGGGCGATTCCAGCGGGAGCAGCAGGGCGATGCGGGTGCCGCCGCCTGCCGGCACTGCCGCCGACGGCGCGCCGCCCACGCCGGGCGGCAACTCGACCGGGTTGGTGCGCACGCCGCTGTCTTCCGGCGGCGGCGGCGTATAGCTGGCTTCGGGAGGCGGCGCACTTGTCACCGGCGTCGCGGGCGCGCACAATCCGCCCGGTACGCCGCAACCGGTATCGGGCGGCAAGGGAGTGCTGCCGCAGCCTGCCAGCAGCGCTAGTGCAAAGGCGGGAACAAGGGTAGACGCAAACCCTGCAGTCAGGCCCTTGAGTTTATTCTTCTTCAGCATCGGAACCTCTTTTTATGACAGAACAGCAGACCACCGACATCGCCCGGCTTCCCGTCATGGGCGAGGCGGCCCAGCAGTCCTATCCTACCGCAACGCTGTATGTCGTGGCTACTCCGATTGGCAATGTGACCGATATCACCCTGCGCGCCCTGCACCTGCTGGCGCTGGCCGACGTGGTGGCCTGCGAGGACACGCGCAAGACCGGCGCGCTGCTGCAGCGTTTCGGGCTCAGCAAGCAGACCATGGCCGCCCACCAGCACAACGAGCGCGAGGTGGCCGACAAGATTATCGAGCGCCTGCGCGCCGGCCAGCGGGTGGCGCTGGTGTCCGACGCCGGCACGCCCGCGGTGTCCGACCCCGGCGCCCGCATCGTCGATGCGGTGCGCACGGCGGGCCTGAACGTGGTGCCGCTGCCGGGGCCTTCCGCCGCCATCGCGGCTCTCTCGGCCAGCGGCCTGGTGAACGACCGCTTCCACTTCGTCGGCTTCCTGCCGGCCAAGCCCAAGCAGCGCGAGGCCGCGCTGGCTGAGTTGGCGCGCGAGACCTCGACCCTGGTGCTGTACGAGGCGCCGCACCGCATCGTCGAATGCGTCGACGCGCTGGCGAGCGCCTTCGAGCCGACCCGCCAGGTGGTGTTCGCGCGCGAGCTGTCCAAGATGTTCGAGGAAGTGCACCGCTGCGCGCTGGCCGACGCGAAAGCCTGGGTGACGGCCGACCAGCACCGCGAGCGCGGCGAGTTCGTGGTGCTGGTGGAAGGCGCGGTGCTGGAAACCGACGCCCAGGACGCGGAGGCCGAGCGCATCCTGCAGATCCTGCTCTGCGAATGCAGCGTGAAGCAGGCCGCCAACCTGGCGGCCCAGATCACGGGGCGCAAGAAGAACGCGCTCTACGAGCGCGCCCTGCAGATCAAGGGCGAATAAGCCGCCGGCTGGCTTCAGTGCGCGTCGCCGGAGCGCGCATCGCGCCGCAGGACGCGCGGCGCGGCCCCGCATTCGCGCACGAAGACTTCGCGCAGGTGGTTGCGGTCGCGGAAGCCCGTTTCGCGCGCGATCACTTCCAGCGAATGGCGACCGCGCTCGATCAGGTTGCGCGCCGCCTCGATGCGCAGCCGGGTGATCGCCTTGGCCGGCGACTGTCCGGTCTCGGCGCGGAAGATGCGCCCGAACTGGCGCGCGCTGAGGTTGGCCGCCTGGGCCAGGTCCTCCACGCGCAGCGGATGCGACAAATGCTTGCGCACGTAGTCCAGCGCCAGCTGGATGCGGTCAGACCTTGGCGCGAGCCTGAGCATTTCGGATTGCTGCGATTGCTTGCCGGAGCGGCGCCCGTCCATCACCATCACCTGCGCGACACGGGTCGCGATCTCGGGACCGAGGTCGCGCTCGACCAGGCCCAGCGAAAGGTCCATGGCCGCCGTCAGGCCGGCCGAGGTCCACACCGGACCGTCCTCGACATACAGGCGGTCGCCATCGACGCGGGTGCGCGGATAGCGCTGGCCGAGCGCCTCGATATAGGCCCAGTGCGTGGTGGCGCGGCGCGCATCCAGCAGCCCGGCTTCGGCCAGCACGAAGGCCCCGGTGCACAGCCCCACGGTGCGGCGCGCGCTGGCGCCGGCGCGCCGCACGAAGTCCAGCTCGCGCGGATCCGACACGTGCGCGGTCGGGTTGACCACTCCGCTGACCAGCCAGGAATCGGCCTCGGTGCCGTCGCCCACGGCCCGGGTCTTCACCACCACCCCTTGCGATGAACGCGTCTCGCCGCCAGCGAGCGAGTAGTTGGTGACCTCGTACACTTGCTCGCGTGCGACCAGGTTGGCGAACTCGAAAATGGACTGCGTGCCGAGCGCCATGACCTGGAAGCCATCGGTCAGAAAATAGCCGATCCGGTGCATCTGCCTTCCCTCCTGCCGTGTCCCAAAACCCGATTATAAATGTCGCGGCGCTGCCGCCGGGAGCGGTGAAGATAAGCGTTCTTCGCGGCGTGCGCGCTGCGCCGCCCGCATCGCCGGAACCCACCGATCCGGCCGCTTTTGCGCACGGATGCGGGCGATCGCCGGCGCTGCCGCTCTTCAACCTAACCCGAAAGAAAGAGACCATCATGAGCGACTCCTCTCCCAGCCTGAGCGCCGTCACCCGCTATGCCGAGGTGCCTGGACGGCGACTGGCCTACCGCAGCATCGGCAGCGGCCGGCCGATCGTGCTGTGCGTGCGTTTTCGCGGCACCATGGACAGCTGGGACCCCTTGTTCCTCGACAGCCTGGCCGCGCGCGGCCTGCAGGTGATCGTGTTCGACTACAGCGGCCTGGGCCTGTCCAGCGGCGAGCCGACCTACAACCCGGCCTCGCTGGCGCGCGACGCGATCGACCTGATCGCGGCCCTGGGCCTGGAGCGGGTGGTGATCGGCGGCTGGTCGGTGGGCGGCATCGCGGCCCAGATCGTGCTGGCCCAGTCGCCGCAGCTGGTGAGCCACGCGGTGCTGATCGCCACCACGCCGCCCGGCCCGCTGGCGCGCAGCGGCGAGCAGCTGTTCTACACCTTGGCCAAGCGCGACAACGGTTTCGAGGATTTCGTCGGCCTGTTCTTCGAGCCGTCCTCGCCCGCCAGCCGCGAGGCCGCCGCGCGCTCGGCCGGGCGCATCGCCCAACGCAGCGATCCCAGCCCGGCAGTGCCCCACGAATGGGCGAGACAGCAACTGGGCGACGGTCCGCGCAATCCGATGTTCCCGTCGGACGCGGTGCTGCAGGCGCTCAAGCACACCACGATACCGGTGCTGCACCTGGGCGCCGACCACGACATCGCCTTCCCGGTGGAGAACTGGTACGCGCTGAACGGCCAGCTGCCGACCCTGCACCTGGTGACCTTCCCGCGCACCGGGCACGGCCCGCAACTTGAATATCCCGAGGCGGCCGCCGGCCATATCGCCAGCTTCCTCGCCATCCCCACCGCCACCAAGGAAAACCCATGAACGCGCTGCTGCAACACATCCTCGAGGCCCACGGCGGCCTGCACCGCTGGAACGGCTTCAGCACCATGCGCGCCCACCTCTCGCAGGGCGGGGTGCTGTGGCACCTGAAGGGCAAGCCCGGCATGCTCGACGAAGTCGATGTCCAGCTCGAGCTGCACCGCCCCTGGACCTCGCACAGCCCCTTCGGCGGCGCCGGCCGGCGCAGCGCCGTGACGCCCGAGCGCGCGGCCATCGAGACCACGGAGGGCGCGCCGATCGAGGAACTACGCGATCCGCGCGCCAGCTTCGCCGGGCACGCGCTCGATACGCCGTGGAGCGACACCCAGCTCGCCTATTTCGTCGGCTATGCGATCTGGAATTACCTGACCATGCCTTTCACGCTGGCCGTGCCCGACCTGGAGATCGCCGAGCTCCCGCCGCACCAGGAAGATGGCCGCAGCCTGCGCCGCCTGCAGGTGCGCTTCCCCGAGCGCCTGGCCACGCACAGCCCGGTGCAGACTTTCTATTTTTCGGAAGACGGCCTGCTGCGCCGCCACGATTACGAGGTCGACATCAGCGGCGGCGCGCCGGCGGTCCACTACCTGTCGGACCACCTCACGGTCCAGGGCATCACCTTGCCGACCACGCACATGATCTACGTGCGCAAGCCGGACGGCAGCCACGACCCGGAACCGCTGGTGGTGTCGATCAGGCTGAGCGAGGTCGCCTTCGCCTGAAGCCGGGGCGGCTCACCATTTGCAGCCGCTGTCCTTCTTCTCCATCATGAGGTAAAGCGGGGCCAGCAGCCCGCCGGGCAGGCCATCCTTGCAGTTCCTGCGCTTGGCTGCGGAGATGCCGCGCGCCAGCTTCGATTCGGTCTGCAAGGGCGCTTCGGGGAATTGCGCCAGCGCCGTGCCCTCCTTGAAAGGGTCGCGCAAGTTGGCGTTTTCGCGCGCGATGCGTTTGGCCGCCTCCATGTCGAACTTCGGCGGCGAGTCGGCGGGTGGGGGCGGCGATTCCGGTTGCTGCACGACGAAGGGATCGGCGGGCGTCTCGCGCTGCGGCGCGGGCGGCACGGCGATGACCCGGCGCGGCGGCGCCGTGCGCGTCGGGGTGGCGGGCTGTTCGCGCTTGGGCTGGACGCGCGCTGGCGGTTCTTTTTCCGGTTCCGGCGGTGGAGGAGGCGGAGCTGGCGGGCGGATGGTGATCGCGATCGAGGTCGGCGCCGGCGGGTCGAACACCGGCGCGCCGGGCCCCAGGCCGCGATAGGCGAGCACGAACAAGGCGTGCACGGCAAGCGACACGGCGATGCCGAGAAGTAGGCGTCCGTTACCCGGACCTTGTGCGACGCTTGCTGCCAAACTCACAATACCCTCAGCTCATCTGTGTCGAAGAACGCGACAAGTGGCGCTATTTTGCCGCGAATCCTTGACCGGGTCACGCCAAAACAGCTATGATGCGTTTCTTCGGAGTGTAGCGCAGCCCGGTAGCGCATCTGCTTTGGGAGCAGAGGGTCCAAGGTTCGAATCCTTGTACTCCGACCAAGTTTCAAGAGAAAAGGCCGACAGCGAGAGTTGTCGGCCTTTTCTTTTTCCGTAACGCGCACCGCCGGCGTTCCCCGCAAAGCGGAAACGCCGGCTGTGTCGCTTCAGGCCGCCCGCTTGGCCGCGATCGCGTTGCCCGCGCGGCTGACGCTCTTGCGGCCCAGTTTCTCCGAGATGAACAGGCCGGTGTCGACCACCGCGTCCAGGTCCACGCCGGTCTCGATCCCCAGCCCCTGCATCAGGTAGAGCACGTCCTCGGTCGCGACGTTGCCGGTGGCGCCCTTGGCGAAGGGGCAGCCGCCCAGGCCCGCCACCGAGGAGTGGAAGATCGCCACGCCCACTTCCATGGCCGCGTAGATGTTGGCCAGGGCCTGGCCGTAGGTGTCGTGGAAGTGGCCCGACAGCTTCTCGATCGGGAATTCACGGGCGGCGCGCAGCATCACCGCCTGGGTCTTGCGCGCGGTCGAGACGCCGATGGTGTCGGCGATGTCGATCTCGTCGCAGCCGAGGTCGCGCATGCGCGCCACCACGTCGGCCACCGCGTCCAGCGGCACCTCGCCCTGGTAGGGGCAGCCGAAGGCGGTGCTGATCGAGCCGCGCAGGCGCAGGCCGTGCTCCTTGGCGGCCTTGGCCACCGGCTCGAAGCGCTTGATCGACTCGGCGATCGAGCAGTTGATGTTCTTCTGCGAGAAGGCTTCCGAGGCGGCGCCGAACACCACCACTTCGTCTGCCTTGCCGGCCAGCGCGGCCTCGAAGCCCTGCATGTTCGGCACCAGGGCCGAGTAGATCACGCCCGGGCGGCGCTCGATGCGCGCCAGCACCTCGGCGCTGGTGGCCATCTGCGGCACCCACTTGGGCGAGACGAAGGCCGCCGCTTCGACGTTGGCGAAGCCGGCGCGCGCCAGGCGCTCGACCAGTTCCACCTTGACCTCGGCGCTCATGGCTTCCTTCTCGTTCTGCAGGCCGTCGCGCGGCCCCACTTCGACGATCTTGACCTTTTTCGGCAGGTCGGCTTGCTGGTTCATGTCAGTATCCTAGGCTGCGGTCGACCAGGTCGTCGACCGGTTGGCCGCTCTCCAGCGCCGCGATCTTGTCGGCGATCTGGCGCACGGCGTCGTGGCGCATGGTCAGCGCCGAAATGTGCGGGGTGATGGAAATGCGCGGCTCGTTCCAGAAAGGGTGCGGCGCCGGCAGCGGCTCGTGGCGGAACACGTCGAGCGTGGCGCCGGCGATGTGGCCGGAGCGGATCAGGGTCATCAGATCGGGCTCGGCGATGATGGCGCCGCGCGAGACGTTGATGAGGTAGGCGCCCGGCTGCAGCTTGCCCAGGTTGTGGCGGTCCAGCAGGTTGGCCGTGTCCGGGGTCAGCGGCAGCATGCTGACCAGCACCCGGGTGCCGCGCAGGAAGGGGTCCAGCCCCTCCATGCCGGCATAGGTCTCCACGCCCGGGATGTCCTTGGGCGTGCGGCTCCAGCCGCGCACCGGGAAGCCGAAATGGCGCATCGCCTCGACCACCGGCTGCCCCAGCTTGCCCAGGCCCATGACGCCGACCGCGAATTCCTCCTTCGGGATCTGCGGCAGCGGGTTCCAGGCCCCGTGGCGCGCCTGCTGCTCGTATTCGTCGAAGCGGCGGAAGTAACGCAGCACCGCGTGCGTCACGTACTCCGCCATCTGCACGCCCATGCCGGCGTCGCCCAGGCGGATCAGGGGCACGTCGGGCAGCGCTTCGCCGAACTTGAGCAGGGCGTCCACGCCGGCGCCCATCAGGAAGATCGCCTTGACTTGTGCGAGCTGCTCGAGCAGGCCCAGGGCAGGGTTCCACAGCACCGCGTAGTCGCAGGGCGGCAGGACCTGGCCTTCCTTCCACGTCACCGCCTCCACCTGCGGCATGACGCCCTCGAATTCGCGCACCCACGGCTCGACCACACCGTCTCCACGGTACAGCAGTATGCGCATGTCTCCCCCTCTTCTTGTTGTCAGGGTTACGCCGCCTTGAATGCGAGCAGCGGCGCGCCGTCCGCCACCTGGTCGCCGACCTGGTACAGCACTTCTTCCACCAGGCCGTCGCTCGGCGCGGAAATCGTGTGTTCCATCTTCATCGCTTCCATGATCACCAGCGGCTCGCCCTTCTTCACCTGGGTTCCGGACGAAGCCAGCACCGCGACCACCTTGCCCGGCATCGGGGCCGTCAGCCGACCGCCGGCCGTTTCTTGCTCGCCGGCGTGCGCCATCGGGTCATTGTACGACAGGGTGTAATGGCGGCCCCCGGTGAACACGTGGAACAGTTCGCCGTCCCTGCGCACGCTGCCGTGCAGCGAGGTCTCGCCCACCCGCAGCGACAGTTCGGCGCCGGCGCTGGCCACCAGCTCGACTTTTTCGCGGCGGCCGTCCAGGTCGATCTCCCAGCCGTCATGGCGGTAGGTCAGGCCGAGCCGGTAGGCGCCTTCGCCGGTGAATTCGTCGCGCAGGGACAGCAGGCGGCGGTAGTCGCCGTTCATGCGCCAGCCGCGCGCCTGGCTCCAGGGGTCGGCCGGGTTGGCCCCGCCAGGCACGGTCTCGCCCAGCGACAGCGAGAGCGCGGCCAGGGCCAGGGCGCCCAGCGGGGCCGGTCCGGGCGGCGGGAACAGGGCGGCGCTGTTGCGTTCGATCAAGCCGGTGTCCAGGTCGGCCGTCGAGAAGGCCTCGCCATCGACCAGTCGCTTCAGGAAGGCGATGTTGGTGGCCAGGCCGACGATGCGGAACTCGGCCAGGGCCTGCGACAGGCGCGCCAGGGCCTGGGTGCGGTCCGCGCCCCAGACGATGAGCTTGGCGATCATCGGGTCGTAGAAGGGCGAGATGGCGTCGCCTTCGCGCACGCCGGAATCGACCCGCACGGCGGCCGGGTTGGCGCCGTCGGCGCCCAGCTCGAACTCGACGGCGCGCGGCGCGTCCATGTGGCGCAGCAGGCCGATCGAGGGCAGGAAGCCCTTTTCCGGGTTCTCGGCATAGACCCGCGCCTCGATCGCGTGGCCGTGGATGCCCAGCTCGTGCTGCTTCTTCGGCAGCGGCTGGCCAGCCGCCACGCGCAGCTGCCACTCGACCAGGTCGGTCCCGGTGATCATCTCGGTGACCGGGTGCTCGACCTGCAGACGGGTGTTCATCTCCATGAAGTAGAAGGAGCCGTCCTGGTTGGCGATGAACTCCACCGTGCCGGCGCCCACGTAGCCCACCGCGCGCGCCGCGTTGACGGCCGCCTCGCCCATGGCCGCGCGGCGGTCCTGGGTCATGCCGGGGGCCGGCGCTTCTTCCAGCACCTTCTGGTGGCGGCGCTGCACCGAGCAGTCGCGCTCGTGCAGGTAGACGCAGTTGCCGTGGGTGTCGGCGAACACCTGGATCTCGATGTGGCGCGGACGGATCAGGTATTTCTCGACCAGCACCTTGTCGTCGCCGAAGGAGCTGATCGCTTCGCGCTTGCAGGAAGCCAGCGCGGCCTCGAAATCTTCCGAGCGCTCGACCACGCGCATGCCCTTGCCGCCGCCGCCGGCGCTGGCCTTGAGCAGCACCGGGTAGCCGATCCGGTCGGCCTGCTGGCGCAGGAAGGCGGGATCCTGCTCGTCGCCGTGGTAGCCCGGCACCAGCGGCACGTTCGCGCCTTCCATCAGCTGCTTGGCGGCCGATTTCGATCCCATCGCGCGCATCGAGGACCCCGGCGGGCCGATGAAGACCAGGCCGGCGGCCTGCACCGCTTCCGCGAACTCCGCGTTCTCGGACAGGAAGCCGTAGCCCGGATGGATGGCCTGGGCGCCGGTGGCCTTGGCCACCTCGATGATCTTGTCGCCGCGCAGGTAGCTGTCCTTGGCCGCGGCGGGGCCGATCAGGACCGCCTCATCGCACACCGCCACGTGCTTGGCGCCGGCATCGGCCTCCGAGTAGACGGCCACGGTACGGATGCCCATGCGGCGCGCGGTGGCGGCGATGCGGCAGGCGATTTCGCCACGGTTGGCGATGAGGATCTTGGTGAACATGCGGGTTGTCTTTCGCTTATGGTTGTTCGTGAGTGTCGTGGGCGCGGCCGTGTCTCCCCGGCCGCGCGGGCGCTGCCAGCCTGGATCAGCAGCCGCAGGCTTCCTTCGGCGCCGATTCCAGCGTGGCGGCGCGGGTCTTCAGGCCGAGCTTGTCCAGCAGCGCGCGGTCGTCGTCCGCTTCCGGGTTGCCGGTGGTGAGCAGCTTGTCGCCGTAGAAGATCGAGTTGGCGCCGGCCATGAAGCACATCGCCTGCACCGCCTCTCCCAGCTCGCGGCGGCCGGCCGACAGGCGCACGCGCGCCTGCGGCATGGTGATGCGGGCCACGGCGATGGTGCGCACGAACTCCAGCGGATCGAGCTTGTCGATGCCGTGCAGCGGGGTGCCTTCCACCTGCACCAGGTGGTTGATCGGCACCGATTCCGGGTAGGGGTTCAGGTTGGCCAGCTGCGAGATCAGGCCGGCGCGCTGCTCGCGCGTCTCGCCCATGCCGACGATGCCGCCGCAGCAGACCTTCAGGCCGGCCTGGCGCACGCGGCCCAGCGTGTCCAGGCGGTCCTGGTATTCGCGGGTCGAGATCACGTTGTTGTAGAAGTCCGGCGCGGTGTCGATGTTGTGGTTGTAGTAGTCCAGGCCCGCCTTCTTAAGCTGTTCGGCCTGGCCTTCTTCCAGCATGCCCAGGGTGGCGCAGGTTTCCAGGCCCAGGGCCTTCACTTCGCGCACCATGTTCTCGACCTTTTCCATGTCGCGCTCCTTCGGGCTGCGCCAGGCGGCGCCCATGCAGAAGCGGGTGGCGCCGCTGGCCTTGGCCTGGCGCGCCGCGTCCAGCACGGTGTCGAGGTCGAGGATCTTCTTGGCCTCCACGCCGGTGTCGTAGCGCGCGGCCTGGGGGCAGTAGCCGCAGTCCTCTTCGCAGCCGCCCGTCTTGATCGACAGCAGGGTCGCTAGTTCGACGTCGCCGTCCGGGAAGCTGGCGCGGTGCGCGGTCTGGGCGCGGTGCATCAGCTCGGGGAAGGGCAGCTCGAACAGAGCGAGCACGTCGGCCACGGGCCAGGTCGCGTTCTCGGCCTGCTTGATCGGGGCCACGGGGCGGTGCAGGGCGACGGTGTTCATGTTGGACATGGGTGTTTCCTTCTAGGTCTGGACGCGCGGGGAGGGCCAGCCAGGCAGCCCCGCAAGATCGATGAATTCGGCCGCCGCGGCGGCCGTGGGTTGTTCGAGGCGCGGCACGTGGCCCAGCAGCGGCGCGGGAATGCGCTGCTCCAGGGCTTCGATGTTCTCCCGCATGAAGCGCATGTCCGGGTCGGCCGTGTTGGCGACCCAGCCGGCCAGCACCAGGCCGCGCGCGACGATGGCTTCGACGGTGAGCAGCGCGTGGCTGATGCAGCCCAGCCGCAGGCCCACCACCAGGATCACCGGCAGGTTGAGCTGGGCGGCCAGGTCGGCGCTGTCGAAGTCGTCGTTGAAAGGCACGCGAAAGCCGCCTACGCCCTCGACCACCACCGCGTCGGAGGCGGCCTGGATCTCGGCATAGGCGGCGATGATCGGCACCGGGTCGATGCGAACGCCTTCGCGCGCGGCGGCGATGTGGGGCGCGGCCGGTTCGCGCAGCATGTAGGGCGTGGTGATCGAGGACGGCAGGTTGACGTTGCCGGCGGCGGCCAGCATGTCGGCGTCCTCGTTGTGCAGGCGGCCGTCACGCATCTCGGCGCCGGCCGCCACCGGCTTCATGCCGCAGGCGCGCCGGCCGCTGCTCACCAGCTTGTGCAGGATGGCGGCCGAGACCAGGGTCTTGCCGATCTCGGTGTCGGTGCCGGTGACGAAGCAGCAGAAGCGCGGCGGCTTGTTCTCGACGGCGCGCGGCTCCGGCTGCGGCTCGGCGGCGACGCGGCGCTGCGTCGCTTTCGGCGCGGCCAGCGGCGCGGCCACCGCTTGCTCGGGTTCGTTCAGGTTCTTCATGGTGCGGTCTTTTCCAGTTCGTTGAGTGCGCGCGCCAGCCTCGCCACCTCATCGAAGGTGTGCGCGGCCGACAGGGTCACGCGCAGGCGCGCCGTGCCCGGCGCCACGGTCGGCGGACGGATCGCGGGCACCCACAGGCCCTGCTCGTGCAGGGCGGCGGCCACGCGCAGCGCGTCCTCGTTGGCGCCGATCACGACCGGCTGGATCGCCGTGTTCGACGCCATCAGGCGCCAGTCGCGCAGGCGCAGGGCGTCCCGCAGCTGCGCCACCAGCGCGCCCAGGTGGGCGCGCCGTTCGGCGCCTTCGGGACCCGCAATGATATCAAGGCTGGCCTGCAGGGCATGGGCCAGGGCGGGCGGGGCGGCCGTGGTGTAGATGTAGGGCCTTGCGCGCTGCACCAGCAGCTCGATCACGCTGGCATGGGCCGCGATGAAGGCGCCGCCCACGCCGGCTGCCTTGCCGAGCGTGCCCATGTAGACCAGGTTGGGCGAGCGCAGGCCGAAGTGCTCGAGCGCCCCGCGGCCGTTCTCGCCCAGCACGCCGAAGCCGTGGGCGTCGTCCACCACCAGCCAGGCGCCGTGGCGTTCGCACAGGGCCAGCAGTTCGGGCAGGGGAGCGAGATTGCCGTCCATGCTGAACACGCTGTCGGTGACCACGATCTTCGTGGCCGCCCTGCTGTCGGCGAGCTGGCGTTCGAGCGCCGCGACCTCGCCGTGCGGGTAGACGCTGACGCCGGCCTTCGCCAGGCGCGCGCCGTCGATCAGGGAGGCGTGGTTGAGCGCTTCCGAGAAGATCATCGCGTCGGCGTCGGCCCCGAACGCGGTGAGCACCGCCAGGTTGGCCATGTAGCCGGTGCACAGGTAGAGCGCGCGCGGCTGTTCGAGGTGGGGGGCCATCCAGCCGGCCAGGCGTTCTTCCAACAGCGCGTGGGCGCGGCTGTGGCCACTGACAAGGTGCGAGGCGCCGCTGCCGGCGCCGTAGCGCGACGCGCCCTCGCGCAAGGCCTCCACCACCTGCGGATGCGCGGCCAGGCCCAGGTAGTCGTTGCTGCAGAAGGCCAGCATGGGACGGCCGTCCACCACCTGCCGCGGCGCGCAGGCGCTGTCCGCCACGCGCAGCTTGCGGGTCAAGCTCTGCTCGGCCAGTTGCCCGAGCTTGCGGTCGATGCCTGCGATCAGATCCATCATGGCCTCAACCCGCGATCACCGATTCGAACACCTTCTGCGTGCGCGCGGCCAGGCCGGCGACTTCCTCGTCGTCCAGCACGTAGGGCGGCATCAGGTAGACGGTGCGGCCGATCGGGCGCAGCAGCAGCTCGTTTTCCACGGCGGTGCTGAAGAAACGGCGCGCGAAGGTGGAGGCGCGCTGCGGGTGCGGCTCGACGGCGTCGAAGGCGAAGATCATGCCGCGCTGGCGGAAGTGGCGCGCGCGCTCGTGCTCGGCCAGCGGGGCCAGGGCCACGGTCAGCCTGGTGGCCAGCTCGCGGTTGCGCGCCAGGACATCGTCGTCGCGGAAGATGTCGAGCGTGGCCAGGGCCGCGCGGCAGGCCAGCGGATTGCCGGTGTAGGAATGCGAGTGCAGGAAGCCGCGCGTGATGTCCTCGCTGTAGAAGGACTGGTAGATTTCGTCGGTGCTCAGCACCAGCGAAAGCGGCAGGTAGCCGCCGCTGATGCCCTTGGACAGGCACAGGAAGTCCGGCCAGATCGCCGCCTGCTCGCAGGCGAAGAAGGTGCCGGTGCGGCCGCAGCCGACCGCGATCTCGTCGGCGATCAGGTGCACGTGGTGCTGGTCGCACAGCTCGCGCAGCAGCTCCAGGTAGAGCGGGTCGTACATCGCCATGCCGGTCGCGCACTGCACCAGCGGCTCGACGATGATGGCGGCGATGCGCTCGCCGCGCTGCTCGAACAAGGCCTTGACCTCGGCGATGGCGCGGCGCGCCACGTCCTGGGCCGATTCGCCCTCGGCGGCGTTGCGCGCGTCCGGCGCCGGCACCACGTGCGAGGCCTTGAGCAGGGGGCCGTAGGCGTCCTTGAACAGGGGCACGTCGGTGACGGCCAGGGCGCCGATGGTCTCGCCGTGGTAGCTGCCCTGCAGGCAGACGAACTCCTGCTTGTTCGGGTAGCCTGCATTGCGCCAGGCGTGGAAGGACATCTTCATCGCGATCTCGACCGCCGAGGCGCCGTCCGAGGCGTAGAAGGCGTGGCCGAGGGCGTGGCCGGTCAGCTCGGCCAGGCGCTCCGACAGCTCGATCACCGGCTCGTGGGTGAAGCCGGCCAGCATGGCGTGCTCGAGGCGGTCGAGCTGGTCCTTCAGGGCCGCGTTGATGCGCGGGTTGGCGTGGCCGAACAGGTTGACCCACCAGGAGCTGATGCCGTCCAGGTAGCGCCGGCCCTCGTGGTCGTAGAGCCAGGCGCCTTGCGCGCGGCTGACGGCGATCAGGGGCACCTCCTCGTGGTGCTGCATCTGGGTGCACGGGTGCCACACGCTGCGCAGGCTGCGTGCGATCCAATCGGAGGAGGTCTGTTGCTTCATCATCTCAGTACTTCAAGTCAGCCACGAGGGCTTGCGTTTTTCAAGGAAGGAGGCCACGCCCTCGCGCCCTTCGAGCGAGGCGCGGATGGCGGCGATGCGGCCGGCGGTGTCCGCCAGCAGGGCGTCGTTCACCGGCTGGCCGACGATCTCGCGCACCAGGGCCTTGGCTTCGCGCACCGCGTTCGGGCTGTTGTTGACCAGGTTGTTGACGATGCCCGCCACCGTGGCGTCGAGCTGTTCGGCCGCCACCACCTCGTGGGCGAAGCCGATGCGGCGCGCCTCCGGGGCGTCGAAACGCTCGGCGGTGAGGAAGTAGCGGCGCGCCGCCTGTTCGCCCATGGCCTTGATCACATAGGGCGAGATGGTGGCCGGGATCAGGCCCAGCTTCACTTCGGACAGGCAGAAATGGGCCACCTCGCTGGCGACCACGATGTCGCAGGCCGCCACCAGGCCCATGCCGCCGGCGTAGCAGTCACCCTGGACCTTGGCCACGGTGGGCTTGGGGCAGAGGTAGATGGTGCGCAGCATGTCGGCCAGGCGCATCGCGTCTTCCTGGTTCTCGCTGTGCGAGTAGCCGGCCATCTTCTTCATCCAGTTCAGGTCCGCGCCGGCGCAGAAGGCCGGGCCGTTGGCGGCCAGCACGATGGCGCGCACCGTATCGATGCGTCCGAGTTCGTCGAAGGCCAGGGCCAGCTCGGCGATGGCCTGTTCGTTGAAGGCATTGCGCAGTTCCGGGCGGTTCAGGGTGACGGCGGCCACCTTGTCGTCGATGGCGACGGTCAGGGTCTGGTAATCCATGCTCGTCTCCTTACATGCGGAACACGCCGAACTTCGTGTCCTCGATCGGCTTGTTGAGCGCCGCCGAGAGGCCCAGGCCCAGCACCATGCGGGTGTCGGCCGGGTCGATCACGCCGTCGTCCCACAGGCGCGCCGAGGCGTAGTAGGGGTGGCCCTGGTGTTCGTACTGCTCCTTGATCGGCTGCTTGAACGCGGCTTCTTCCTCGGGCGACCAGTTGCCGCCCTTGGCTTCGATGCCGTCGCGCTTGACGGTGGCCAGCACTGAGGCGGCCTGGTCGCCGCCCATCACCGAGATGCGCGCGTTCGGCCACATCCACAGGAAGCGCGGCGAGAAAGCGCGGCCGCACATGCCGTAGTTGCCGGCGCCGAAGGAGCCGCCGATGATGACGGTGAACTTCGGCACCGAGGCGGTGGCCACGGCCGTCACCATCTTGGCGCCGTTGCGGGCGATGCCTTCGTTCTCGTACTTGCGGCCGACCATGAAGCCGGTGATGTTCTGCAGGAAGACCAGCGGGATCTTGCGCTGGCAGCACAGCTCGATGAAGTGGGTGCCCTTGAGCGCCGACTCCGAGAACAGGATGCCGTTGTTGGCGATGATGCCGACCTTCATGCCGTAGATGTGGGCGAAGCCGCACACCAGGGTGGTGCCGTAGCGCGCCTTGAACTCATCGAACTCGCTGCCGTCGACCACGCGCGCGATCACTTCGCGCACGTCGAAGGGCTTGCGGGTGTCGACGGGGATCACGCCATACAGTTCTTCCGGCGCGTACTTGGGCTCCACGCTTTCGCGCAGCACGCCCTGGACCGGCTTGCCGCGGTTCAGGTTGGAGACGATGTTACGCGCCAGCGAGAGGGCGTGCAGGTCGTTCTGCGCCAGGTGGTCGGCCACGCCCGACAGGCGGGTGTGGACGTCGCCGCCGCCCAGGTCCTCGGCGCTCACCACCTCGCCGGTGGCCGCCTTCACCAGGGGAGGGCCGCCCAGGAAGATGGTGCCCTGTTCCTTGACGATGATCGACTCGTCGCTCATGGCCGGCACGTAGGCGCCGCCGGCGGTGCAGGAACCCATCACCACCGCGATCTGGGGAATGCCCTTGGCCGACATGTTGGCCTGGTTGTAGAAGATGCGGCCGAAGTGGTCGCGGTCGGGGAACACGTCGTCCTGGTTCGGCAGGTTGGCGCCGCCCGAGTCGACCAGGTAGATGCAGGGCAGGTTGTTCTGCTCGGCGATCTCCTGGGCGCGCAGGTGCTTCTTGACCGTCATCGGGTAATAGGTGCCGCCCTTGACGGTGGCGTCGTTACAGACGATCACGCATTCCTGGCCGGCCACGCGGCCGATGCCGGTGATGATGCCGGCCGCCGGCGCCGCATTGTCATACATCTCGTAGGCGGCCAGCTGGGAGAACTCGAGGAAGGGCGTGCCGGGGTCGAGCAG
This sequence comes from Massilia sp. KIM, assembly GCF_002007115.1. Taxonomy (NCBI): domain Bacteria; kingdom Pseudomonadati; phylum Pseudomonadota; class Betaproteobacteria; order Burkholderiales; family Oxalobacteraceae; genus Massilia; species Massilia sp. KIM. The sequence goes on along the minus strand of NZ_MVAD01000004.1, from coordinate 184,551 downwards.
ATTCTCCACGCGCTCGCGCGGCAGCAGCTTGCCGCGCGCGACGTGCTTGGCGCTCGCCGCTTCGCCGCCGCCCTTGGCCATCAGCGCGACCTTGGCGCGCAGGTCGTCCACCACCGCCTGCATGGCGGCGGCGTTAACCTTGAAATCCTCGCTGCGCGGGTTGAGTTTGCTCTCGATCTGGGGCATGTGCCGTCCTCACTGTCTCTGCTCTATTTTTTCTCGGGGAAACTGCCGTCCAGGTAGTACCAGCGCGGGGCGCCGCTGTCCGGATCGGGTTCGCGCAGGAAGCGGCTCACCTCGTGCAGCCGGTGCGCGCGTCCGCCGACCTTGAAACGGGCGACGAATTCGACCGTGTCGGAGTCTGGATCGTCCGGCAAATTTACTTTACGTTGACGTAAACGTAAAGCAGATTTTACCTCAAGCCCGAGCCAGCGGATCGGCTCTTTCTCATCGATGACCGCCTCCGCGGGACGGGTGCTGGGATGCCAGGTCGACAACAAATACGGCTCGTCCTTCAGCACATAGGCCGTATACCGCGAGCGCATCAGGGTCTCGGCCGTTGGCGGCAGCGCCGCGCCCGAGAGGAAAGGGGCGCAGCAGGTGTCGAAAGCAGGGCCGCCGCAGGGGCAGGTGGAAGAGGCAGGGCGGGTAGACATGGCGGCAATTATCCGCGATTTCACGCAAGGCCGAGAGCCGTGGAGCGGAAAGCGCGCAATCGGCATATGCACGATGATTGTGGTCGGTTCGCCTTTTAAGGCGGGTTTGTTATTGCGACGACAAGCAAGGCGTCGATTTGTTTGATGTCGACGACAAAAATCTACCCAAAATAGGTAGACTTGTAGGAGGGGCGATCTCCATCGCGACGCATCGTTCAGGGAATCGCATTTCACGCTGTAAACCAACGGAATATGCTGAAACAGCGCCTAGAGGCGGAACTTAAGGCAAGGGGCACCAAGAAATGACCAAACGCGATATCTTCTCTGAGCTGAGGGAAGGCTTTGACGCCTTGGAAGGCGAGCGTCAGGGAAAGGCGACGCTGCGCACGACGGAAGTCGAATTCAAAGCTGCTCCGGAAATGACCCCCGAGAAAGTTCGCGCAGTGCGCAGGAAGCTGCATGTTTCCCAGCCTGTATTCGCACGCTACCTTCGTATCAAACTTCAAACCGTGAAGAATTGGGAACAGGGCATCTCCAAGCCGAATGATCAGGCAGCCATCCTCATCAGCCTGATCGAGCGCAATCCCAAACTGCTCGAAGAAATCGCAGCGCTCTGAGGCCCAGGCGAGCGCGAAAGCGTACTGTGCGTATCAGGTGCGCAGAGTCAAGCCATCCAGCGCAAAAGGCGGCGCCTTCCCCTGCATCGCCCCGGCCAGCAGCGCGGCCGTGCCGCAGGCGAAGGTGAAGCCGAGCGGGCCGTGGCCCACGTTCAGCCACAGGTTGGCATAGGGCGTGGCGCCGATGATGGGCGCGCTGCTCGGCGTCGCCGGGCGCAGCCCGGCCCACACCTCGAGCTTGCTGTAGTCGGCCGCGCGCGGCATGGTCTCGCGCACCTGGCGCGTCAGGCTGTCGACCCGCTTCGGATCATGGCTCAGGTCTTCCCCCACCATGTCGACCATGGCCGCCACCCGCAGCTTGTCGCCGATGCGCGCGTACAGCACCTTGCGCTCGAAGTCGGTGACGCTGATCTCGGGGGCAAGGTCGTCCTGGCGGATCGGCGCGCTCAGGCTGTAGCCCTTGAGCGGGTAGAGCGGCAGGCGGATGCCGGCCGTGTCGCCCAGGTCGCGGCTCTGGATGCCGGCGGCCAGCACGTAGGCGTCGGCGCGCACCACCCCGGTGCTCGTCTCGACGCCGGTGATGCGCCCGCCCTCGTTCAGCAGGCGGCGCGCTTCCCCGTGCACGATGCCCTGGAAGCGCGGATGCCGGCCCAGCTGGGCGGCGAGGGCCTGGCAGAAGGCATGGCAATCGGCCACCGCCTCGCCGGCGTTGTAGATCCCGCCCGCCAGCAGCGGCTCGGCCGCGGCCAGCGCAGGCTCGCGTTCGGCGCAGTCGCGCGCCGACCAGACCTGGCCGGCGCCGTTCTTGGCCGCCGCCTTCTCGAACAGCGCGCGCGAACGGTAGACCACCAGCTTGCCGGCGTCGCGCCAGTTGAAGGCCTCGAGCGGCACGGCGAGTTCGAGCGCCTTCATGGACTGGCGCGACAGCTCGCCCAGTTCGAGCAGCTTGGCGGTGGTGCGGCGGTTGACGTCGGCGCGGCAGTGGGCGAGGAAGCTGGCCAGCCAGCGGTACTGGCGCAGGTCGGCCTCCGGCTTGAAGCGCAGCGGGCCGTTCTCCTGGAACAGCCACTGGATCGCCTTGAGCGGCACGCCTTCGTCGGCCAGCGGCGAGACGTAGCGGTAGCTGAGCTGCCCGCCATTGCCGTAGCTGGCGCCGCTGCCCACCTCGGGCGCGCGTTCCAGCAGGGTGACGTCGTAGCCCGCCTCGGCCAGCCACCAGGCGGAGGTCAGGCCGACGACGCCGCCGCCGATGACGATTACATGCTGCTGCATTCCAAACTCTTTTTCTCAGGTACGGGTAGTGAGCTTAGGCGCTCGCTGCCCGAGGGGCCAATGAATGCTGAGCCGAGGCTCATAACCGGGGTATATGCAAGTGTCAATCGGTGCGCGCTTCGATGGCGCGCCGGTACAAAGCCGTGAGGATGCGCTCCTCGAAAGGCGCCAGCGCCGAGTAGCTGCCGCGCTGGGCGTCCGGATCGGCCGAGCTGCCGCCGACCAGCATTACCAGGCCGTTGCCGCTGGCCCGGTCGAAGGCGAACACCGAGCGCAGGCCATAGGCTTCGCCGAGGTGGCCGAGGGCGTCGAAGCCGCTCTCCACCAGGCGGGTGCCGGATGTCGGCGGAAAGTGCTGGTTGCCCAGGCCCCAGGCGCCATAGAAGCCGTTCAGGGTGTCGCCGTTGGCGCGCGCGGGATCAAAGGTCCAGTGGCGCGCGAACATGCGCTCCAGGGTCTCGCGCCGCAGCAGGCGCTTGCCCTCGTGGACGCCGCCGGCGATCAGCATGCGCATCACCACGCCCAGGCCCTGGGCCGAGATGCGCAGGCCGCCGGTGGGGCTGTAGGGCGTGGCGTTCACGCCCGGCACATAGCCGGCCAGGCTGGGTGGCGGCCGCTGGCTGTAGTCGTCGACCTGGGGGATCCAGGGCCCGGCGGCATCCCAGATTTCGGTGTCGGTGGTGCGCTTGCGGTACAGGGTCGCGAGCCGGCCGAGGGCGGCGGGCGCCAGTTCGGACGGGTGGTAGCCGGCCTCGATGCCGAGCGGCTGGAACAGCAGGCGCTGCATGAGGGCGTTGAAGCGCTCGCCGCTGACCTTTTCCATCACGGTGCCGATCACGCCCCAGGCCAGGTTGCAGTAGCTGAAGTACTCGCCCGGCGCGGCCTTGCCCGACCACATGCGGCCCTCGCCGTACAGGGGCGCGCCCGGAACCAGCACGTCCTTCAGGGCGGTGGCGTTGGGCCAGGAATAGCCGGCGTCGTCGCGCAGCGAGGAGGTATGGGTGAGCAGCAGGCGCAGGCTGATCGGCTGCTGCGGGAAATGCGGGTTACGCAGGGGGAAACCGAGGTAGCCGGAGACGTCGGCGTCGAGATCGAGCTTGCCGTCCTCGACCAGGCGCATCAGGCCCAGCGTGGTCATCATCTTGGAGACCGAGGCGATGCGGTACAGGGTGTCCGGCGTGGCCGGGCGGTCCGGCAGGCCGTTCGCGCCGATGAAGCGGCGTCCGAAGGCGGCCTCGTAGACCGGCTGGCCGGCGCGGATCGCCAGCACCGATAGGCTGGCCAGGCGCATGGCCGGATCCTCCAGCACCGCGGCCAGCTCGGCGTCCAGGCGCCGCCTGGCGCCCGGCGCGAGCGGCGCGCCGGCCTGCGCCGGGGCCGCGAACAGCGGCTGCGCCGCGCCCAGCAACACCATTCCCAGCATGGATCGCCTGACCTGGTTCATGTTTTCTCCCGTCCTCTCTTCGTGCGCGTGATGTCCCTTGTCGGATGAGCATACGGACTGGCTGGAATCCTTGCCAAATGAATAGCGATCAGAGGGGCATAACCGTTTTGTATTGGCATCAAGTGGTATGCTCATAACCGCGCCGCATGCGACGACAAGATTTTTTCATGGCGCAGGCTGGTTCTTCCCCGGACGCAGGCGCTACACTCCCCGCATGAACATGATGACAACAGGCACCGGCTTCCAGGTCGACCTGAACGACAATTCGCCGCTCTATATGCAGCTGGCGCGCAAGCTGGCGCAGGACGTGCGCGATGGCCGCTACCAGGCCGACCAGGCCCTGCCCTCCGAACGCACCCTGTCCGAACAGCTCGACGTCTCGCGCGTCACCGCGCGCAAGGCCATCGACCAGCTGGTCGAGCAGGGCCTGGTGGTGCGCCGGCGCGGCTCGGGCAACTACATCGCGCCGCGCATCGAGCAGCCGCTGTCCAACCTGTCGAGCTTTTCGGAGCAGCTGCAGCAGCGGGGCTTTCGCCCCGGCTCGCACTGGCTGCGGCGCGAGGTGGTGCTGGCCGACGCCGACGAGCAGCTCTCGCTCGGCCTCTCGCCGGGCGCCCGGGTGGCGCGCCTGGAGCGCCTGCGCCTGGCGGACGAGATGCCGATGGCCTACGAGGTGAGCGTGATCCCGGCCAGCGTGCTGCCACGCCCCGAGGGCGTGACGGCCTCGCTCTACGCCCACCTGGCCAAGACTGGCCACATGCCGGTGCGCGCGCTGCAGCACATCCGCGCCATGAACGCCTCCGGCGAACTGGCGGCCCGCCTCGACATCCCGGAGGGCAGGGCGGTGCTGTTCATCACCCGGGTCGGCTACCTCGAATCGGGCGAACCGGTCGAGCTGACCCACTCCTACTGCCGCAGCGACCATTACGACTTCGTGGCCGAGTTGAGACGGGCGGTCTAGGGTTCTCCCAGCCGCTCCGCATAACCTTTTGGCATGACGGCAGCCGATCCTTTCATAAGATCGCTCGCCGAATTGGTACTACACTGGTTTTATCGATTACTGCGCAAGAATCATCCAGAGCGAGCCATGCTGAAAACCGAATCCCCCTCCCAGGCCCACGCCGCCCTCGACCAGTACGCCACCGACGATCTGGTCGGCGTCTTCGTCGACGACCAGATCCATGCCGTGAACGCCGTGCGCGCCGCCGCACCCGCCATCGCGCGCGCGGTCGACGCCGCGCTGCCGCGCATGGAAGCGGGCGGCCGCCTGGTCTACGTGGGCGCCGGCACCTCGGGCCGCCTGGGCGTGCTGGACAGCGTCGAGCTGTATCCGACCTTCTCCTGGCCGCACGGCCGCGCGGTGGCGCTGCTGGCCGGCGGCAGCGACGCCATGTTCGTGGCGGTCGAAGGCGCCGAGGACGACCTCGCGCAGGGCGCGGCCGACCTGGCGAGCGTGAACGTGGGTCCGGACGACGTGGTGCTCCTGATCGCGGCCTCGGGCGGCACCCCCTACGTGCTGGGCGCCCTGCGCGCCGCGCGCGTCGCCGGCGCGCTGACGGTCGGCTTCGCCAACAACACCGACGCCCCGGTGGCGCTTGAGGCCGAGATCGGCGTGACGCTGGATACCGGCCCCGAAGTCATCTCCGGCAGCACCCGCCTGAAGGCGGGCACCTCGCAGAAGATCGCCCTGAACACCTTCTCCAGCGCCCTGATGGTGCGTTTGAACAAGGTCTACGGCAACCTGATGGTAGACTTGAAGGCTACCAACGCCAAGCTGGTGCGGCGTGCGATCCGCCTGACCTCCTTCGCCACCGGCGCCGACGAGGATGCCGCGCGCGCGGTGCTGGAGCAGTGCGGGTTCCACGTCAAGACCGCGATCGTGGCCTTGTCCAAACAAACCAGTGTCGAGCAGGCGCAAGCGCTGCTGGAAGCGGCGCACGGCAGCGTGCGCCAGGCGCTTGCCTGAGCGGCGCCGTCCGCTCCCTCGCTTTTCCGGCCCGGCACACGAAAGAGTCATGCAAACTTCGCAAGTGAATTCCGCCGGGCGCAGTCCCTGGCTGTGGGTACCCTCCCTGTACTTCGCCCAGGCCATCCCCTACGTGGTGGCGATGAGCCTGTCGGTCATCATGTACAAGGACATGGGGGTGTCGAACTCCGACATCGCCTTCTATACCAGCCTGCTCTACCTACCCTGGGTGATCAAGCCCCTGTGGTCGCCCGTGGTCGACATGTTCGGCACCAAGCGCCGCTGGACCGTGCTGCTGCAGCTGGTGGTGGCGGCTTCGCTGCTGGCCGTGGGGCTGGTGCTGCACCTGCCGGCCTTCTTCGCGGTCAGCCTGGCGGTGATGTGGCTGATGGCCTTCAGCTCCGCCACCCATGACATCTCGGCCGACGGCTTCTACATGCTCGGCCTGCGCCAGCAGCAGCAGGCCGCCTTCGTGGGCGTGCGCTCGACCTTCTACCGCCTGGCCACCCTGGCCGGCCAGGGCCCGCTGGTGGTGCTGGCGGGTTACCTGGCGGTGAGCATGGGCGACGTGCACCAGGCCTGGTCGATCGTGTTCTTCGTGCTGGCCGGCCTATTCGCCGCGGCCTTCGCCTGGCACCAGTTCATCCTGCCTGTGCCCGAGAGCGACAAGCCTGCGCCCTCGTCGAGCAATCCGCTGCGCGACTTCTTCGGCACCTTCGGCGCCTTCTTCGGCAAGCGCGACATCTGGCTGATCCTCGGTTTCATCCTCACCTTCCGCCTGGGCGAAGCCCAGCTCCTCAAGCTGGTCGCGCCCTTCCTGAAGGACCCGGTGAGCGAGGGCGGCCTGGGCCTCACCACCGCGCAATACGGCATCGCCTACGGCACGGTCGGCATCATCGCCCTGACCCTGGGCGGCCTGGCCGGCGGCTGGCTGATCTCGCGCCTGGGCCTGAAGCGCTGCCTGTGGCTGATGGTGTTCGCCGTGCACCTGCCGGACCTGGTATTCGTCTACCTGTCCCAGGCCCAGCCCACCGACCTGGCCACGGTCTCGGTGTTCCTGGCGATCGAGCAGTTCGGCTACGGCTTCGGCTTCACCGCCATGCTGATGTACATGATCATGGTCTCGGACGGCGCACACAAGACCGCCCACTACGCGATCTGCACCGGCCTGATGGCCCTAGGCATGATGGTGCCCGGCATGTGGAGCGGCGACCTGCAGGAGTACCTGGGCTACAAGAACTTCTTCATCTGGACCTGCCTGGCCACCATCCCGGCCTTCATCATGGCGGCCCTGGTGAAGATCGATCCCGAGTTCGGCAAGAAGTAAGCGGACCGCGAAGGACATGAACGACGCCCCGCTGCGCCTGACTTCCCTCGACGCCTTCCGCGGCTTCACCATCGCCGCGATGGTGCTCGTGAATAATCCGGGCGACTGGGCCAACCTGTATCCGCAGCTGGCCCACGCCGCCTGGCACGGCTGGACCTTCACCGACACCATCTTCCCCTTCTTCCTGTTCATCGGCGGGGTCGCGATGGCCCTGTCGCTGGGCCGCCTGGCCGCCGCCGGCGCCGACAAGCCGCGCCTGCTGCGCAAGCTGGCCGTGCGCGCCGCGATCATCTTCCTGATCGGCTTCGCCCTCAATCTGATCCCGCGCTTCGACTTCGACACCGTGCGCATCCCCGGCGTGCTGCAGCGGATCGCCCTGTGCACCCTGCTGGCCGCGCCGCTGGTGGTCTACCTCGGCTGGCGCGGGCAAGCGGCGGCGATCGCCATCCTGCTCACGCTCTACAGCCTGCTGATGTTGTGCGTGCCGGTGCCCGGCGTCGGCGCCGGCGTGCTGGAGCCGGGCAAGGACCTCGGCGCTTATATCGACCGCATGCTGCTCGACGGCCACCTCTGGGTGCAGGCCAAGACCTGGGACCCGGAAGGCTTGCTCAGCACCCTGCCGGCCCTGTGCAGCCAGCTGTTCGGCGTGCTGGCCGGGCGCCTGCTCCTGTCGGCGCTGCCGCGCGGCGAACAGGTGGTGTGGCTGATGCTGGGCGGCTTGGCGTGCCTGGCGCTGGGCTCGACCCTGGACGCCGTCCTCATGCCGATCAATAAAAGCCTGTGGACGCCGTCATACTGCTTCCTGATGACCGGCTGGGCGCTGCTCGCCTTCGGCGCCAGCTACTGGCTGCTGGACGCCAACCCCCACCCCGCGCTGCGCGCGCGCGCCGCCGCCTGGAGCAAGCCCTTCCTGATCTACGGGATGAATGCGCTGTTCATCTTCGCGTTCTCCGGCTTCGTCGCCAAGATGCTGGGCTTTATCAAGCTGGCCCAGCCCGACGGCAGCCAGGTGTCGCTGGGCCGCAGCCTGTACGCGCCGATCGCGGCGCTGCCCATCGGCGCGGTCAACACCTCATTGTTGTACGCCATCGCCTTCAACGCCTGCATGTTCGGGATCGCCTGGTTCATGTGGCGGCGGCGCTGGTTCGTCAAAGTCTAACGAGAAGAATATAGGAGCCGCTTTTGCAGCCTGACCTGAAAAAACGCGCCTTCGCGCTTGCCGGCGTGGCCGGCGCCCTGGCCCTCGGCGGCCTGATGACCGCCTGCACCACCCAGCCCAGCGCCTCCTCGGCCGGCGCGCTTCCGGACGGCGCGGTGGCCCTGGGCGGCGAGCAGCCGCCGCCGGCCCCGCGCGAATTCCGCGCCGCCTGGGTCTCGACGGTGGCCAACATCGACTGGCCCAGCAAGCAAAACCTGGGCGCCGCCCAGCAGCAGGCCGAAGCCGTGGCCATCCTCGACCGCGCCAAGGCCATGAACCTGAACGCCATCGTGCTCCAGGTGCGCCCCTCGGCCGACGCCATCTACGCCTCCAAGATCGAGCCGTGGTCCGAATACCTCACCGGCGCCCAGGGCAAGGCCCCCCAGCCCTGGTACGACCCGCTCAAGTTCTGGGTCGAGCAGGCCCACGCCCGCGGCCTCGAGCTGCACGCCTGGTTCAACCCCTATCGCGCGCGCCACGACGGCGCCCGTTCGCCGGCCGCGCCCAACCACATCACCAACAGCAAGCCGGAGGCGGTCAAGCGCTACGGCAAGTTCATGTGGATGGACCCGGCCGAGGAAGCGGCCTCGCAGCAGACCCTGGACGTGATCCTGGACGTGGTGCGCCGCTACGACATCGACGGCGTGCACATCGACGACTACTTCTATCCCTACCCGATCGAAGCCACGCCCGAAGTGGCGGGCAACCAGGCGGCGCTGGACGGCAAGACCGGCAAGACCGAACTCGATTTCCCGGACGGCCCGGCCTGGGAGCGTTACCTGGCCGGCGGCGGCAAGCTCGATCGCGCCTCATGGCGCCGCGACAACGTCAACCGCCTGATCGAAAACATCTACCAGGGCATCCACCGCGAGAAGAGCTGGGTGCGCTTCGGCATCAGCCCCTTCGGCCTGGGCCGCCCGGACCGCCGCCCGCCCGGCATCACCGGCTTCTCGCAGTACGACAAGCTGTACGCGGACGCAGAACTGTGGCTGCAGAAGGGCTGGCTCGACTACTTCACGCCCCAGCTCTACTGGCCGCTGTCCCAGGCCGGCCAGGCCTACGACGTGCTGCTCGACTACTGGATCTCGCAGAACACCATGGGCCGCCACATGTGGCCGGGCCTGTACACCAGCCGCATCGGCGCGCCCACCCGCGACTACCAGCCGGAAGAGGTGCTGAACCAGATCAGCGTGACCCGTGCGCGGCCCCAGGCCACCGGCCACGTCCACTTCAGCATGATCGCCCTGATGCAGAACCGCAAAGGCATCGCTGACCAGCTGCGCGCCACCCGCTACACGGGCCCGGCCCTGGTGCCGGCCACGCCCTGGCTCGGCAGCGGCGCGCCCGGCCTGCCGCAGGTGGCGGCCGAGCGCCGCGGCAAGGCGCTCCAGCTCAAGCTCAAGGCCGGCCAGGCCAACGCCCTGTACGCGATCTGGGCCCGCCACGGCGAGGAGTGGCGCTTCGCGGTGGTCCCGGCCGCGCGCGTGGACTGGAGCATCCCCGACGACGACCGCCTGGGCGCCGCCAACCTGGTGTTCGTGAGCGCGGTCGACCGCCTCGGCATCGAGAGCGAGCGCCTGCGGGTGTGGGGCAAGTCGTGACGCATAACCCTGGCTCATGCATTTCCCGCCAGCATTCATTCGCGCCAGCGTGACGGAGGAGTAAACTTGAACGCCATGCAGACCACGAACACGACCACACACGAGGGCCTGGGCCTGGGCATCGACGCGGGCGGCACCCAGACCCGCTGGGCCCTGGCCGCGCCGGGCGGCCGCATCGTCGCCGAAGGCACGGTGGACGGCCTGTCGGCCCTGCAGATGGCCAGCAGCGAAGGCCGCGGCGCGGTGCGCGCCACCTTCGCCGGCATGGCCCAGGCCGTGCTCGAACACGGCCGCCCGGTGGCGGTGCGGGCCGGCCTGACCGGCTTCGGCGGCGAGGGCGAGCAGCTGGCGCGCTGGCTGGCGGGCTTCCTCGGCATCGAATCGGGCGCGATCACGCTGTGCAACGACATCGAGATCGCCTACCTGGCCAGCTTCAGTCCCGGCGAAGGCTATGTGGTCTACGCCGGCACCGGCTCGATCGGCGCCTTCATCGACGAAGGCGGCGTGCTGCACCGCGCCGGCGGGCGCGGCGTGGTGCTGGACGACGGCGGCGGCGGTTTCTGGATCGCGCGCCAGGCCCTGCGCCACATCTGGCGCAACGAGGACGAGCATCCCGGCGCGTGGGAATCCTCGCCCATGGCCCAGGCGGTGTTCCAGCACATCGGCGGCAGCGACTGGTCGTTCTCGCGCCAGTTCATCTACCACCGCGAACGCGGCGAGATCGGCAAGCTTGCGCTGGCCGTCGCCGCCAGCGCCGAGCGCGACCCGGCCGCCGCCGCCATCCTGCGCGAAGCGGGCAGCGAGCTGGCGCGCCTGGCTCTGGCCCTGATCCGCCGCTTCGGCCCGCGCCCGGTGGCGCTCACCGGCCGCGCCGCCGAGCTGCACCCGGTGATCGTCGAGACCATGCGCGCCGCCCTGCCGCCCGGCACCCCCCTGAGCCAGACCGGCCAGCGCGCCCACTACGCGGCCGCAAGGCTGGCGGCCGGCCCGCTGCCCGGGATCGACTAACCCCAGAGAAGAATGACAATGAAGACTTCGATCGCCGCCCTGACCCTCCTGCTGCTGGCCGGTTGCGCCACCGGCCCGCGCTATGACACCAGCTACACCGCCAAGGGCCAGTCGAGCCGCGTGCGTTTCCTGGTGCTGCACTACACCGTGGCCGACAAGCCGGCCTCGCTGAAGATCCTGACCGAGCAACAGGTGAGCGCTCACTACCTGCTCACCGACGATCCGCAGCCGGTGGTCTACCGCCTGGTGGACGAGAACCGCTCGGCCTACCATGCGGGCGTGTCGAGCTGGAAGAACTACACCCAGCTGAACAACAGCTCGATCGGCATCGAGATCGTCAACGCCGGCTGGAAGGACACCCCCAACGGCCGCGTCTACGCGCCTTTCCCGCAAGCCCAGGTCGACGCCCTGGTGCCGCTGGTGAAGGACATCGTCCAGCGCCACGGCATCGCGCCGGAAAACGTGGTCGGCCACAGCGACATCGCACCGCTGCGCAAGCAGGACCCGGGTCCGCTCTTCCCCTGGGCGCGCCTGGCCCAGGAAGGCCTGGTCAAGTGGCCGGACGCGGCGCGCGTGGCGGCGGTGCGCCCGGTCTTCGACGCCTGGCTGCCCGACGTCGCCTGGTTCCAGCGCAAACTCGTGGCGCACGGCTTCGCGCTGCCCCAGACCGGCGTGCTGGACGAGGCCACCCGCACCACGCTCGGCGCCTTCCAGATGAAATACCGCCCGGCGGACTTTTCCGGCAACCCGGACGCCGAGACCGCGACCCTGCTCGAGGTGCTGACCACGCCGGCCAATGCGCCGCTGCCGGTGCCGCCGCCGCAGCCGGTCCTGACGGCGCCCGCGCCCGCATCCGCGCCGATCACCGCGCCGGCGCCGCAGGTGCCGCCACCGGCCGCGCCCGCGCCGACGACCCCGGTCCTGCCGGTGCCCGAGACCGCCCCCGCGCCGGCCGCGCCGCCACCGCCTCCAGTGCCTGCACCGGCGCCTGCGCCAACGCCGGCGCCCGCAGCGCAGACGCCGGCCGGCCCGGCGATCGTGAACACGCCGTGACGGTCGCCCGGCGCCCGTTTTCGCTGTATCCTTCGGGAATTCCGCGCCCGCCGCGGAAGCTTTCACAGAAGGATTAGCGATGCGCCTGCGTCATATCGAAGTATTCCACGCCATCATGCAGGTCGGCACCATCAGCGGTGCCGCCCAGGTTCTCCACATTTCCCAGCCGGCGGTGACCAAGGTGCTCCAGCACGCCGAGCTGCAGCTCGGGATGCCGCTGTTCGAGCGCGTGCGCGGCAAGCTGTATCCGAAACCGGAAGCCCACCGCCTGTTCGCCGAAACCGAGAAGCTGAACCGCGACCTGCAGGGCATCCGCCGCCTGGCCGCCAGCCTCAAGGGCCGCGCGGTGGAAACCGTGCGCCTGGTGTCGACCCCGACCATCGCGATCAGCGTCCTGCCGGAGGCCATGACCCTGTGGCGGCGCGACTTCCCGAAGGCGCGCTGCGAGCTCGCCACCCACCACACCAGCGAGATCGTGAACGTGCTGCGCCTGGGCGAAGCCGACCTGGCGCTGTCGCTGCAGGACCCGCGCCACCCCGGCATCGTGGCCGAGCCGATCGCCCACGGCAAGCTGACCGTGATGGCGCCGGCCGGCACCTGGAGCGAGGAAGAATGCAGGCGGCCGATCTCGGCCGACGGCCTGAGCGGAGAGCTGATCGGCCTGGCCGACGGCGACCCGCTGGGCGAGATGGTGGTCTCGGCCTGCGAGTCCCAGGACGTGCATCCGGTCTTCAATACCGTGGTGCAGACCTACCAGATCGCGCGCTCGCTGGTGGAAGCGGGCGCCGGCACCGCGGTGCTCGACCCATTCACGGCCGCTTCGGCGGCCGTCGGCAAGGTCCAGCGCCGCACCTGGGAGCCGGAGATTCCGGTCAACCTGTATCTGCTGACCGCCAGCCATTCCCCGCTCTCGCACGGGGCGCGCGAGCTGGCCAATTGTATCGGCGCGACCGCGCGCGCCTGTCTGGAAAAAGGAAGTCCATGAGTCTCACCGTGGCCAGCGAAGAGATCGCCGGCAGCCCTGAATTTCGCCACCTGACCAGTATCGCCGGCATCGGGATCGACCTGCGCTACGCCACGGACAACAACTTCGTCGGACGCGACCTGTATTCGCCCTTCGACTGCGCCTGGCTGCACGTCCAGGCCGCCGAAGCGCTCGAGAAGGTGGTCGCCTGGCTGGCCGCGCGCCGGCCGGACCTCAAGCCCCTGGTGCTGGACGCCCTGCGCCCGCAGCGGGTGCAGCAGCAGCTGTGGGACGCGCTGGCCGGCACCGGCCTGCAGATGTACCTGGCTAATCCGGAGCGCGGTTCGATCCACTCCTACGGCATGGCGCTCGACATCACCCTGCTCGACGCCGAAGGGCGCGAGCTGGACATGGGCACCGGCTTCGACGACATGACCGACCTGTCGCACCCGGCGCTGGAAGAGGGTTTCCTGCGCGCCGGCAAGCTCACCGAGCAACAGGTGGCCAACCGCCGCCTGCTGCGCGAAGCCATGCTGCAGGCAGGCTTCCTGGGCATCAATACCGAGTGGTGGCACTTCGACTGCGGCGACCGTGAACTGGTGCGCAGCAGCTTTCGGCGCGTGCTCTAGGCCCGGCTACCTGAGTTCAATCGACTCCACCCGGTTGCGTCCCTTGCGCTTGGCCTCGTACATCAGCTTGTCCGCCGCCGAGATCAGGTCCGGCACGCTGTAGCGCACCGCCTGGTTGGCGTAATCGAAGCTGGCCACGCCGAAGCTGGCCGTGGTGCGCAGGCCGAAGGGATTCGGCTCCAGCACCGGCGGGGTGGCCGCGAAGGCCTCGCGCAGGCGCTCGGCCAGGCGCTCCCCGCCTTCCAGGCTGGTGCCGGGCAGGATCAGCAGGAATTCCTCGCCGCCGTAGCGCACCACCGAATCCACATTGTCGCGCGTCAGGCGCTCCAGCAGGGACGCGAAGGCGCGGATCACATCGTCTCCTTTCTCGTGGCCGAAGTTGTCGTTGATGAGCTTGAAGTTGTCGATATCGCAGAGCACCACCGTGAGCGGGTGGCCCAGGCGCCGGGCGCGCGTCAGCTCGGCCTCGAGCAGGTGCTCGTGCAGGTAGCGCCGGTTGTAGCAGCCGGTCAGGTGATCGCGCTCGGCGATGGTCTTGAGGTGGGACTGCAACTGGAATTCCTCGCGCGAGACCTGGTTGAAGCGGCGCGCCGCCAGCGCGCCGAAGGTGTTCACCAGCACCAGCAGCATGCCCATGGTGAGCATGTCGCGGAAGGGCATCGGGGCCAGCGCCAGCACCAGTCCGAGGAAGGCGGCGGTGGCGGCGGTGGCCAGCAGGATCGCGTAGATGAGGCGGTTCGGGATGTACAGGTAGATCACCACCAGCATGATTGCCAGCGACATCGCGTGCCAGTGGAACTCGTGCGGGCGCTGCACGGCGATGTGCATGAAGCTGGCCAGGGCCACGGACTCTGCCAGGGTCGCCGCGATGCGGGTGGCGCGCACCGACAGGGGGCGCCGGTAGGCCAGCCAGGCGCAGGCCCCGGCGGTGACGGCAACCAGCAGGCGCGCAGGGAAGGTCGCGGCCACGGCCGCCTCGACGCCGAGCGCCGCGATGTCGGTGGCAAAAAAAGACAGGAAGAAAAAAGTGCAGAACAGCAGGGTAAAACCCAGCAGCGCCCGGGTCGAGGCCAGCTTGTGTTCGAGAAAAGCCGATTCGACGGCAGGCCCGGCGAATTCACCGGTGAGGGGATGGATCTTCATGGCAGGCGGATGAACTTGCGGCCGCCGTAGGCGCGCAGCTGGATCGGAAGGTTGGACTTGGGCGCATATACGCCAACCCGGCCATTCTGACACTTTTGCCGTTAATCAAGTGTCACGAAAGGTAACGTTTTTGCAAGATCCGACGCGATATGCATGTTACCGTCGACCATACTGGAAGCGTCGAAGGAGGGCCGCCGCCCCTCGGCTCAGGGCGCGGTCTGGGCTGTCGCGCCTCCCGGCGGCAGGGCGCTTGCAGGCGCTCCCGAGCGCGCCACCCAGTCCACCAGCGTGTCGAGCACCGCGCGCCCGCGGCCGTTGCCGGCCTGTTCGCTGTTGACCATGGCGACGAACACGCACAGGCTGCCGTTGGCGTCCGGCACGTAGCCGGCCAGGGCGGTCACGTTGCGCAGGGTGCCGGTCTTCAGGCGCGCGCGGCCGGCAGCGGCGCTGCCCTGCAGGCGGCGGCGCAGGGTGCCGTCCATGGCCGCGATCGGCATGCTGGCCTGGAATTCGGGCGCCCAGGGGCTGCGCAGGCCGGCCTGCAGCAGGTAGGCCATCTGCTGCGGGCTGATGCGCTCGATGCGCGACAGGCCAGAGCCGTTCTCGATCACGAAGCCGGTGTCGTCGATGCGCTGGGCGCGCATCCACTCGCGCACCGCGGCTTCGGCGCGCGCGGCGGTGGGCTCGCCATTGGCGGGCAGGGCGGCGCTGCCGGTTGCCGGGTCGGGCTGCAGGCTGCCCAGGCTAAGGAACAGGGTGCGCGCCAGCGCGTTGTCCGAGGGCTTGTTGATGTCGCGCAGCAGCTCCGGCAGCATGCGCGCGCTGTGCTCGGCCAGCAGGGTCGATGCCGGCGGCGTGGCCCCGGTCACGGTCTTGCCCGAGATCCGCCCGCCCAGCTCCTTCCACTTCTGGCGCACCAGGCGGCCGACGTAATCGTCGCGGTCCAGCACGTTGATGCCGTAGCTGCGCACGCAGTTCCTGGGGAAGGTCCCGCGCAGGACGATGCGGATGCGGCCGTCCGGCTGGCGGCGCGCCTCGGGCAGCTTCCAGCCGTCCTCCCACTTGGCGCAGTCGGCGTCGACCAGGCTCATCTCGGAGCCGATGCTGACCTGCTCCAACTCGGGCTGCATGCGCAGCTGCAGGCGCTTGCCGGTCGAGCGCATGTCGAGCTGCACCATGTTCTTGTTGACCAGCAGGGCGTCGGGAATCACGTTGTAATAGGCTTCCGGCGCCTCGTCGAAGGGCGGCAGGCCGAGGTCCATGCGCGCCGGCTGGAACAGTTCGCGGTCCAGCACCAGGTCGCCCTCGATGCGCCGTACGCCCTGGTAGCGCAGGGCGCGCAGCATGTTCTCCAGCGCCTCCCCGGACAGGTCGGCGTCGGCGCCGCCCTTCAGGATCAGGTTCCCGCGCAGGACCTCGCCCTCGATCGCCCCGGTGGTGCGCAGTTCGGTGCGGCCGCGGAACACCGGGCCGAGACGCTCCAGGCCCACCATGGTGGTCACCAGCTTCATGGTGGACGCGGGCTGCATCGGCAGCGCCGACTGGTGCGAGAGCAGCACCTGGTCGCCCTTGAGCACCAGCACCCCGAGCGCGTCCTCGGGCAGCCCGTTCTGCGCCAGCGCCTGAGCCACCGCGTCGGGCAGCTGGGCGTGGGCGAAGCCTGAGGCGGCGAAGAGAGCGGCGGCGAGGCTGAGGCTGAGGCGGCGGAACATGGGACTCCTTAACCGAAGAACAGGTAGGCCACGAAGATCGCGGCGATGATGCCGATCAGGTCGGCCAGCAGGCCGTAGCTGACCGCGTAGCGGGTCTTGCGGATGCCGACCGAGCCGAAATACAGGGCGATGATGTAGAAGGTGGTGTCGGAGGCGCCCTGCAGGATGCTGGCCAGGCGGCCGACGAAGGAGTCCACGCCATAGGTCTTGATGGCGTCGATCATCATGGCGCGCGCGCCGCTGCCCGACAGGGATTTCATGAGGGCGGTCGGCAGCGCGCCGACGAAGTCGGTCTGCAGGCCGAGGGCGTTGAAGACCCAGGCGAAGCCGCTCACGATCAGGCCAAGCACGCCAGAATTGCGCACCACGCTGATCGCCACGATCATGCCGACCAGGTAGGGAATGATCTTGATCGAGGTCTCGACTCCGGCCTTGGCGCCTTCGATGAAGTTCTCGAACACGTTCACCTTCTTCACCAGGGCGGCCGTCATGAAGGCGGCGATCACCGAGAACAGCACCAGGTTGGCCACCACGGTGGACACCAGCTGGATCTGGGCCTTGTCGAGGAACCAGGTGAAGCAGGCCACGATGGCCGCGATGAAGGCGGCGGTGCCGCCGATCCAGGCGAAGACCACCGGATGCAGCAGGTTGATGCGCTGGCGCAGGCCGACCGCGATGATGCTGGCGATGGTGGCGGTATAGGTGGCGATCAGGGTCGGGATGAAGATGTCGGCCGGGTTGGCCGCGCCCAGCACCGCGCGCTGGGCCATCACCGCCAGCGGGATGATGGTCAGCCCCGAGGTCTGGATCACCAGGAACATGAGCTGGGCGTCGCTGGCCTCGTCCTTGTTCGGATTGAGCGACTGCAGGCTCTCCATCGCCTTCAGGCCGAAAGGCGTGGCGGCGTTGTCCAGGCCGAGCATGTTGGCCGAAAAGTTCATCACCATGTGGCCGTTGGCCGGATGGTCGCGCGGCACGCCGGGGAAGATGCGCGAGAAGAAGGGCGCGATCACGCGCGCGAAGGCGTTGATGGCGCCGGCCTTCTCGCCCACGTTCATGATCCCGAGCCAGAAGGTCATCACGCCGGCCAGCGGCAGGGCGATGTCCATGACCGCCATCTTGGCCGAGTCGAAGGTCCCGTCGATGATGCGCTTGAAGATCTCGGTGTCGCCGAGGAACAGCCATTGCGCCAGCGCCGCCAGGAAGCCCACGAGAAAGAAGCCGGTCCAGATGTAATTGAGTGCCATGTTCGTTGTGCCGCAGAGGTAGCGCCAATTGTGCAGCGGAGAGTATAGGCCGGGTTCAGGCACTTATGATGAAAGTATGCAAGCGCGCCATGCGAAAAAGTTATGAGCCTCTCTCGCCGTGGCGGATCGGGCGCGGCGCGCGCGGGTTGCCCGCCGGGAGCCGGCGCGCATATGATACGCAACGCTCCAGAGGACTTCCCGCCATGCCGATCCGCCGACACGCCGCCGCCTTCCTGTTCCCGCTCCTGTGCCTCGGCCCCGCGCTGGCCCAGCCGCCGCAGGCCGGCGCGCCGAAGCAGGAAAAGGTGCTGCGCATGTTCCTGTCCACCAGCGAGACCGGGCTCGATCCGGCGGTCGCCTCGGACAACGCCACCCTGTCGCTGCTGGAGAACCTGTTCGACCCCCTGCTGCGCTACGACTACCTGGCCCGTCCCGCCAGGCTGCGCCCCAACACGGCCGCCGCCATGCCCGAGGTGAGCCCGGACGGCCTGAGCTACACCTTCCGCATCCGGCCCGGCGTCTACTTCACCCCCGACCCGGCCTTCAAGGGCGTCAAGCGCGAAGTCACCGCGGCGGACTACGTCTACAGCCTGAAGCGTCTTTACGACCCCGCCATCAAGTCGCCCTGGGCCTATATGTTCGAGGGGAAGATCGCCGGCGACGAGGCCCTGCGCCGCCGCTTCGGCCAGGACGTGCCGGTGGCCGGCCTGCAGGCGCTTGACCGCTACACCCTGCGTATCCGCCTGGCGGCGCCGGACAACAACTTCCTGTTCTACCTCGCCACCCCGGCCACCGGCGTGGTGGCGCGCGAAGTGATCGAGGCCTATCCCGGCCAGGCCGGCAACCACCCGGTCGGCACCGGCCCCTTCATGGTCGGGGACTGGAAGCGCAGCGACCGCATCGTCCTGCTGGCCAACCCGTATTCGAGCGCGGTGTTCCAAGCCACTCCCGGCGACGACCCGGAAGACCGCGCCATCGCCGCGGCCCTGGACGGCAAGCGCCTGCCGCGCGTGGACCGGGTCGAGGTGAAGATCGCCGAGGAGTTCCAGGGCCGCATGCTGGGCTTCCTGAACGCCGAATACGACTACCTGGAGCAGATTCCCGAGTCGATGACCGACATGGTGGTGCGCGACGGGAAGCTCAAGCCCGAGCTGGCCGCGCGCGGCATCGTGCTGTCGCGCTTCCCGGTGCTGCAGACCTACTACATGTGGATGAACATGAATGACCCGGTGGTCGGCGGCTACGGCAAGGACAAGGTCGCGCTGCGGCGCGCGATCTCGCTCAGCTACAACAATGCCGAGGACATCGCCCTGCTCAAGAAGGGCTTCGCGATCAAGGCCGAGTCGCCGCTGCCGCCCAACGTGCTGGGCTACGACCCCGCTTACCGCAGCCCCGTGCCCTACGACCCGCGCCTGGCTAACGCCCTGCTGGACCGCCATGGCTACACCCGGCGCGACCCGGACGGCTTTCGCCGCACGCCGGACGACAAGCCGCTCACCCTGGTCATGCACAGCGAAGCCACGGTCAGCGGCCGCCTGCGCGACGAGCTGTGGCGCAAGTGCCTGAACGCGATCGGGCTGCGCGTCGCCTTCAAGTCGGACAAGAAGACCGAGATCATCAAGGCCTCGCGCCTGGGCACGGTCCAGATGTTCGAGAGTAACTGGATCGCCGACTTCCCGGACGGTGACAATTTCTACCAGCTGCTCTACGGTCCCAACGCCGGCCGCGCCAACTATTCGCGCTTCAACCTGCCGGCCTACAACGAGCGCTACGAGCAGGCGCGCCGCCTCAGCGACGGTCCCGAGCGCCAGAAGCTGTATTTTGAGATGAACCAGCTGATCCACGCCTACAACCCCTGGGTGCCGCTGACCCACGTGCTTTCGGGCGACCTGCGCCATCCGTGGTTGAAAAACTACAAACGTCATCCGGTCGAATTTACGACCTGGCGTTATCTGGACGTCGATGTTGTAGAAAGGGCACGCTCTCTCAGAGCGAAATGAGAGAATCCGTTAGTTTTTCCCGGAGCAAACATTCCCCTTAGTTATACTGGCCGCCGGAATATTCATTGGATAACGCCAATTTTTTAGGCGTACTCTGAATCGGAACATAGCGGAATGCTAAGACATTGCGCACATAAAAAGCAGGCCTGCGCCACCTGGACGCGGGTCGACGAGCCCAGGGAAAACAGTTTTAGGAGAAACGCGTGAAGGTAAAGAAGCTCGCCCAATTGATCGCACTGATCGGTGTCATGAGCCCGGCAGTCGCACAGGAGCAGCCGGTGTCGGGGATGCAGCGGGTGGAAATCACCGGCTCGAGCATCAAGCGCATCGCCAAGGAAGGCGCGCTGCCGGTGGAAATTATCTCGCGCAAGCAGATCGAGGAACAGGGTATCGTCACCGCCGAGCAGCTGATCGCGACCCTGAACGTGAACGGCAACGGCTCGGACAACCTGGCCTCGAACGCCGACGTCACCTCTGGCGCACAGCGCGGCAATAACGGCGCATCCTCGGCCAACCTGCGCGGCCAGGGCGCCGACTCGACCCTGGTCCTGCTGAATGGCCGGCGCATCGCGACCCACGGCATGAAGGGCTCGGCGGTCGACCTGAACTCGATCCCCCTGGCGGCGGTCGAGCGCGTCGAAGTGCTGAAGGACGGCGCCTCGGCGGTGTACGGCACCGACGCAATCGGCGGCGTGATCAACTTCATCCTGCGCAAGAACTACAAGGGCCTGGAAGCCCAGTCCTTCATCGACGTGGCCGAGGAAGCCGGCGGCGAAATCGGCCGCGCATCGCTGACCGGCGGCTGGGGCGACCTCGAGACCGACGGCTGGAACGTGCTGGTGACCGCCGCCCATAGCGAGAACAAGGCGCTGCGCGGCGACCAGCGCGACTTCGTCAACACCTTCCAGCCCAACCGCGGCGTCTCGGTCGACACCCGCGGCGCACCGCACGCCAACGTATTCGCCACCACCCTGGCGCCGACCCTGCTGTCGCGCACCGGCACCGGCCCGACCCTGCCGGGCAGCAGCGTCGCCTACAACGGCATCAGCATTCTCGACCTTCCGGGCGGCCCGGGATGCGGCAGCATCGACGGCATGGGCGCCTACGACGAGAAGCTGTGGGACACGCCGAGCGCCGCCTACGGCTGCGCCTGGGATACCGGGCGCGCGGCCGTGCTGCAGCAGCCGGTCAAGAACAGCAATGCGCTGGCGCGCGCCACCTTCCAGTCGGGCGAGCACCAGATGTTCATCGAAGGCGTGGGCTCGCGCGTCGAAGTCGCCAAGCGCTTCTCGCCGAACCAGATCTCGCCCTCGGCCAGCACCTTCGGCCCGACTTCCTTCTATCCGAGCACCGGCGCTGCCTACAACACCGTGTACAACGCGCTGGTCAAGCAGTTCCCGGGCATCGCCGCCAACTACGGCCTGCCGATCGCCTACCGCTGGCGCTGCATGGAATGCGGCAACCGCGAGATCGAGACCGAGACCAAGGCCGGCCGTATCCTGGTCGGCGCCGACGGCCCGCTGAACCTGTTCGGCCGCCGCTATGACTACCGTGTCGGCCTGTCGCGCGCCTACAGCCAGTCCGACTCGACGCTCGGCACCGGCTACAACTACACGGCCGCCCTGGCCAGTGCGCTCGGCACCGGCAAGATCAACCCCTTCCTGCTGCCGGGCGAGACCCAGACCCAGGAGGCGATCGACCTGATCCGCTCGACTTCGGCCGCCGGCGTCGTGCTCTACGGCGGCCGCAGCATCCTGACCCAGTTCGACGCCGCCCTGTCCGGTGAAATCTTCAAGCTGCCGGCCGGTTCCGTGCTGGCCGCGGTCGGCACCGACCTGCGCCGCGAGGAATACAAGTTCAATGGCGACGTGCGCTCGCTCAGCGACCGCCGCGCGATCCTGAACGCGCCTTTCGACGATGTCAACGCGCTCGACAAGGTCCAGCGCTACATCCGCGCCGTGTACGCCGAGGTGCTGGTGCCGGTCACCAAGTCGCTGGAAGTCACGCTCGCTGTCCGCCGCGACAACTACACCGGCTTCGGCGCCACCACCAATCCGAAGGTCTCGTTCCGGTACCAGCCGATCCCGCAGCTGCTTTTCCGCGGTTCGTATAACGAGGGCTTCCGTGCGCCGGCCTTCAACCAGCTGTTCAACGGCCTGACCGAGTCTCCCTATGCCGGCAAGGACCTGGCCGACCCGGCCAAGTGCCCGGACCGTCGGGTCGACAGCAGCAAGCCGGGCTGCGAGGCGGTCACCCCGGTGACCGTGACCGGCGGCCGTCGCGAACTCGGTCCGGAGACGGCCAAGCAGGGCAGCCTGGGCGTGGTGTTCGAGCCCTCCTCCATGTTCTCGGCGAATGCCGACCTGTGGGAGATCCGCAAGGAAAACACCATCGATTCCTTCAACCTGACGACCATGGTCGCCAACTACGACCTGTTCCAGGACCAGTTCATCCGCGACGCGGCCGGCAACCTGGTGGTGATCGACCAGCGCTGGATCAACACCGGTGAGCGCATCACCCGCGGCGTCGAGGTGGGCGCGCGCCTCAACGGCAAGTTCAGCACCGGCGCCGTGTGGGGCGTGGGCATCGACGGTTCGCGCCTGCTCGAGAAGAAGTCGCGCGCCACGGTCAATGCTCCGTTCGGCGAGAGCGAAGTCGGCCGCTTCGTGTTCACCGGCGACCTGGGCCTGAAGTGGAAGCACAGCGCCTACGTGACCTACAAGTACGGCAACTGGAGCGGCATGCTGCAGAATATCTACCGCTCCGGCTATGACGACCAGGTCCTGCCGGGTGTGGCCAATGGCCTCGTGAAGCCGGCCAACTACGAGCGCAAGGTGGACGATTACTCGATCTTCCACCTGACCGCGACCTACAGCGGCTTCAAGAACCTGAGCCTGACCGCCGGCGTGAAGAACATCTTCGACGAGGATCCGCCGTTCGCCATCACCTACGACAGCAGCACCGGCGCCGGCAGCACCTGGGAGCCGCGCGTGGCCGATCCGCGTGGCCGTTCCTTCACCCTGATGGCGACCTACAAGTTCTTCTGATAGCCTTGAGCCTTGCGGCCCGTTGTCCCCGGAGCGACGCCTCCGGCGGCGCGGGCCGTTTTTCATTGATAAGCAGACCGTGACATTCCATTTCTCCCCGCGGCGCAAGAACGTCGTCCCGCGACCTCAACCCGTCATTCCCGGCACTGCCGGAAATGACTCCCCGGCACTGCCGGAAATGACTCCCCCGCGAAGGCGGGGATCCAAGTTTGTTCGCGTACCGTCGGTGCTTGCAGAACTTGGGTCCCCGCCTGCGCGGGGACGACGTTGATGAAGTCTTCATGAAGATCGATCGTCGTGGCTTCGGCACGCTCTTCGCAGCCATTCTCTCCGGCTCCCTTCCCGGCCCCGCCTTCGCGGCGCGCCGCCGCTCGCCCTCCCGCCCCATGAAACAGCTGATCAAACCCCCACGCCTGCGCCAGGGCGACACCGTCGCCCTGATCGCCCCCGGCGGCTACACCTCCGACCGCGCGATCGAGAAGGCCGTGCGCAATATCGAAAGCCTCGGCTTCAAGGTCAAGCCGGGACGCTACCTGCGCGAGGTGTTCGGCAACTACGCCGGCTCGGTCCAGCAGCGCCTGGCCGACCTGCACGCCGCCTTTGCCGATCCCGAGGTCAAGGCGATCTGGCCGATCCGCGGCGGCTCCGGCTGCATCTCGCTGCTGTCCGGCCTCGACTACGAGCTGATCCGCCGTAACCCGAAAGTCCTGCTGGGCTATTCGGACATCACCGCCCTGCATCTCGCGATCTACCAGCGCGTCGGCCTGGTGACTTTCCACGGCCCGGTGGCCTCGTCCACGATGTCCGATTATTCACGCGAGCACATGATGGCGGTCCTGACCGAGCCGCGCGCCGGCTACACCATCCCGATGGCGCGCGAGAACGCCGAGCGCGCCCTGAGCGAGCCGCACTACGGCATCCGCACCGTGACCCAGGGCGTGGCCACCGGAGCGCTCATGGGCGGCAACCTGTCGCTGGTGGCGGCCCTGAGCGGCACGCCCTACGCCTGCGACTACCGCGACTGCATCCTGTTCCTGGAAGAGGTGAACGAGGCGCCCTACCGCATCGACCGCTGGATGACCCAGCTCGACCTGGCGCTCGGTTTCGACAAGGCCGCGGCCCTGGTGATCGGCATCTGCGAGAACTGCGGCCCGGAGCACGAGGAGATTTCGCTGACCCTCGACCAGACCCTGGACCTGCACCTGAAACCGCTCACGATCCCGGCGGTGAGCGGCTATTCCATCGGTCACATCCGCAATCAGTTCACCCTGCCGATGGGCGTGCGCGCCACGCTCGACACGGGAGCGCAGACCCTGACCCTGCTCGACAGCGCCGTGTCCTGAGCGCGGCCGCTCAGAGGCGGGTGGTGAAGTTGACGGCGTAGCGGTAGATCATCTCGCAGGCCTGGCCGCGGCAGCGCGCCGGCTTGAAGCGCTGCGCCATGGCGACCCTGCCGAGGTAGCGCCCCATCTCGGGATGGGTGGCGCCCAGGGTCTTGACCGACTTGGGCGCACCGTCCGCGCCGACCACCACGAACAGCGTCACGATCCCGGTGTGGCCCGGATAGTGGCTGTAGATCTCGCCGATCGCGCGGGAAAAGCCGCGGTTGCCCGTCAAAGGAAAGGGCGGCTCGTCGCCGGTTTCGAGCGCCGGATAGGCGGCGCGGACCATGGCCTGCTGCTCCGGCGTCAGCTGTTCCCATGTGGCTTCGGGCGGCAAGGGACTGGTGCCGGTCCGGATCCGCATGTGCGAGCCGAGCTCCGGCTCTTCGCCCTTGGTGTCGAACTGCCGGGCCGGCGCGGCCGCGGGAGCCGCTTCGGCGACGCCCGCATGGTGGGCGGCGCGCCCGCCGACGAACCGTCCCTCATAGGTGTTGCCGCCGGCGTAGACGATCTTGCCCTGCCCGTGGAAGACGCCTTGCTGCCATTCTCCTTCGTAGCTGCCGCCGGTGGCGAAGACCGCCTTGCCGAAGCCATCGCGCTTGCCGCGCTTCCAGTTGCCGTCATAGGTCGTGCGGTCCTGGCCGACGAACTGGCCCGGGCCTTCGGGCAGGCCGTCGACGATGCCGCCTTCGTACTGGTCGCCGTTGGCCATCCTCATGTAGCCGCTGCCATGCGGCACACCCTTGTGGAAGCTGCCGGTGTAGGTCCACTGGTCGGACGCCAGCGTGGCGACGCCGTCGATCTCGCCGCGCACCAGCGCGCCTTCGAGCTTCAAGCTGTCCTTGTCCGGGCCGGCGCGCCAGGCGAGCTTGCCCTGGCCGCTGGCATACCCGTCCTTGCAGGCGCCGCTCCAGGAGATCCTGCCGTCGGCGGGCGGCGGCTGGACGGGGGCGATGCGGCATTGTTCATCGCCGAGATAGGCAGGCATGACGGCGGATGGGGAGGCCTGGGCAAGGCCGGCGAACGCGAGCGTGGATACGAGCAGGGCGTGAGTCGGTTTCATGGTGGAGGAGGACATCATTCGGCGTTCATCGCGATCTTGCTTGGATAAATCATCGCGCAGGGCAGTCCGCGGCACAGGGCCGGCTTGAAGCGCAGGGAGATCGCGACCACCGACAAGGCGCGGTTCAGGTCGGCGTTGGTGACGCCGACCGTCTGCACCTTGGTCGGCACGCCCTGGGCGTCCACGCTGATGAGCAGCTGCACCTCGCCCTTGTAGTCCGAAAACAGCTCGGCGACTTTCGACAGCGCCTGGTAGAAGACGCGCAGGCCATTCAGCGGGTAAGGCGGTTCGTCGCCCGGCTCCAGCGCGGGGTAGGCCGACCGGACGAGGTCTTGCTGGCCAGGCGTCAGGTCGCGCCATCGCGCGCCTGGAGGCAGCGCGCTGATCGTCATGTCGTCGAGCAGTTGCGAGGCGCTCGATGAGCGCTCGAACTTCAGGCCGAAACGGCGGGATTCGCTGGCAAGCGGCGTGGCGCCCGCCGGCCTGCCATCGACGAACTCGCCTTCGTGGACGTGGCCCTGGCCGGCGTAGACGATCCTGCCCTTGCCGTGAAAAGCGTCGTCCCGCCATTCGCCTTCATAGCTGCCGCCGAGGGCGAAGCTGGCCTTGCCGGCGCCGGAGCGTTTTCCACCCTTGAATTCGCCCTCGTAGCGCGAACCGTCCGGCTCGACCAGCACCCCTTTTCCTTCGCGATTGCCGTCGACCACGCCGCCCTCGTACTGGACGCCGTCGCTGCTCCTGAAATAGCCGGCGCCATGGGGCAGCCCGCGATCGACACTGCCGATGTAGAGGCCTCGCTTGCCGGTCAGGGTGGCTTCGCCGATGATGAGGCCGCGCGCCAGCGTCGCCTCCAGCTTCAACAAGCCGAGCTCCGGGCCGGCCTGCCACGCGAGCGTGCCCTTGCCCTCGGCGTAGCCTTCCTTGCAGGCGCCGCTCCAGGCGAGCTTTCCGTCGGCGGGAGCCGGGCGCACCGGCGCGATGCGGCAGTCCGCAGGGCCCAGGTAGGAGGAGATGTCGGCCGCCTGCACGGCCGTCTGCATGGCGGTGAGCAGGCCCAGGGTGGATACGAGGCAGACGCTGAATCGCGGCATGAGAAAAGCTTGCATTAAAGGAATGACGGCCAGTATAGGTGGCCGCCCCTTCGTCCTTCAATGCATACGGCATGATCCGCGCACTATTTGCGACAGCGCATGGCCAAGGGGCCCCGCCTCCGTCACAGGGCGCGCGCGATCAGGATCTTCTGGATGTCGCTGGTGCCTTCGTAGATCTGGCACACGCGCACGTCGCGGTAGATGCGCTCGACCGGGAAGTCGGCCACGTAGCCGTAGCCGCCGAAGACCTGCATCGCGCTCGACACGACCCGCTCGGCCATCTCGGAGGCGAACAGCTTGGCCATCGCTGCCTCCTTGAGGCAGGGCAGGCCGGCGTCCTTCATCGAGGCCGCGTGCAGGATCAGCTGGCGCGCCGCCTCGATCTGCATCGCCATCTCGGCCAGGCGGAACTGCACCGCCTGGTGCTCGAAGATCGGCTTGCCGAAGCTCTCGCGCTCCCTGGCGTAGGCCAGCGCGGCCTCGTAGGCGGCGCGCGCCATGCCGACCGACTGCGAGGCGATGCCGATGCGGCCGCCCTCCAGGCCGGACAGGGCGATCTTGTAGCCCATGCCTTCCTCGCCGATCAGGTTGGCGGCCGGCACGCGGCAGTTCTCGAACACGATCTGGGCCGTGTCGGAGGAGTGCTGGCCCATCTTCTGTTCCAGGCCGGCGACGATGTAGCCGGGCGTGGTGGTCGGCACCCAGAAGGCGCTGATGCCCTTCTTGCCGGCCGCCTTGTCGGTGACCGCCATGACGATGGCCACGTCGCCGTACTTGCCGCTGGTGATGAACTGCTTCGATCCGTTGATGACGTACTCGTCGCCTTCGCGCACGGCGGTGGTGCGCAGGGCCGCCGCGTCGCTGCCGGTATGCGGCTCGGTGAGGGCGAAGGCGCCCAGCATCTCGCCCTGGGCCAGCGGGCGCAGGAAGCGCTCCTTCTGCTCCTCGTTCGCATACATCATGGCGATGCTGCAGACCGGGCAGTTGTTCACCGAGATGATGGTCGAGGTGCCGCCGTCGCCGGCCGCGATCTCTTCCAGCACCAGGGCCAGGGCCACGTAGTCCAGGCCCGCGCCGCCGTACTGCTCGGGCACGGCCACGCCGAAGGCGCCCAGCCCGGCCAGCTCCTTCAGCTCTTCCTTCGGAAAATAATGGTCGCGGTCCCAGCGCGCGGCGTTCGGGGCCAGGCGCTCCTGCGCATAGCTGCGCAGGGCGTCGCGGATCATCTGGTGTTCTTCGTTCAGAATCATTGTGTCTCGTATCGTTATCGTCGGTTTACCACGCGATCGGGCTGCCGTCGTGGTTCAGGAAGGCGCCGTTGTGCGAGGTGTCGGCCTTGGCCAGCGTGGCCCGCAGGTCGCGCACGCTGTGTTCCGGCGTCAGGGTGGCGCCCGCGCCGCCCATGTCGGTCTGCACCCAGCCGGGGTGGAAGGCGATGCAGGTCACGCCCTGCGGGCCCCAGGCGAGGGCGGCGTCGGCCAGCACCGAGTTCAGCGCGGCCTTGCTGGCGCGGTAGAGCGTGCCCTGGTTCGCAGTCCGCTCGCCGATCGAGCCCATGCGCGAGGACAGCACCGCAAGCTTGCCGCGGGTCGCGGTGAGCAGCGGCGCCACGATCGGGATCAGGCGCATCGGGGCCAGCACATTGGTGTGCATGACGGCGTCGAATTCCTGCTCGGTCGGGAAGCTCGCATGCTCCGGGCCGTAGACGCCGGCGACCAGCCAGGCGCAGTCGATCTTCTCGTCGTCCAGGCGCCAGCCGAGGGCGGCGATGGAATCCAGGTTGAGAACGTCGAGCGGATGCGCCTCGGCGCCCATCGCGACCAACTGGTCGCAGTCTTCCTGCTTGCGGGCGGTGGCGATCACGCGCCAGCCGTCGCGCTTGTACTGGCGCACCATCTCGTGGCCGATGCCGCGCGAGGCGCCGATGATCAAAGCGGTGGGCATGGGAACTCCTTGTCGGTGAGGGTGGGGCGGACGGTCTCCCGTCCGCCCCGCGAGCTTACACCAGCTCGATCGCCATCGCGGTCGCTTCGCCGCCGCCGATGCACAGCGAGGCCACGCCGCGCTTGCCGCCGGTGCGCTTGAGCGCGCCCAGCAGGGTGACGATGATGCGCGCGCCCGAGGCGCCGATCGGGTGGCCCAGGGCGCAGGCGCCGCCGTGGACGTTGACCTTGTTGTGCGGGATGTCGAGATCGCGCATGGCGGCCATCGGCACCGCGGCGAAGGCTTCGTTGATCTCGAACAGGTCGACGTCGGCGGCCTTCCAGCCGGTCTTCTTGAACAGCTTCTGCATCGCGCCGATCGGGGCGGTGGTGAACAGGTTCGGTTCCTGGGCGTGGGTGGCGTGGCCCAGCACGCGCGCGATCGGGGTGAGGCCCAGCTCCTTCGCCTTCGATTCGCGCATCATCACCAGGGCGGCGGCGCCGTCGTTGATCGAGGACGACGAAGCGGCGGTCACGGTGCCGTCCTTCTTGAAGGCGGGCTTGAGCGAGGGGATCTTATCGACCTTGGCCTTGAGCGGGCCTTCGTCCTTCTCGACCACCAGTTCGCCAGTGCGGGTGGCGACGCTGACCGGGGCGACTTCCCAGTTGAACCAGCCTTCGCTGGTGGCGGCCTGGGCGCGCTTGACCGATTCGATCGCGAACGCGTCCTGGTCTTCACGCGAGAACTGGTAGGTGGCCACGCACTCCTCGGCGAAGGTGCCCATGGAGCGGCCTTCGCCGGTCTTCTCGTTGCGCGAGTAGGCGTCTTCCAGGCCGTCGTACATCATGTGGTCGAACATCGGCGCGTGGCCGATGCGGTAGCCGCCGCGCGCCTTCGGGATCAGGTAGGGCGCGTTGGTCATCGATTCCATGCCGCCGGCGACCACGATGTCGGCGCTGCCGGCCACCAGCTGGTCATGGGCGAAGATCGCGGCCTGCATGGCCGAGCCGCACATCTTGGACAGGGTCACGGCGCCGGTCGACAGCGGCAGGCCGGCCTTGATCAGCGCCTGGCGCGCCGGGGCCTGGCCCTGGCCGGCCATCAGGCAGTTGCCGAAGTAGACGTGTTCGACCGCATCCGGCGTCACGCCGGCGCGCTCCACCGCGGCCTTGATCGCCACCGCGCCGAGGTCGCTCGCCGACTTCGAGGAAAAATCACCCTGGAAGGCGCCCATCGGGGTGCGGGCGGCGCCAACGATAACGACTGGATCATTCATTGTGTAGGTTCTCCAAATTGGGTGGCGCAACAGGGGTAGGGTGCGGCGCCACGGTGGGGTTCGTCTGCTTGCAGAAACGGATCTGCTGGGGGTAAGGGAAGACGTCGGCGACGACGCCCTCCAGGATGCGATCCTTGTGGGATTGCCAGTAGTCGCGGGTCAAGAGATCCGCGTGGTGCTGCATAAAATAACGGCGGATGTTCGGATTTCCAAGGAGGAAACGCTCGAACTGTTCCGGAAAAACGTCATGCTTGCCGATCGGGTACCAGGGTTCCGAAGCCATCTCGTCCTCCTCGTTGCGCGCGGCAGGGATGTCGCGGAAGTTGCAGTCGGTCAGGTATTCGATTTCGTCGTAATCGTAGAACACCACCCGGCCGTGGCGGGTCACGCCGAAGTTCTTGTACAGCATGTCGCCAGGGAAGATATTGGCGGCCACCAGGTCCTTGATCGCATTGCCGTACTCGATAATGCCATGCTCGACCAGGTCTTGCCGGCCCTGGCGTTCGGCCTCGCCGAGGTAGAGGTTGAGCGGCACCATGCGGCGCTCGATGTAGAGGTGGCGGATGACGATGCGTTCGCCCTCGATCTCGACCAGCGAGGGCGCATGCTGCCTGAGTTCGGCCAGCAATTCCTCGGAAAAGCGCGCCAGCGGGAAGGCCACGTCCGAGTATTCCAGGGTGTCGGCCATGCGGCCGACGCGGTCGTGGTGCTTCACCAGCAGGTATTTTTCCTTCACCAGGGCGCGCGTGGTTTCCTTGGGCGGCGGGAAGAAATCCTTGATCACCTTGAACACATAGGGAAAGGACGGCAGCTCGAACACCAGCATCACCAGGCCGCGGATGCCGGGCGCGATGCGGAAGGCGTCCGAGCTGTGCTTCAGGTGCTGCAGGAAGTCGCGGTAGAACAGGGTCTTGCCCTGTTTTTGCAGGCCTAGGAGGGTGTAGATCTCGCTGCGCGGCTTGCGCGGCATCAGGCTGCGCAGGAACTGCACATAGGCCGAGGGCACTTCCATGTCGACCAAAAAATAGGCGCGCGTGAACGAGAACAGGATCACGATCTGTTCGGCGTCGGTGAGCACGGTGTCCAGCACCAGCCGGCCTTGCTCGCCGTGCAGCACCGGGATCACGAAGGGGTAGTCGCGCGCGCCGTTGATGGCGCGGCCGACGACGTAGGCGCCCTTGTTGCGGAAGAACAGGCTGGACAGGACCTGCAGCTGCTGGTTCGGCTCGGGCTGGTCCAGGCCGAAGGCCGCGTTCAGGCGCGCTTCGACCAGCTGCACGTCGCGCTCGAGGTCGGCGAAGGGCGGGGCGAGCTGGAAGTTGGTGACGATGCGCGCGAGCGCGCCGCGCAGGCCGTCGGCTGCGGGGTAGTAGACGCGGTAGGTGGGCTGGGGTTCCTCGGTGTCGATGTATTCGGTCGAGACCACGGGGCGCACGAAGATGTAATCGTTGTGGTAGTAGCTGCGGTGCAGGATCTGGCAGGAAACCGAGTTGAATAAGGTTTCCGCCAGTTCCGGCTGCTTGTGGCCGGAGAGCAGGCCGATGTAGTGCAGCTTGATCTCGCGCCACACGCCGCCCAGCAGGTCCTCGGGCGCGTATTCGTCCTCGAGGGCGTGGACGCATTCCTGGACCCGGCGGTCGTAGTAGTCGATGCGCTCGCGCGCGGCCTGCTGGGCCGCGGGCCAGTCGGCGCGCTCGAACAGGCGCCTGGCCTGCTGGCTGGCCTGGCGGAACAGGCGGTAGTGCTTGTCGAAGCCGTCCAGAATGGTGCGCGCGATGTCGAATGCGATCTGGGAAGACAGCAGTTTGGGGAACGCTTGTGTCATCGTTCGTCTCGCGCGTCAGGACGGGGTGCGGACATTCCAAGACCGGTGGTGCGGGGCGTAAACCTTGTGGCAGTGTTGGCTCTGGCACGTCATTCCGGCGCAGGCCGGAATCCAAGTTTCTCGCATACCACTAAGGTTGACTGTTGTCGGCATGCCGGCAAACTTGGATTCCGGCCTTCGCCGGAATGACGGTCGTGAGGTCAACAATGTATCAAGAGTTGACCTCAAGACGCGCATTACATCGTCTCGCCAAACAGCTCGCGCCCGATCAGCATGCGGCGGATCTCGCTGGTGCCCGCGCCGATCTCGTACAGCTTGGCGTCGCGCCACAGGCGGCCCACCGGGTACTCGTTGATGTAGCCGTTGCCGCCCAGGGTCTGGATCGCCTCGCCCGCCATCCAGGTCGCCTTCTCGGCGCTGTACAGGATGGCGCCGGCGGCGTCCTTGCGCAGGGCGCGGACCTGTTCCGGCGAAGTGGCGCGGTCGCAGGCCTGGCCCACGGCGTACACATAGGCGCGGCAAGCCATCATGGTCGAATACATGTCCGCGATCTTGCCCTGCATCAGCTGGAATTCGCCGATCGCCTGGCCGAACTGCTTGCGCTCGTGGATGTAGGGCACCACCACGTCCATGCAGGCCGACATGATGCCCAGCGGACCGCCCGACAGCACGGTGCGCTCGAAGTCCAGGCCCGACATCAGCACGTTCACGCCCTTGCCCACGCCGCCCAGCACGTTCTCGACCGGCACTTCGCAGTCCTGGAACACCAGTTCGCCGGTGTGCGAGCCGCGCATGCCCAGCTTGTCCAGCTTCTGGGCGATCGAGAAGCCCTTGAAGCCCTTCTCGATCAGGAAGGCGGTCATGCCGCGCGGGCCGGCCTCGAGGTCGGTCTTGGCGTAGACCACCAGGGTGTCGGCGTCCGGGCCGTTGGTGATCCACATCTTGGTGCCGTTCAGCACGTAGCGGTCGCCCTTCAGGTCGGCGCGCAGCTTCATGCTGACCACGTCGGAACCGGCGTTCGGCTCGGACATCGCCAGGGCGCCCACGTGCTCGCCCGAGATCAGCTTGGGCAGGTACTTGCGCTTCTGTTCCTCGTTGCCGTTGCGCTTGATCTGGTTGACGCACAGGTTCGAGTGGGCGCCGTAGGACAGGCCGACCGAGGCCGAGGCGCGCGAAATCTCTTCCATGGCCACGATGTGGGCCAGGTAGCCCATGTCGGCGCCGCCGTATTCCTCGCTCACCGTGATGCCCAGCAGGCCCAGTTCGCCCATCTTCTTCCACAAGTCCATCGGGAACTGGTCGGTGCGGTCGATCTCGGCGGCGCGCGGGGCGATTTCGGCCTCGGCGAACTGTTGGACTGCTTCGCGCAGCGCGGCG
The DNA here is from genome assembly GCF_002007115.1 of Massilia sp. KIM. Lineage (NCBI taxonomy): Bacteria > Pseudomonadati > Pseudomonadota > Betaproteobacteria > Burkholderiales > Oxalobacteraceae > Massilia > Massilia sp. KIM. The sequence continues at coordinate 151,730 of NZ_MVAD01000004.1, read as the reverse complement.
ATGTCCTCGCCATGATCAAAGGTCAAGCCTGGGAGATGCAGCATGTCGTCCTCACGGTGAACGGTGGTTGAGCAGGATAGCCTGCATGATACTCACTTGTGACGTTAACGTAAACGTCAACTAAAACCCGAAAAAAGGGGACGCGGCGGCGTCCCGGTGGCCGACTCAGGCCGCGTTCTTGCTGGGCTCGTTCTCGGCCAGCAGGCGGCGGCATTCCTCTTCATGGGCCGAGATTTCTTCGAGCGCCATCTCGATGTCGGCGCGCTGTTGCTCAAGAGTAAGTCGCTGTTGGGCCAGCACGCCCAGGAAACGGTTGATCTGGGCCACCGTGTCTTTCGGCGACTCGTACATGTCGACGATGCTCTTGATCTCGGACAAAGTCAGGCCGAGGCGCTTGCCGCGCAGGGTCAGCTTGAGGCGGGTGCGGTCGCGCGGGGTATAGACGCGGTTGCGACCGCCCACGCCTTCGCGCTTGGGGCTGAGCAGGCCCTGGTCTTCGTAGAAACGGATCGCACGGGCGGTAATGTCGAATTCACGCGCCAGTTCGGCGATGGTATAGGTGGCCATGGTGTTCGGTGGCTAAAAAAGTGGCAAAACTCTGAATCGCTTAAAATCAGACGCAGCTGATGTTTTCCGTTTACGTCAACGTCAAGCACATTGTAGCGCGCCCGCCTGCCACGATCACGAAAGATTTCCATGAATCCCCTCGAATTGCAGCTCGCCTATCCTTTTGGCGACACCATCCCCGTTTCCGGCAGCCTGCACACGGTGGCGCCCGGGCTGCGCTGGGCGCGCATGCCCCTGCCTTTCGCCCTCGACCATATCAATCTGTGGCTGATCGAGGACGCCCGGGAGGGAAGAGGGGGCTGGAGCCTGGTCGACTGCGGCGCCGGCACCGACGCCACCCGCGCCGCCTGGGAACAGGTGCTGGCCGAGGGCCTGGAGGGCGCGCCGCTGCTGCGCGTATTCGCCACCCATTGCCACCCGGACCACGTGGGCCTGTCCGGCTGGCTCTGCGCGCGCTTCGACGCGCCTTTCTGGACGACCACCGGCGAGTACGCCTTCGCCCGCATGATGGCGGCAGCGCTGCCGGGCGTGGACGGCCCCTCGGCCATTCCCCACTTCGAGCGCCACGGCCTGAAGGACGCGGCGCTGCTGGACCAGATGCGCAGCCGCCGCAATTACTATCCGTCCCTGGTCCCGGCCGTGCCCGAAGCCTATACCCGCCTGCAGGATGGCCAACGGGTGGACATCGGCGGCAGGCAGTGGCGGGTGATCACCGGCTTCGGCCATTCGCCGGAACATGCGTCCCTGTACTCGGAGGAACTCAATATATTGATCTCCGGTGACATGGTCCTGCCGCGCATCTCGACCAATGTCTCGGTGTTCGCGGTGGAGCCGGAAGGCAATCCGCTCCAGCTCTACCTGGATTCGCTGGATAAATTCTCCGGCCTGCCCGAGGACGTGCTGGTCCTGCCCGCCCACGGCAAGCCCTTCCGCGGCCTGCACACCCGCATTCGCCAGTTGCGCGAGCACCATGCGGCCCGCCTGGCCGAGGTGGTCGCGGCCTGCGCCGAGCCGAAATCGGCCATGGACATCGTGCCGCTGATGTTCCGGCGCCAGCTCGATGCCCACCAGCTGAGCTTCGCTTTAGGCGAAGCGCTGGCGCATCTTCATAAATTGTGGAAAGATAGTGTCTTGCTTCGCGTCAACAGTGAGGATGGCGTGCTCCGTTTCCGCGTAAGATGACAAGAATATGTAATCAGTTGTATTGTAGTTTCATAGTAGAACCATCCTATGTAACAAGCTGCAAAATGGAGTGTGCCAAGGAGATATCTTCGTTAGGCTGATTTTTATGGGAGGAATATCCTCTTGCTAGTTGCCCCACGTAATTACTTGTGCACTTGAAAAAACTCTTAAAAAATCACATCTTTGTTACATTTTGGATGTATGATTGTTCCGAGGCTTCTCATCCGTAAGAAGCCGGCCGTCCGCTCACGCCACACATAAGTAGTTTGATAAATGAATTCAACGAATGAACGGGAGAGCTTCAGCGAGCGACTGCAGCAGGCCCTCAAGAACGCTCACTACTCGCCCGACAGCCCAACCCGTCTGGCGCGGGAATTTAATATCCGCTTCGAGGGACGGCCGATCACGGTCCACGCCGCCCGCAAATGGCTGGTGGGCGAAGCCATTCCGACCCAGGAAAAACTGCGCATGATCGCCCAGTGGCTGGGCGTGCCCGCCGACTGGCTGCGCTTCGGCGGCAGCGAGCACGCGGCCAGCACCGAGTCGGGCGGCAGCCCGGCGGCGCGTTTCGAATCGGCCGACGTCAAGCTGATCGCCGACCTGCAGCGCCTGGACGAGCACCACCGCCAGCTGGCGCGCGAATTCATCCGCATGCTCGTGCGCATGAATCACCAGAAGGCGGACGCCAAGCACGCCGAAGCCAAATAAATCCGGCTGAAGTTGTCGCACTGCACTTTTTGACACCGCGTCCGCACAAACAGGCGAGACTGGTTCATAATCTGTTCCGGTGGTAGCGGTTCGCCGCCACCGGTCACATCAAGGAGCAGCTGCCGCATGCGAAACAATTACGCCAACACCGCCCAGCTCAAAGATTTGATGACCGCCCCGCCGATGACGGCGGCGCGCCATGCCGAGGTCATGCGAGAACGCAATGCCCGGCGGCGGATGCTCGAGGAAGCACGCGAGCTCAAGAAGGCCGACGACAACCTGTTCGAAGAAAAACGCTGAGCGTCCCGGGGCAGCCAGCCCCGGCCGGTCACCTGCGCCGTGCCAGCGCGCCGCTAGGCGTCCGGCGCCGCTTTCATGCCGCCCCAGCGGGCGGCCTGGGCATTCTCCAGCCCAAGCAGATCCACGACCCGGTCGACCGTGTGCTCGACCATTTCCTCGATCGACGCCGGCCGGTGGTAGAAACTCGGCAGGGGCGGGAACACGATGCCGCCCATCTCGGTCACGGCCGTCATATTGCGCAAATGGGCCAGGTTGAAGGGCGTTTCGCGCACCATCAGGATCAGGCGCCGGCGTTCCTTCAGGATCACGTCGGCCGCGCGCGTCACCAGGTTGTCGGACAAGCCATGCGCCACCGCCGCCAGGGTCTTCATGGAGCAGGGCGCGATCACCATCCCGTCGGTCTGGAAGGACCCGCTGGCGATCGAGGCGCCGATGTCGCGGTTGCGGTGCACCACGTGCGCCAGGGCTTCCACGTCGCGGCGCTGCAGGCCGAGCTCCTGGTGCAGGGTGAGGGAGGCGGCGTCGGACACCACCAGGTGGGTCTCGACGCCGGGAGCGGCGCCCAGGCGCTTGAGCAGCTGGACGCCGTAGGCCGCGCCGGTCGCGCCGGTGATGGCGACGACGAATCGGCGCGGACGATCAGCCATTCTTTTGCAGCAGGGCCTGCAGTTCGCCCGATTCGTACATCTCGGTCATGATGTCCGAGCCGCCGACGAACTCGCCGTTCACGTACAGCTGGGGGATGGTCGGCCAGTTCGAGTAATCCTTGATGCCCTGGCGGACTTCCGCGTCTTCCAGCACATTGACGGTGGCGATGTTGTCAACGCCGCAAGCCTTCAGGATCTGGATCGCGCGGCCCGAGAAGCCGCACTGCGGGAACTGGGCGGTGCCCTTCATGAACAGCACGACCGGGGTATTGGTCACGGTCTCTTTGATCCAGGTTTGTACGTCGCTCATTTGGTCTGCCTTTGGTGGTAATGGGTTGGATGGCGACATTTTATAAGAATTCGCACCGGCGGGCGCAGGGCCCCCGCGACAGGGGCTTTACGGCATGCGGCGGTGGGGGACGGCTTGGGGTATGATCGTGCGGTTTTGACAGCTCCCCGGAATCCCCGATGCAAGAACCCCGCAAGCGCGTCCCTTCGCCGGTCGCCAACCTCCTGATCGCCGCCCTGCTCGCCGTGCCCGGCGCGCTCAACCTGATCGGCGGCTTCCGCTACGGCAGCATCGGCGCCATCCTGTCGGGCATCGCGCCCATCGTCTACGCGGTGCTGCTGGTGCGCGACGCCATCCACGTCAAGAAGACCGGGATGCCGGCCATGCCGCAAAAGCGCATGCTCCAGGCCGGCTTCGCCTGCATGGCGGTCTACCTGGTCGGGATCGCGATCAAGTAAGCATCACAGCCAGCGGCCGAGGCAGGCCGAGACCTGGCTGCCCACGTATTTCCCGTAGGCCGGCACCGGCACGTAGCCGTTGCGCCGGTAGAAGTCCATGGCGCGCCGGTTGATGCGCCGGGTCGACAGCCAGATCTCACCATAACCGAAGATCACCGCATGCCATTCGAGCGCGGCGAGGATGTGCTTGCCCGCGCCACTGCCCGGGCGCGCATACATGCGCTTGAGTTCCGCCACGTCGTCGCGGATCGGCCGCAGCGCGCCGCAGCCCACCGCCACCCCTTGCGCGTCGCGCGCCAGCAGGAACACCGAGCGCGGGCCGCGCACCTCGGCCGGGTCGAAGGAGGCGGCCCCGCTGTCGCCGGTGATGGCGCTCAGCGTCGCGCCCAGCTCGGCAAGCAGGACCTGGGCTTCAGGGCTGTCGGGGTCTGCGTTGCCGAGGGTGATCATGAGAGCCTCCCTGCGTGCCGCTATTTGCGGAGTTTGGCGAAGGCCGCCGCCATCGCATTGTTGGACGGCGGGGCCGCGCGTTCCTGGCGCTGGCGCTGGTGCTGGTGTTCGGCCAGGCGCTTGCCGTCGACGCGGTCGCCGCGCTGTTCCGGACGCGAACCAGCTGCCGGCGCGCTGTCGTTCAGGCGCATGGTGAGCGCGATGCGCTTGCGCTTGACGTCCACTTCCAGCACCTTGACCTTGACCACCTGGCCGGCCTTGACCACCGTGTGCGGATCCTTCACGAAGGTGTTCGACAGGGCCGAGATGTGCACCAGGCCGTCCTGGTGCACGCCGATGTCGACGAAGGCGCCGAAGGCCGCCACGTTGGTCACCACGCCTTCCAGGATCATGTCCGGGCGCAGGTCGGAGAGCTCTTCCACGCCTTCCTTGAAGGTGGCGGTGGTGAATTCCGGACGCGGGTCGCGTCCCGGCTTTTCCAGCTCCTTCAGGATGTCGGTCACGGTCGGCACGCCGAACTTCTCGTCCGCGTACTTGGCCGGGTTCAGGTTCCTGATCAGGGCGCTGTCGCCGATCACGGTCTTCATGTCGCGCTTGATGTCGGCCAGGATCTTCTCGACCACGGGATAGGATTCCGGGTGCACGGCCGAGGCGTCCAGCGGGTTCTCGCCGTTCATGACGCGCAGGAAGCCGGCCGCCTGCTCGAAGGTCTTCTCGCCCAGGCGCGGCACCTGCTTCAGGGTCGCGCGCGAGGCAAAAGCGCCCTTCATGTCGCGGTAGGACACGATGCTCTGCGCCACGCTCGAGGACAGGCCCGAGACGCGCGCCAGCAGCGGGGCCGAGGCCGTGTTCACGTCCACCCCGACCGCGTTCACGCAGTCCTCGACGACGGCGTCGAGCGAGCGCGCGAGCTGGGTCTGGGACACGTCGTGCTGGTACTGGCCGACGCCGATCGATTTCGGATCGATCTTGACCAGTTCCGCCAGCGGGTCCTGCAGGCGGCGCGCGATCGAGACCGCGCCGCGCAGCGAGACGTCGAGCTCGGGCAGCTCGCGCGAGGCGAATTCCGAGGCCGAGTACACCGAGGCGCCGGCTTCCGACACCACGATCTTCTGGAGCTTGAGCTCAGGATTCTGTTTGATGAGGTCCAGGGCCAGCTTGTCGGTCTCGCGCGAGGCGGTGCCGTTGCCGATCGAGATCAGGGACACATTGTGCTTCGCGGCGAGCTGGCCCAGCACGTGCAGGGCGCCGTCCCAGTCGTTGCGCGGCTGGTGCGGGTAGACGGTGGCGGTGTCGACCACCTTGCCGGTGGCGTCGACCACGGCCACCTTGACGCCGGTGCGCAGGCCCGGGTCCAGGCCCATGGTGGCGCGCGGACCGGCCGGCGCGGCCAGCAGCAGCGACTTGAGGTTGCGCGCGAAGACCTGGATCGCGTCCAGCTCCGCCTTCTCGCGCAGGGCGCCCATGAGTTCCGTTTCGAGGTGCATGAAGCTCTTCACGCGCCAGGTCCAGCGCGCGGTGTCGAGCAGCCACTTGTCGGCCGGGCGGCCGGCGGCCTTGATGCCGAAGCGCGCCGCGATCCGGCCCTCGCAGGGGTTGTGGGGCGCGTCCCACTTGGGTTTTTCCGGTTCCGTATCCAGGCGCAGGTTCACGTCCAGCACGCCTTCGCGGCGGCCGCGCATCAGGGCCAGCGCGCGGTGCGAGGGCACGCTCGCCAGGGGCTCCGAATAATCGAAGTAGTCGGCGAACTTCTCGCCTTCGTCCTCCTTGCCCGCCACCACCTTCGATTCCACCACCCCGTGCTCCTGCACGTATTCGCGCAGCGACTGCAGCAGTTCGGCGTCCTCGGCGAAGCGCTCCATCAGGATCTGGCGCGCGCCGTCCAGGGCCGCCTTGGTGTCCGGCACGCCCGGGTTGGCGCCGCCGTCGGCATTGGTGAAGGCCTCGCGCAGGTAGCTCGCGGCCACGGCTTCCGGGTCCTGGGACGGATCGGCCAGCAGGGTCTCGGCCAGCGGGGCCAGGCCGGCCTCGATCGCGATCTGGGCCTTGGTGCGGCGTTTCTGCTTGTAGGGCAGGTAGAGGTCTTCAAGGCGGGTCTTGTCCTCGGCGTGGGCGAGGGCGTCCAGCAGCTCCGGGGTCATCTTGTTCTGCTCGGTGACCGAGGCGATGATCGCGGCGCGCCGCTCTTCGAGCTCGCGCAGGTAGCGCAGGCGCTCTTCCAGAAGGCGGAGCTGGACGTCGTCCAGGCCCCCGGTGGCCTCCTTGCGGTAGCGCGCGATGAAGGGCACGGTGGCGCCTTCGTCGAGCAGGGCGACGGCGGCCGCCACCTGGGCGGGCTTGGCGGAGAGTTCGAGGGCGAGGCGTTGTTCGATGGATGGCAGCATGGGAGTGAAACTTCAAAGTCAAGCGGTCAATGATACGCAAACGCGAACGATACGCCAGTCTTGACAGCGCCTGCCGAACATGAGAGAACAACCGGTTATGCGTCCGCGTTTTTCACACGCCGATGCCGCATGAATGAGAATTGGCCGCTACGTGCGATTCCGAACAAAACGGAAGCGTTCGTATGACGGATAATGCAGCTTATTGTCGTTTTTGATACGTACATCACGAGACCCATGCACACAGCCGATCACGCCGTCGATCACCCCCGCGAGAACGCTGGCGACGCAGCACCCGCCCGCGCCCCCGCACGCGCTCCCGCCCTGCCCGCGCCGGTGGTGAGCTGGCTGCAACGGGTCGAAGCGGCTGCGCATCCGCAGCCCAAGCTGACCGAAGAGGTCCCCGATCCCAAGGCCGCGCAATACAAATTCGTCTACGTGATGGCTCCGACCAGCGGCGGGCGCCACGTGGCCGTCTGCCTGTGCAAGGCGCGCCTGCGCCCGAACGGCGACGTGGCCGCGGCCAGCCCGGTGAGCGAGGTGTTCTCGCTGCTGTCGGCGCCGCCGGCCTACCTCGAGGGCGACGACGTCGACCTGGTGCGCTTCTTCATCGCCATGCGCAGCGGCTCCTCCCAGGGCACCAGCGCCACCGAACCGAAGGGCAAGGTCGGCGCCATCCTGCTGCAGATGCTGCTGGAGCAGGGAAAGCTGCTGTGGGCGAACTCCTGGTCCGACATGGCCAATGGCCTGGTCTACCCGCTGCAGGCCGGCCCGGTGCGCAAGGCCAACCTGGCGTGGCGCGACGAAGGCCGCTTCGCCAAGCTGGGCTGGTCGGTGGAGCCGGCCAAGGGCGCCACCCACAGCGCGGCCGACCAGATCGACTACATGCTGCCGACCGACCCGCCGTGGTATATCGACAACCTGTCCTGCGGGCCGCTGGACCTCAATCGCGGCGGCGTCGACATCTCGCTGGCCGAGCTCCAGGCCCTGGTGGCCCAGGCCCCGGCGCTGGCCGGCAACGACAAGAAGCGCGTCTCGCAGCTGCTGCTGGCGCACGGCCTGCAGCAGCTGATGCCGCTGCCGCAGCCGCTCACCCAGCGCCTGCGCAACGACGTCAAGCCGATCCCGCACCTGCTGCTCGACGCGGTGCAACTGGCCGACAACGGCGCCCAGCGCTGGCACGACTTCGCCGTGCTGGCCTATGACTACGACGGCCAGCGCGTCTCGTTCGACCCTTCGCAGCGCGTGGTGCGCCAGATCGGCGACCTCACCGAGATCATCGAACGCGACCCCAAGGCCGAAAGCGCCGCGCTCGCGAAATTGAACGAACTGGGCTTCCGCAAGCCCGCCAGCGCGCCCTTCAACGCCATGGCCGGCGCCCTGCAGCTGGACAGCCAGGCCCACTGGCTGCGCTTCGCCGAGGGCGACCTCGACGCGCTGTCCGACGCCGGCTGGCACGTGCAGAAGTCGGCCAAGTACCGCTACGACGTGGTGCCGGTCGAAGACTGGTATGCCGAGATCGACGAGCCCGAGGAAGCCGGCAAGGCCTGGTTCGAGCTGGAGCTGGGCATCGTGGTCAACCGCAAGCCGGTGCCGCTGCTGCCGGTGCTGGTGCAGCTGATCCGCAGCGCCCCGGCCGATTTCGACCCGGCGGTGCTGGCGGCCCACGGCGAATCCGACCAGATGCTGGCCGTGCTGCCCGACGGCGTGCGCGTGGCCCTGCCCTGGGCACGCGTCAAGCCCATCCTGGCCACCCTGGGCGAGCTGTATTTCAACGACAAGATCAAGAACCGCGTGCGCCTCTCGACCCTGGACGCGGCGCGCCTGGAAGAACTGGCGCGCGGCCTGGAGCTGCGCTGGACCGGCGGCGAGCAGCTGCGCGAGACCGGCCGCAAGCTGGCCCAGTTCGGCTCCGTCAAGAAGGTGGCTGCGCCCGCCGGCCTGCAGGCGACCCTGCGCGACTACCAGCTCGATGGCCTGTCCTGGATGCAGTTCCTGCGCGAGTACGACCTGGGCGGCATCCTGGCCGACGACATGGGCCTGGGCAAGACGGTCCAGACCCTGGCCCACATCCTCACCGAGAAGGAGGCCGGACGCCTGACCAGCCCCGCCCTGGTGATCGCCCCGACCAGCCTGATGACCAACTGGCAGGACGAAGCCGCGCGCTTCGCGCCCAGCCTCAAGGTGCTGCTCCTGCAGGGCAAGGAGCGGGTCGACCTGTTCGACCAGATCGACGGGGCCGACCTGGTGCTGACCACCTATGCGCTGCTCCCGCGCGACGAGGAAAAGCTGCGCGAGCACCACTATCACCTGGTGATCCTGGACGAATCGCACTACATCAAGAACACCCGCTCGAAGGCGGCGCAGACGGCCGGCTCGCTCAACGCGCGCCACCGCCTCTGCCTGTCGGGCACCCCGCTCGAGAACCACCTGGGCGAGCTGTGGTCGCAGTTCCACTTCCTGCTGCCTGGCCTGCTGGGGGACGAGAAGAGCTTCAACACCCAGTTCCGCCATCCGATCGAGCGCCAGGACGACCCGGTGCGCCGCACCCTGCTGAACCGCCGCATCCGTCCTTTCCTGCTGCGCCGGACCAAGGACCACGTGGCCAAGGAGCTGCCGGAGAAGACCGAGATGGTGCGCCGCATCGAGCTGTCCGGCCCCCAGCGCGACCTGTACGAGACCGTGCGCCTGGCGATGGACAAGAAGGTGCGCGAGGAGATCGACAAGAAGGGCGTGGCGCGCAGCCAGATCGTCATCCTCGAGGCCTTGCTCAAGCTGCGCCAGGTCTGCTGCGACCCGCGCCTGGTGAAGGCGATGCCGGCCAAGAAGAACACGGCGGCGGTGTCGGCCAAGCTGCTCGACCTGATGCAGATGGTCGAAGACCTGCTGCAGGAAGGCCGCAAGATTCTGGTGTTCTCGCAGTTCACCAGCATGCTGGGCCTGATCGAGGAAGAGCTGGACGCGCGCGACATTCCCTACGCCATCCTGACCGGCGAGACGCGCGACCGTTCGGCCCAGGTGGCCGCCTTCCAGCAGGGCGCGGTGCCGATCTTCCTGATCAGCCTGAAGGCCGGCGGCGTGGGCCTGAACCTGACCGCGGCCGACACCGTGATCCACTACGACCCGTGGTGGAACCCGGCGGCGGAGAACCAGGCCACCGACCGCGCCTGGCGCATCGGGCAGGACAAGCCGGTGTTCGTGTACAAGCTGATCGCCAAGGGCACGCTGGAAGAGAAGATCCAGCTGCTGCAGCAGAAGAAGTCGGAGCTGGCGCAGTCGATCCTGTCGGAAGGCGAGTCGCAGAAGATGGCGCTGACGCAGGAAGATCTGCAGGCGATCTTCGCGCCGCTGGACGAGTGAGCGGTGGAGGGCTGGTGAAGATGGCGGGCGATGCCCGCCATTTTTGTTTGTGCTTGCGGTGCGAGGACGCGTTGGCGGTGTGCGGGGAAACTTGGGTTCCGGCCTGCGCCGGAACGACGTGCGTACGCTGCTTGTCAACGCATAACGTAGTGGCACGGTATAAAACCGTCGTTCCGGCGAAGGCCGGAACGACGTGCGTACGCTACTTGTCAACGCATAACGTAGTGGCACGCTACAAAACCGTCGTTCCGGCGAAGGCCGGAACCCAAGTTTGCCCGCACACCACGACCAAATAAAAAGGGCCGCCAACGGCAGCCCTGTTAAACCGGGGATTACTTGTAAAACGCCTCGACCTTGCCCTTCAGCTTGATCAGCATCGGCTTGCCTTTGCGATCCAGCGTCCGGCCGGCCGCGACCTTGATCCAGCCTTCGCTGAGGCAGTATTCCTCGACGTCATGGCGATCCTTGTCGTTGAAACGGATGCCGATTTCGCGCTTGAACACGTCCGGGTTGTGAAAAGGGCTGCTCGGGTCGATCGAGAGCCGGTCTGGGAGCGGGGGGAGGGTTGCGGTATCGTTCATAGTGGCAGAATTATCGCGCAACTCCCCGACTTGTGGCGCATTTGTTCACGTATTCCGTGTCGCGACGGCCCATTCATCCGCTCATACGTGCAAATACAGGATGCCGGCTATATACTGACGTTCCTGTATGTTCCCTGGAACGCCCGTGAACCGAAAGCCGCAAGATCCCACCGTTGAGCTCGCCGAAGCCGCAGCGGCGCCCGGCGCCGGGATCCCGGCCGCGCAGTTCCGGACCATGGCCGAACTGGGTGGCGACGTGGCTTTTAGCATCGCCCTGCCTTCCTTCACCCTGCGCTACCTCAGCCCGGCCTTCGTCGGCCGGCTCGGCCATCCGCCGACCGTCCTCCAGCAAGCCCTGAACGCTCCCGCCGCCGGCGCGCCGCTCGCCATGCTGGCGGCCTGCCTGCGCGAGGCGGCCAGCCGCGCGCCGGGCGAGCGCACGGCCCGGGAACTGGAAGTGGCCGACGCCCAGGGCCGCCCCCTGCCGCTCGAGGTGCTGGCCACCGTGGTGGACGAGGGCCCGTCGAATGTGGCCCTGGTCGGCCTGCTGCGCGACCGCTCGGCGCAGCGCGCCCACCTGGCCGAGCAGAAGCGCGTCGCCAGCATGCTCAATCACGAATTCCGCACGCCGCTGGCCACCATCGACGGCGCCATCCAGCGCCTCGAGGCGACCGCCGTCGGCGCCGACGACGCTACCCGCCAGCGCTACCGCAAGATCGCCGGCGCGGTCGACCGCCTGATCGGCATGCTCGACGATTACCTGTCGCCCGACCGCATGGCCGCCATCGGCAAAACCCGCCAGGCCAGCACCCTCACGCTCGGCGAACTGGTCGAGGGGGGCGCCGCCCGCGTGCGCGCGGCCGGGCGCGAGGCCGAGGTGGAAGTCGCCGGCGCCGCCCTGCGCCTGCGCGGCGAACCGGCCGGACTGCGGCTGGCGCTGCAAGTCCTGGTCGACAATGCGCTGGCCTTCTCGCCACCTGGCACGCCGGTGAGCCTGAACGCGCGCCCCGGCGGCGGCGGCGTCGAGATCGCGGTGCGCGACCGCGGCGCCGGCGTGCCGGCCCAGGATGCCGCGCGCATCTTCGACAAAGGCTACCGGGGAAGCAACGCGGCCGGCCTGCCGGGCAGCGGCCTCGGTTTATATATGGCGCGCTCCATCCTCGACGTCCACGGCGGCAGCCTGCACCTGGCGCCAATCGGGGAGGGCGCCGAATTCCGTCTCTGGCTACCCGCCGGTGATGGCTTAGGGCAACAACAGCTTGCCTCTGACCGCCCCAGCAGTGATAATCGGTCCGGCGTTTCCGATAGTAACGCTGGGCAAGACACGAATAACATGGCCAACCCATGACGCAGATACTGATTGTTGAAGACAATGGCGAATACGCCGACGACATGGCCGAGTTCCTCCGGGAACTCGATCATGAGGTCACGATCGCCCGCACCGCCAGCGAGATGTGGGCCGCGCTCACGCGCACCCCTGCCGCCGTGGTGGTGCTCGACCTCGGCCTGCCGGACGAGGATGGCTTCAACGTGATCCCGCGCATGCGCCAGCTGTATCCCGAGATCGGGCTGCTGGTGCTGACCGGCCGGGTGGCCTTCGACAACCGCATCCTCGGCCTGCGCCTGGGCGCCGACCACTACCTGACCAAGCCGATCAAGTTCCCCGAACTGGCCGCCCACATCGAGGCGCTGGACCGCCGCGTGCGTCCGCCCGAGACCGCGCCGACGCCGAGCAAGTGGACCCTGCGCGTGAGCGCTCGCCAGCTCGAGCTCTCGGGCAAGGTGATCGACCTGACCGAAAAAGAGTGCAATTTCCTGCACCTGCTCACCATCAATACCCGCCCGGTGCCGCGTCACGTGATCGTGGCCGGCATGGGTGGTGAAGATCCGGATGCCAGCCGCCGGGTCGACATGCTGGTCTACCGCCTGCGCAAGAAAGCGCGCTCCGGCCTGGGCCAGGACCTGCCGCTGCGCAGCGCCTACGGCGAGGGCTACTCCCTCTCGGCCGGCTTCAACCTCGCCTGATTCCGACTGCCGCGCTTGCCTCTCGGCCCTATAAAACTAGGGTCGGAGTCGATTTATTGGCCAATTTACTGCTGGCGCCGTTGATTTTTTGCCCTTTTTGCAAAAAGAGGGACAGAGTATAAAACTAGGGTCGGAGTCGATTTATTGGCCAATTTCCCGCTGGCGCCGTGGATTTTTTGCTCTTTTTGCAAAAAGAGGGACAGAGTCAATGGTGTTTGGGACACTTCGCGAAATAATTAGGGACAGAGTCGAGGCGATTTCAGGCCTTATTGATTTTAATTAGGGACAGAGTCATCGGCCTGGGCTACAATAGTCGCTTGTCCTCGAGAAGAACCATGGCCCGCCTTCCCCGACTCATCGTTCCGAACCAGCCCTACCACGTGATCCAGCGTGGCAACAACCGCCAGACCATCTTCCGTGAAGAGGCGGATTACCAGCGCTTCCTGTCCTGGCTCAAGGAAATCTCGCGCTTCTACGAAGTGGCGATTCATGCCTATGTGCTGATGCCGAATCACATCCATCTGCTGGCAACGCCCGTCAACGATACCGGTCTGGCCCAGATGATGCAGAAGCTCGGCCGCCTCTACGTGCCCTGGTTCAATCACAAGTACGAGCGCTCGGGCGGCCTGTTCGAGGGGCGTTTCCGCACCTCGCTGATCGATACCGACAGCTATTTCCTGGCCTGCAGCCGGTATATCGAACTGAACCCGGTGCGCGCCGAGCTCGTCAGTTCGGCGGCCGACTATTCCTGGTCCAGTTATGCGCACCACGCCGGCATCCGTCCCGACAGCCTGATCACTGACCACACGCTGTTCTGGAGCCTGGGCAATACGCCCTTCCAGCGCGAGGCCGCCTATATGGGCCTGGTGGAGCAGGGCATGCCGCAAACCGAGGTCGACTTCATTACCAGCTCGGTGCTCAAGAATTCGCCGCTGGCTTCCCAGACCTTCAAGGCCGAGCTGGAGCGCAAGACCCAGCGCCAGATCCTCCCCGCCAAGCGCGGGCGCCCCCGCAAGCAGCCGATTCCGCCCCTCCCAGCGGCCTGAACGGTTCAATCCCCTATCTGCGGCACGGTTATCCGTGCCGTTTTCATTTTGGCTTTTTCTTTTCAAATCAAGGAAATAGGCGTGCAGCTCGGCGGCGAATGACTCTGTCCCCAATTTTAAGAGCTTTTAAAAAGTTGTCAAAAAATTCGACTCCGACCCTAATTTTTCTTGTTGCTGATTCTGCTGCATTGCACTATTCTCGGCATTCAACCCCCCGAATTCGCAGTACACGACGTGGAGAACGCCTCATGATTGCCCAAGGTTTGTACGATCCCGCCAATGAGCACGATGCCTGTGGCGTCGGTTTCATCGCCCACATCAAGGGCAACAAGAGCCACTCGATCATCGAGCAAGGCCTGATGATCCTGAAGAACCTCGACCACCGGGGCGCCGTCGGCGCCGATCCGCTGATGGGCGACGGTGCGGGCATCCTGATCCAGATCCCCGACCAGTACTTCCGCGACGAGATGGCCAAGCAGGGCGTCGAACTGCCGCCGCCCGGCGAGTACGGCGTGGGCATGGTGTTCTTGCCGAAAGAGCATGCCTCGCGCATCGCCTGCGAACAGGAAATCGAGCGCGCCGTGCGCATCGAGGGCCAGGTCGTGCTCGGCTGGCGCAACGTGCCGGTCGACGAGACCATGCCGATGTCGCCCTTCGTCAAGGCCAAGGAGCCGGTGATCCGCCAGATCTTCATCGGCCGCGGCCCGGACATCATGGTCACCGACGCCCTCGAGCGTAAGCTCTACGTGATCCGCAAGTCCTCCGGCCACGCGATCCAGGCGCTCAAGCTCATGCACGGCAAGGAATTCTTCGTGCCCTCGATGTCGGCGCGCACCATCGTGTACAAGGGGCTACTGCTGGCCGACCAGGTCGGCGTCTATTACAAGGACCTGCAGGATCCGCGCTGCATCTCGGCCCTGGCCCTGGTGCACCAGCGCTTCTCGACCAACACCTTCCCGGAATGGCCGCTGGCCCACCCCTACCGCCTGATCGCGCACAACGGCGAGATCAACACCGTCAAGGGCAACTTCAACTGGACCCGCGCCCGCGAAGGCATGCTCAAGTCGGCCGTGCTGGGCGAAGACCTGAACAAGCTGTTCCCGCTGATTTACGAAGGCCAGTCCGACACCGCCTGCTTCGACAACGCGCTCGAACTGCTGGTCATGGCCGGCTACCCGATCGCCCAGGCGATGATGATGATGATCCCCGAGGCCTGGGAAAACCACACCTCGATGGACGACAACCGCCGCGCCTTCTACGAATACCACGCCGCGATGATGGAACCCTGGGACGGCCCGGCCGCCATGGCCTTCACCGACGGCCGCCACATCGGCGGCACCCTGGACCGCAACGGCCTGCGTCCGGCGCGCTACGTCGTGACCGAGGACGACCTGGTGGTGATGGCCTCGGAATCGGGCGTGCTGCCGATTCCCGAATCGCGCATCGTCAAGAAATGGCGCCTCCAGCCGGGCAAGATGTTCCTGATCGACCTCGAAGCCGGCCGCATCATCGACGACAAGGAACTGAAGGACACCTACTCCAACGCCAAGCCCTACAAGGCCTGGATCAAGTCGGTGCGCATCAAGCTCAACGAAATCAAGCTGTCCGAGTCCCAGCTCGCGCTGCATCGCGCCAAGGACGCCGCCGCCCAGGGCGAGAAGGCGCCCGTGACCCTGCTCGACCGCCAGCAGGCCTTCGGCTATACCCAGGAAGACCTCAAGTTCCTGATGGCGCCGATGGCGGTGCTGGCCGAGGAAGCCACCGGCTCGATGGGCAACGACTCGCCCCTGGCCGTCACCTCGAACAAGCTCAAGCCGCTGTACAACTACTTCAAGCAGCTGTTCGCCCAGGTCACCAACCCGCCGATCGACCCGATCCGCGAAAGCATGGTGATGTCGCTGGTGTCCTTCATCGGCCCCAAGCCGAACCTGCTGGACACCAACAACGTCAACCCGCCGATGCGCCTCGAGGTCTCGCAGCCGATCCTCAACTTCGACGACATGGCGCGCCTGCGCCACATCGGCCAGCACACCGGCGGCAAGTTCAAGTCCTATGAGCTGAACATCTGCTACCCGACCAGCTGGGGCAAGGAAGGCATCGAAGCCTCGATCGCCTCGCTGTGCGCCGAAGCCGTGGACGCGGTCAAGTCCGGCCACAACATCCTGATCGTCTCGGACCGCAAGCTCTCGCCCGACATGGTCGCGATCCCTGCGCTGCTGGCCACCTCCAGCATCCACCAGCACCTGGTGGCGCGCGGCCTGCGCGCCTCCACCGGCCTGGTGGTCGAAACCGGCTCGGCCCGCGAGACCCACCACTTCGCCCTGCTGGCGGGCTACGGCGCGGAAGCCGTGCACCCCTACCTGGCGCTGGAAACCCTGGCCGACCTGGCCCACGGTCTGCCGCACGAGATGTCGGTCGACACCGCGATCTACAACTACATCAAGGCGATCGGCAAGGGCCTGCTGAAAGTGATGTCCAAGATGGGCATCTCGACCTACATGTCCTACTGCGGCGCCCAGATCTTCGAGGCCGTAGGCCTGAACAAGTCGCTGGTCGACAAGTACTTCAAGGGCACCTCCTCGACCGTCGAAGGGATCGGCCTGTTCGAGGTGGCCGAGGAAGCGCTGCGCCTGCACACCCTGGCCTTCAGCGACGATCCGGTGCTGGCCAACGCCCTCGACGTGGGCGGCGAATACGCCTTCCGCGTGCGTGGCGAAGACCACCTGTGGACTCCTGACGCGATCGCCAAGCTGCAGCACTCGACCCGCGCCAACAACTTCTCGACCTATAAAGAGTACGCCCAGCTGATCAACGACCAGTCGCGCCGCCACCTGACCCTGCGCGGCCTGTTCGAGTTCAAGATCGACCCGAGCAAGGCGATCCCGCTGGAGGAAGTCGAGCCGGCCAAGGAAATCGTCAAGCGTTTCGCCACCGGCGCCATGTCGCTCGGCTCGATCTCGACCGAAGCCCACGCCACCCTGGCGATCGCGATGAACCGCATCGGCGGCAAGAGCAACACCGGTGAAGGCGGCGAAGACCCGCTGCGCTACGTGAACGAATTCAAGGGCATCAAGATCAGCAAGGGCGAGACCCTGGCTTCGATCCTGGGCGCGGACCGCGTGGTCGCCGACATCCCGCTGGAAGAGGGCGATTCGCTGCGCTCCAAGATCAAGCAGGTGGCCTCGGGCCGCTTCGGCGTCACCGCCGAGTACCTGAACTCGGCCGACCAGATCCAGATCAAGATGGCCCAGGGCGCCAAGCCGGGCGAAGGCGGCCAGCTGCCGGGCCACAAGGTGTCCGAGTACATCGCGTCGCTGCGCTTCTCGGTGCCGGGCGTGGGCCTGATCTCGCCGCCGCCGCACCACGACATCTATTCGATCGAAGACCTGGCCCAGCTGATCCACGACCTCAAGAACGCCAATCCGCGCGCCTCGATCTCGGTCAAGCTGGTGTCGGAAGTCGGCATCGGCACCGTCGCCGCCGGCGTCTCGAAAGCCAAGGCCGACCACCTGGTGGTGGCGGGCCATGACGGCGGCACCGGCGCCTCGCCGCTGTCCTCGGTCAAGCACGCCGGCACCCCCTGGGAGCTGGGCCTGGCCGAAACCCAGCAGACCCTGGTGCTCAACGGCCTGCGCAGCCGCATCCGCGTCCAGGCCGACGGTCAGATGCGCACCGGCCGCGACGTCGTGATCGCCGCCATGCTGGGCGCCGACGAAATCGGCTTCGCCACCGCGCCGCTGGTGGTGGAAGGCTGCATCATGATGCGCAAGTGTCACCTGAACACCTGCCCGGTGGGCGTGGCCACGCAAGACCCGGTCCTGCGCGCCAAGTTCCAGGGCAAGCCGGAACACGTGGTGAACTACTTCTTCTTCGTGGCCGAGGAAGCCCGCCAGCTGATGGCCCAGCTGGGCATCCGCACCTACGACGAACTGATCGGCCGCGCCGACCTGCTCGACAAGTCGAAGGCGATCGGGCACTGGAAGGCCCAGGGACTGGACTTCTCGAACATCTTCTACCAGCCCAAGACCGACGCCCCGCGCCAGCTGTTCCACACCGACGCCCAGGACCATGGCCTGGACAAGGCCCTCGACCACAAGCTGATCGCCCAGGCCAAGGCTGCGCTGGAGAAGGGCGAGCGGGTCTCCTTCATCTCGCCGGTGAAGAACGTCAACCGCACCGTGGGCGCGATGCTGTCGGGCGAAGTGGCCAAGCGCTACGGCCATGCCGGCCTGCCGGACGACACCATCCACATCCAGCTCCAGGGCACCGCCGGCCAGTCGGCCGCGGCTTTCCTGGCGGCCGGCATCACGATGGACCTGGTCGGCGAAGGCAACGACTACGTGGGCAAGGGCCTGTCGGGCGGCCGCATCATCGTGCGTCCGAACACCGAGTTCCGCGGCTGGGCGGTGGACAACATCATCGTCGGCAATACCGTGCTGTATGGCGCGATCGCGGGCGAAGCCTTCTTCAACGGCGTGGCCGGCGAGCGCTTCGCAGTGCGTAACTCGGGCGCCACCGCCGTGGTGGAAGGCTGCGGCGACCACGGTTGCGAATACATGACCGGCGGCACCGTGGTGGTGCTGGGCGAGACCGGCCGCAACTTCGCGGCAGGCATGTCGGGCGGCGTGGCCTATGTCTACGATCCGAAGGGCGAGTTCGAGGGCAAGTGCAACACGGCGATGGTCAACCTGGAGCCGGTGCTGCCGACCAAGCAGCAGGGCGACAAATCCGGCTGGCACAGCCAGACCCGCGACGGCGAGCGCGAATCGGACGAGATGATCCTGCGCCGCCTGATCGAACGCCACTTCAAGCACACGGGCTCGACCCGCGCGCGCAACCTGCTGGACGACTGGGCGAACAGCCGCACCAAGTTCGTCAAGGTCTTCCCGACCGACTACAAGCGGGCGCTCGAAGAGATGCACAACTCGAGCATGGAAGAGGCGAACGACAAGATCGAGATGGCGGCCTGACCAACACAACGTCCTCCCCGCGGAGGCGAGGACCCAAGTTAGGCGTGCGCTCACGATACGCATGCAAACTTGGATCCCCGCCTACGCGGGGATGACGGCGGTGGGCGAACGACGATGGTGGTGGCGGGGCAGCAGGCTGCGTCACCCGAAGGACAAAAGGAAAACAACGTGGGCAAAATTACCGGCTTCATGGAATTCGCACGGCAGGAAGAGGATCACCTCGAACCCGCCGTTCGCGTCAAGAACTACAAGGAATTCGTCGTCACCCTGACCGACGGCCAGGCCAAGGTGCAGGGCGCGCGCTGCATGGATTGCGGCATCCCCTTCTGCAACACGGGCTGCCCGGTCAACAACATGATCCCGGACTGGAACGACCTGGTCTACCATGGCAACTACCGCCAGGCGGTGGACAACCTGCACTCGACCAACAACTTCCCCGAAGTCACCGGCCGCATCTGCCCGGCCCCCTGCGAAGCCGCCTGCACCCTGGGCATCAACAACGAGCCGGTCGGCATCAAGTCGATCGAGCGCAAGATCGCCGACACCGGCTGGGAACGCGGCTGGATCGTGCCCCAGCCCCCGGCCTCCAAGACCGGCAAGAAAGTCGCCGTGATCGGCTCCGGTCCGGCCGGCCTGGCCGCCGCCCAGCAGCTGGCGCGCGTCGGCCACGACGTCACGGTGTTCGAGAAGAGCGACCGCATCGGCGGCCTGCTGCGCTACGGCATCCCCGACTTCAAGATGGAAAAGCAGCTGATCGACCGCCGCGTCGAACAGATGCAGGCCGAAGGCGTCACCTTCCGCACCAGTGTCCTGGTCGGCAAGGACTTCCCGGCCAGCGTCAACAACATGGCGCGCGACACCATCTTCCCGGAAGACCTGGCCAAGGACTTCGACGCCGTCATCCTGGCCGGCGGCGCCGAGCAGCCGCGCGACCTGCCGGTCCCGGGCCGCGAGCTCAAGGGCGTGCACTTCGCGATGGACTTCCTGCCCCAGCAGAACCGCGTGAACGCGGGCGACAAGCTCAAGGACCAGATCAAGGCCACCGGCAAGCACGTGATCGTGATCGGCGGCGGCGACACCGGTTCCGACTGCGTCGGCACCTCGAACCGCCACGGCGCGGCCTCGGTCACCCAGTTCGAGCTGCTGCCCCAGCCGCCCGAGCAGGAGAACAAGCCCCTGGTCTGGCCCTACTGGCCTACCCGCCTGCGCACCTCGTCCTCGCACGAGGAAGGCTGCCAGCGCGACTGGGCGGTGGCCACCAAGCGCCTGGAAGGCAAGGGCGGCAAGGTCGAGAAGCTGATCGCCTGCCGGGTCGAATGGAAGGACGGCAAGATGGTCGAAGTGCCGGACTCCGAATTCGAACTCAAGGCCGACCTGGTGTTCCTGGCCATGGGCTTCGTCTCGCCGGTGCAGAACGTGCTGGACGCCTTCGGCGTGCAGAAGGACGCGCGCGGCAACGCCCGCGCCAGCACCGACGGCGAAGGCTGCTACCAGACCTCGGTGCCCAAGGTCTTCACTGCCGGCGACATGCGCCGCGGCCAGTCGCTGGTGGTGTGGGCGATCCGCGAAGGCCGCCAGTGCGCGCGCGCCGTCGACGAGTTCCTGATGGGCAGCTCGGTCCTGCCGCGCTGAGCCCTCAAGCGGGGCCGCGCATCGCCGCGGCCACCGCCCGCGCGCCGGATTCGATGGCGCGCTCGTCGAAGGCGGCGAAGCCCATGGTCAGCGAAGGCGGCTGCACGGCCCGCGCCGTGTAGCGCTCCAGCGGGAAGGCGGTCAGCCCGGCCGCCGCCAGGCGCTGCCAGGCCGCGCGCTCCTCGTGGGCCAGCAGGCGCGTCACCACGTCCAGGCCCGCCGTGATCGGCGGCACCTCGATCAATCCCTCCCAATGGCGCCGCGCGGCGTCCTCGAAGGCTTCGGCGCGCGCCGCATAGACGCGCCGCATGCGCCGCACGTGGCGGTCGAAGTGGCCCTCGTCCAGGAAGTCCGCCAGCACCGCCTGGGTCAGCGCGTTGGCGTTGCGCGCGGCCAGCGAGGCGGCGCGCTGGAAGGGCTCGACCAGTTGCCAGGGCAGGGCCACGAAGGCGATCCGGATCGCCGGGAACAGCAGCTTGCTGAAGGTCCCCGCCAGCACCACGTGGCTGTCTCCGCCCTCCATGCTGCGCAGGGCCGGCACCGGCTTGGCCGAGAAGCGGTATTCGCTGTCATAGTCGTCCTCGAACACGATGGCGCCGCGCTCGTGCGCCCAGCGCAGCAGGGCCAGGCGGCGCTCCGGCGACAAGGCCATGCCCAGCGGCGCCTGGCGCGCCGGGGTCACGTAGGCCAGGCGCGCATCCGGCGCGGCGCGCTCCGCATCCACCACCCGCAGGCCGTCGGCGTCGACCGGCACGTCCACCACCCGCGCGCCGTGGGCCAGCATGGCCTGGCGCGCCCCCGGATAACCCGGGTCCTCCATCCATACCGCTTCCCCCGGCGAGACCAAAAGCCGCAGGCTGATGTCGAGCGCCTGCTGCACGCTGCCCAGCACCACGATCTGGTCGGGCGAGACCGCGACGCCGCGCGCCAGGTCGAGGTGGCGCGCGATGGCGGCGCGCAGGGCCGGCAGGCCGGCGGCCTCGGTCTCGGACAGGATCGCCAGCTTCGAGCTGCGCAGGTGGCGGCCGTGCAGCCGCCGCCAGAGGTCGACCGGGAAGCCGCGCACGTCGCAGCGGTGCGGGTGGAAGGCGGTCGGCAGCGAATTTGGCGGACGCAGGGGAAACGCCGGCGCGAGCTGGCCCACGCGCTGCATCCAGGGGCCGTCCGATTGCGGCGCCGCCTCCCGCTCGACGCGCGTTGGGGCCGGCCCGGCTTGCAGGCTGGCGTCCGGCAGCACCCGGCTCACCCGCGTGCCGCTGCCGCGCTCGGCCAGCAGATAGCCCTCGGACAGCAGCTGGTCGTAGGCCAGCTGCACGGTGCCGCGCGCCGTGCCGTACTGCTGGGCCAGGGCGCGCGAGCCGGGCAGGCGCGCGCCTTCGGCCAGGCGGCCGTCGAGGATGGCCTGGCGCAGGCTGCGGTAGAGCCAGCGCTGCAGGGTCTCGCCTTGAGCCGGCTGGCCCAGGGACAGCGACCAGGGGACGCTCCTGCTGCGCGCCGGTGAGGGAAGTGGATCAGTCATTTGTGAGGAAACCGGCTCAATACATCGGTCCAGTGTAGCCGCAGAATGCCTCCATCGCCACTTACCTTGAAGGAGAGAACCATGAACCAGAACATCGTCATCGCCGGCAGCGGTTTCGCAGGCCTGTGGGCCGCCCTGGCCGCCGCCCGCGCCGCTTTCGTCGCCGGCAAGTCGGATGAAGTCGCCATCACCGTGGTCTCGCCCGAGGCCGCCCTGCACATGCGTCCCCGCCTCTACGAAGCCTCGCTCGAGGGCATGGCCCCGGAACTGGGCCCGCTGTTCACCGCCGTGGGCGTGCGCCACCTGGCCGGCCGCATCGAGCGCATTCATGCCGCCGACCGCAGCGTGGAGGTGCTGCGCAACGACGGCAGCCGCGAACACCTGGCCTACGACCGCTTCATCCTGGCCACCGGCAGCCAGGTGCTCAATCCGCCGCTGCCCGGCCTGAAAGAATATAGCTTCAACGTCGACCAGCTGCACGAGGCCGACAGGCTGAACCGCCACCTGGCCGGCCTGGCCAGCCAGCCCGAAAGCGCGGCGCGCAACACCGTGGTGGTGGTGGGCGGCGGCTTCACCGGCATCGAGACCGCCACCGAAATGCCGGAGCGCCTGCGCGCCATCCTCGGCCACGACGCCAAGCTGCGCGTGGTCATGCTGGAACAGGCCGAGGTGGTCGGCCCCGAGCTGGGCCCGGTGCCGCGCCCGGTGATCGAGGAAGCGCTGGCCGAGACCGGGGTCGAGGTGATCACCTCGGCCGCCCTGGCCGCGATCGACGCCGAAGGCGTGGTGACGGCCGACGGCCGCCGCATCCCGGCCGCCACCGTGATCTGGACCGCCGGCATGCGCGCCAATCCGCTCGCCGCCCAGATCGGCGCCGAACACGACCGCTTCGGCCGGGTGGTCGCCGACCCCTACCTGCGTTCGCCGGTGGAGGGCGTGTACGTGACCGGCGACGTGGCGCGCGCCGCCGCCGACGACATCGGCAACGTGGCGGCAATGTCCTGCCAGCACGCGCTGAGCCTGGGCCGGGTCGCCGGCTACAATGCGGTCGCCGAACTGGTCGGCCTGCCGCTGCACCCCTACAGCCAGCCCAAGTACGTGACCTGTCTCGACCTCGGCCCCTGGGGGGCGCTCTATACCGAGGGCTGGGATCGCCAGGTGAAGCTGACCCGGGAGGAAGGCAAGGCCCTCAAGCGCGCCATCAATACCCAATGGATCTACCCGCCCGCCCCGGACCGCGAAGCCGCTTTTGCCCTGGCCAAGCCGGACCACGTGATCGTGCCCTGAACCGGCGCAAACCGGGGAGCGCCGTCCCGGCGAAGTGCGGCCTGCGTCTGCACTTCGCGGGATGACGGCCGGCGCGGCCTCGCCTACCATCGCTACTTAACGGAGCATCCATGAACATCCTGCACATCACGGCCAGCCCGCGCGGCGGCCAGGCCAACAGCCACCTGCTGTCCAGCCGCGTGGTCGAGCGCCTGCTGGCGCGCCACCCCGGCGCCAGCGTCACCCTGCGCGCCCTGGACGAGGACGCCCTCGAACACGTCGACGCCGAGTACGCCCTCGCCCTGGGCAGCGGCGTCGACCAGCCGGGCGAACACGGGGCACTGGGCCGCTCCGAGCGCCTGATCGCCGAACTGGTGCGGGCCGACATCCTGGTGATCGGCACACCCATGCACAACCTGACGGTGCCGTCGACCCTGAAGGCCTGGATCGACCACGTGGTGCGCATGCACCGCACCATGCGTCCCAGCCCGCAGGGCAAGGTCGGCAATCTGCCGGACCGGCCGGTCTACATCGCCATCGCAAGCGGCGGCTGGCGCACCGGCGAACGCGCGCGCCAGCCGGACTTTCTCGAGCCTTACCTGCGCGCGGTGCTGCCGATGATCGGCTTGAAGGACATCACCGTGTTTTCGATGGAAGGAATGTCGCTCGGGGCGGAGCGGGCGGTGCAGGCGCGCGAGGAGGCGCTGGCGGCGGTGGACCGGCACTTCGGCCTGGCGCGAGCGGCCTGATACTGCCGCGTCTGCATCCAGTCGCGCAGGGAAGCAGTATTTCAATGCAGACCCCGCGGGCCAAGCCGTTCCCGACACCAGCGCTATGACCAAAGTGACAGCCAGACCGGTGACGAGTTGTGACAAGTCGTAAAGTCGGTTTCACATTGTAACTTTTGCCACCCTTTTGGGCGGGCAATGACCCCATCGCAGAGGGTAGTTTCCACAAGGAATTTGTTGATATGATTCAACAAAACCAATCTTGCGAGATATACATATCTCTGAAAAAACAAGCACTTAGAAACTAAAATTATTGACCGGCGAGTTATTTTTGTTGTAATAGTACGTCGTGTCTCCCTTCAGATCCGGGCCGTCTCAAGCAGGGATTGCCCTTTCTGCACTACAATACCGGATTCCCCAATTATTACTTACGCTGTGTCGAACCTAGTCGAAATTCGCGATCTGCACTTTGCGTACGGAGAGCGTTCCATCTTGTCGAATCTCCGCATGGATTTCCCGCGCGGTAAGCTGGTCGCCGTCATGGGCGGTTCGGGCTGCGGCAAGACCACGGTCCTGCGCCTGATTGGCGGGCAGATCCGTCCCCAGCGCGGCGAAGTCCGTGTCAACGGCGAGGTCGTCCACGCACTCAATACCGAGGGCCTCTACCGCCTGCGCCGCCGCATGGGCATGCTGTTCCAGTTCGGCGCCCTGTTCACCGACCTGTCGATCTTCGACAACGTCGCCTTCCCCCTGCGCGAACACACCGACCTGCCCGAAGAACTGATCCGCAACCTGGTGTTGATGAAGCTCAACGCCGTCGGCCTGCGCAACGCCCACCGCCTCAAGCCGGGCGAGATCTCGGGCGGCATGGCGCGCCGCGTGGCGGTAGCGCGCGCGATCGCGCTCGACCCCGAACTGATCATGTACGACGAGCCCTTCGCCGGCCTCGATCCGATCTCGATGGGCCTGACCGCGAACCTGATCCGCAACCTGAACGACGCCCTCGGCTCGACGTCGATCCTGGTCTCGCACGACGTCAACGAAACCTTCGCCATCGCCGACTACGTGTACTTCATGTCGGCGGGCAAGATCGTCGCCGAAGGTACGCCGGCCGAGCTGCGCGTCTCGACCGACCCCTACGTCAAGCAATTCGTCAACGCCGAGCCGGACGGTCCGGTGCCCTTCCACTATCCCGGCAAGTCCCTGAGCGACGACCTGGGCCTGGGAGGCAAGCGATGATCCGTTTCCTGGCCGCCATCGGCTGCAATGTGCGCGAAGGCGTCGAAAGCCTGGGCTTCGCCACCCGCGCCTTTTTCAACCTGCTGCGTTTCTCGCCGGGGGCCTTCCGCCGCCCGGCCCTGATCAGCGAGCAGATCCATTTCATCGGCAATTATTCGCTGGTCATCACCATCGTCTCCGGCCTGTTCGTCGGCCTGGTGCTGGGCCTGCAGTTCTACGTCAACCTGATCCAGTTCGGCGCCGAGGAAAAACTCGGTCCCCTGACCGCGCTCTCGCTGGTGCGCGAACTGGGGCCGGTGGTCACCGCGCTGCTGTTCGCGGGCCGCGCCGGGACCTCGCTCACGGCCGAGATCGGCCTGATGAAGGCGGGCGAGCAGTTGTCGGCGATGGAAATGATGGCAGTCAATCCGGTCCAGCGCGTGCTGGCGCCCCGTTTCTGGGGCGGCGTGGTGGCGATGCCGATCCTGGCCGCCGTGTTCTCGGCGGTCGGCATCATGGGCAGCTACCTGGTCGGCGTCAAGCTGCTGGGCCTGGACGAAGGCGCCTTCTGGTCGCAGATGCAGGCCGGCGTCGACGTGCAGCGCGACGTGTTGAGCAGCGTGATCAAGAGTTTCGTGTTCGGTATCGCCGTGACCTTCACCGCCGTTTTCCAGGGGTATCACGTGAAGCCGACCCCGGCCGACGTCGCGCGCGCCACCACCCGCACCGTCGTCATCGCTTCGCTCTTGGTTCTGGGGCTGGACTTCATCATGACCGCCCTGATGTTCACGCAATAAATTGTTTGGCCGCGCACAGACGGCCTGAATACTAGGAAATACTATGCACCGTAAAATCATCGATGTCTGGGTCGGCCTGTTCGTCCTGCTGGGCGCCGCAGCCCTGTTGTTCCTTGCCCTGCAGGCAGGTAACCTGAGCTCGCTGTCTTTCACCAAGACCTATTCGGTCACTGGCAAGTTCGACAATATTGGCGGACTCAAGCCGCAGGCGCCCGTCAAGAGCGCAGGCGTGGTGGTCGGTCGCGTCGGCGAGATCCGCTTCGACGACAAGACCTTCCAGGCCCAGGTGCGCCTCGACCTGGACCAGCAGTTCCAGTTCCCGAAAGATAGTTCGTTGAAGATCCTGACCGCCGGCCTGCTGGGCGAGCAATACATCGGGATCGAAGCGGGTGGCGACACCCAGAACCTGGTCGATGGCGACCGGATCAACCGCACCCAGTCGGCTGCGGTGCTGGAAGACTTGATTAACCAATTTATCTACAGCAAAGCCGCTGATGGAAAGGAAGCTAGCGAATGATTCCCGTGTCGAAATCCGCCCGCGGCCTGGCCGCCGCCGCCGCCGCCCTCGTCCTGACCGGCTGCGCCACCACCAACAATCCCCAGGATCCGCTGGAAGGCTATAACCGCGCCGTGTTCAGCTTCAACGACGCGGTCGACCGCACCGTCCTGAAGCCGACCGCCACCGCCTACAAGAACGTGACCCCGAGCTTTGTCCAGACCGGCGTCAGCAATTTCTTCGGCAACCTGTCCGACGCCTGGAGCGCAGTGAATAACTTGCTGCAGGGTAAGGGCCAGGCCGGCATGGGCGACGTCACCCGTGTCGCCGTGAACTCGACCTTCGGCATCTTCGGCCTGCTCGACATCGCCTCCGAAGCCGGCATCCCCAAGCACAACGAGGATTTCGGCCAGACCCTGGGCGTGTGGGGCGTGCCTAGCGGCCCCTACTTGATGTTGCCGCTGTTGGGCCCATCTACGGTGCGTGACACCGCGGCGCTGCCGGCCGACATCGGCGGTGACATCTGGAAATACAAGGAACCGGCCAACTGGCGCAACATCGGCGCCGGCGTGCGCGTGATCGACAAGCGCGCCAGCCTGCTCGACGCCTCCAGCCTGCTGGAAGACGCCGCCCTGGACCGCTACGAGTTCATCCGCGACGGCTACCTGCAGCGCCGCCAGAGCCAGGTGTACGACGGCAATCCGCCGCCCAGCGCCGATGCCGGCGCAGCGGAAGAAGCGAAAGAAGGCGCGAATTCGCAGGTCGTGCCGCAACCGGTGTCATCCGAAAAGCAGTAAGAAGAGTTAACCGGTCAGGGCCGCGGGCGCTCCCCCGACGTTTTGCGCGGCCTACAACGAAAGGAAAGATTTTTATATGAAGCCAGTCATTCAGTTGATCGCCACCGCGGCGGCGACCGTCGCCTTCTCCACCAGTGTGCTGGCCCAGGCCCCGGCCGAAGCCCCGGACGCGCTGGTCAAGCGCATCACCGCCGACGTGATCGAGTCGGTCAAGGCCGACAAGGACATCCAGGCCGGCAACCGCAACAAGATCATGGACCTGGTCAACACCAAGATCCTGCCCTTCGTCGACGCCGAGAAGATGACCCAGCAGGCTGCTGGCCGCTTCTGGCGCCAGGCCACCCCGGAACAGCAGAAGCGCCTGACCGAGGAATTCCGCACCCTGCTGGTCTACACCTACGCCGGCGCGCTCTCGCAGATCAAGAACGAGACCGTGGAATTCAAGCCGATGCGCGCCGAAGCCGGCGCCACCGACGTGGAAGTGCGCTCGCAGGTCAACGTCACCCGCGGCGAGCCGATCACCCTGAACTACCGCCTGTCCAAGGGCGCCCAGGGCTGGAAGATCTACGACGTGAACGTGCTGGGCGCCTGGCTGGTCGAGACCTACAAGTCGACTTTCACCAGCCAGATCAACAAGGGCGGCATCGACGGCCTGATCAAGTCGCTGGCCGACCGCAACGCCCAGCTGGCCAGCAAGCCGCTGAAGGCGCCGAAGTAATGGCCGAAGCCAATCCCATGCTCTCGCTCGACGCCCTGACCTTCCAGACCGCCCACGCGGCCCTGGATCAGGGCGTGCAGGCCATCGCGGCCGGCGAAACCGTGTTCGACCTCGGCGGCGTCAAGGCCGCCGACTCGTCCGGCGTCGCCCTGCTGCTGGCCTGGCAGCGCCGCGCCCAGGCCGCCGGCCAGCGCCTCACCTTCGTCAACGTGCCGGACAACGTGCACAAGCTGGCGGCCCTGTACGGGGTCGACACGCTGCTGTCCCATCATTGAATGGCGGCGGGCCGCGCGCCCGTCGCCGTCATCTCCCTCTCCCAGCCCCCTGTAGGCGAATCCTTCGCCGCGCTCTTGACAAAGCGAATTCACCTATAATGGGCCGTTTCACCGCCCGTTCCCGGCGCCCGCGCGCCATCCAAGAAGAATGACAGCGATCCAAATCAGCAACGTCGAGAAGAGCTACAAGGGCTTCAAGGCCCTGAAGGGCGTCTCCCTCAGCATCGAGGAAGGCGAATTCTTCGGCCTCCTCGGCCCGAACGGGGCCGGCAAGACCACCCTGATCTCCACCATCGCCGGCCTGATCCGCCCGGACGCCGGCAGCGTCAGCATCCACGGCCACGACGTGGTGCGCGACTTCCGCGAGGCGCGCACGCGCCTTGGCGTGGTGCCGCAGGAGCTGGTGTTCGACCCCTTCTTCACCGTGCGCGAGACCCTGCGCCTGCAGTCCGGCTACTTCGGCATCAAGAACAACGACGCCTGGATCGACGAAGTGATGCACAACCTCGACCTGACCAACAAGGCCGACGTCAACATGCGCGCCCTGTCGGGCGGCATGAAGCGGCGCGTGCTGGTGGCCCAGGCCCTGGTGCACAAGCCGCCCGTGATCGTGCTCGACGAGCCGACCGCCGGCGTCGACGTCGAGCTGCGCCAGACCCTGTGGAAGTTCATCTCGCGCCTGAACCGCGAAGGCCATACCGTGGTCCTGACCACCCACTACCTGGAAGAAGCCCAGGCCATGTGCCAGCGCGTGGCCATGCTCAAGCTGGGCCAGGTGGTGGCGCTGGACACCATGCCCAACCTGCTGCGCCGGGTGTCCGGCTCCCAGCTGGTGGTGCACCTGAGAAGCGGCGTGCTGCCGGAAGGCCTGCGCCACCTCGTCTCGCACGACGAGCATGACCAGAACAACGGCGGCGGCAATAAATACACGCTGCGCGTGAACGACTACGCGGAAGTGGAGGGCATCCTGGCGCGCCTGCGTGAATCAGGCGCCGTCATCGACGAGATGCAGCTCGAGCAGGCCGACCTCGAGGACATCTTCATCCAGATCATGGAGGGCAAATAATGAGCCTGTTCTCCGTCGGCTTCCGCACCCTGTTCTACAAGGAGTCGCTGCGCTTCTGGAAGGTCGCGACCCAGACCGTGGCCGCCCCGGTGGTCACCGCCATGCTCTACCTCCTGATCTTCGGCCACGTGCTGGACGGTCGGGTCGAGATGCTGGACGGCGTGTCCTACACCGCCTTCCTGGTGCCTGGCCTGGTGATGATGAGCGTGCTGCAAAACGCCTTCGCCAACTCCTCGTCCTCGCTGATCCAGTCCAAGATCACCGGCAACCTGGTGTTCATCCTGCTGCCGCCGCTGTCCCACGTCGAGATCCTGTCGGCCTACGTGCTGGCCTCGGTCCTGCGCGGCATCGTGGTGGGCGCGGTGCTGTTCCTGGTCACCGCCTGGTTCGCCGACCTGAGCTTCGTCGCGCCCTGGTGGATCGTGGTGTTCGCCTTCTTCGGCGCCGCCATCCTCGGCACCATGGGCGTGATCGCCGGCATCTGGGCCGAGAAGTTCGACCAGCTGGCGGCCTTCCAGAACTTCCTGATCATGCCGGCGACCTTCCTGGCCGGGGTGTTCTATTCCATCCAAAAACTGCCGCCATTCTGGCTGACCGTCTCGCATTTCAACCCGTTCTTTTATATGATTGACGGGTTCCGCTACGGGTTCTTCGGCAAGTCCGACGTGTCGCCGTGGACCAGCCTGGCCATCGTCGCCGTGTTCTTCGCGGTGCTGGCGGCAGTGGCGATCAACCTGCTCAAGCGCGGCTACAAGCTGCGCCACTAAAGTATTTACTGGAGTTTCCGTGGCAACCACACCTGAACTGATCCACAGCTACATCAAGGCCGGCCTCGATTGCACCCACCTCGAAGTGGAAGGCGACGGCCAGCACTTCAACGCCGTCATCGTCTCGGCCGCCTTCGCCGGCAAGCGCCCGATCCAGCGCCACCAGATGGTGTACGCCGTGCTCGGCGACCGCATGCGCGAGGAAATCCACGCGCTGTCGATGAAAACCCTCACCCCTGAAGAGTACCAAGGATAAGCATGGACAAACTGCAGATCGTCGGCGGCAAGCGCCTGAATGGTGAAATCCCGGTGTCCGGCGCCAAGAACGCGGCGCTGCCCATCCTGTGCGCAGGCCTGCTCACGGCGGGCGACGTGCGCCTGTCGAACGTGCCGCGCCTGCACGACGTGCGCACCATGCTCAAGCTGCTCGAGCAGACCGGCCTGAAGGTCGACCAGGACGACGAGAACGTGGTCCTGAACGGCGCCAGCATCACCTCCCTGGTCGCGCCCTACGAGCTGGTGAAGACCATGCGCGCCTCGATCCTGGTGCTGGGCCCCCTGCTGGCGCGCTTCGGCGAAGCCAAGGTCTCGCTGCCGGGCGGCTGCGCGATCGGCTCGCGCCCGGTCGACCAGCACATCAAGGGCCTGCGCGCGATGGGCGCCGAGATCACCATCGAGGGCGGCTACATCTACGCCAGGACCGACGGCAAGCTCAAGGGCGCGCGCATCCACACCGACATGATCACCGTGACCGGCACCGAGAACCTCCTGATGGCCGCCACCCTGGCCGAGGGCGAGACCGTGCTGGAAAACGCCGCGCGCGAGCCGGAAGTGACCGACCTGGCCAACTTGCTGGTAGCCATGGGCGCGAAGATCGAAGGCATCGGCACCGACCGCCTGGTGATCCAGGGCGTGGCCGCGCTGCACGGCGCCGAGCACGCCGTGATCTCGGACCGCATCGAGGCCGCGACCTTCCTGTGCGCGGTGGCGGCCACCGGCGGCGAGATCGTGCTGACCAACACCCGCACCGACATCTTCGACGTGGCCCTCGACAAGCTGCGCGAGATGGGCGTGCAGCTCACCGTGGCCGGTAACACCATCCGCGCGAAAATGGACGGCCGGCCGAACCCGGTGTCCTTCCGCACCACCGAATACCCGGGCTTCCCGACCGACATGCAGGCCCAGTTCATGGCCGTGAACACGATCGCCTCGGGCCCCAGCCGCGTGACCGAGACCATCTTCGAGAACCGCTTCATGCACGTGCAGGAGATGAACCGCCTGGGCGCGGCCATCCATACCGAGGGCAACACCGCCTTCATCAAGGGAGTGGAGCGCCTGGTCGGCGCGCCGGTGATGGCGACCGACCTGCGCGCCTCGGCCTCGCTGGTGATCGCCGGCATGGCGGCCGAGGGCACCACCGTGGTGGACCGCATCTACCACCTCGACCGCGGCTACGACCGGATGGAAGTGAAACTGTCGGCCGTCGGCGCCGACATCCAGCGTCTCAAATAACGGCAAGGACATGAATTCGACTCTACAGGCCCAGGGCCAGCAGCTGATTTTGGCGCTGTCCAAAGGCCGCATCTTCGAGGACACCCTGCCGCTGCTGGCGGCGGCGGGCATCGAGGTGCTGGAAAACCCGGAAACCTCGCGCAAGCTGATCCTCCCGACCAGCGATCCGGGCGTGCGCGTGCTGATCGTGCGCGCCACCGACGTGCCGACCTACGTGCAGCACGGCGCCGCCGATTTCGGCGTGGCCGGCCGCGACGTGCTGCTCGAGCATGGCGGCGAGGGCCTGTACCAGCCGATCGACCTGCAGATCGCCAAGTGCCGCATGTCGGTGGCGGTCAACGCCGGCTTCGACTACGACAGCGCGGTGCGCCAGGGCGCGCGCCTGAGGGTGGCGACCAAGTTCGTCAACACCGCGCGCGAGCACTTCGCGGCCAAGGGCGTGCACGTCGACCTGATCAAGCTGTACGGCTCGATGGAGCTGGCGCCCCTGGTCGGGCTGTCGGACGCCATCGTCGACGTGGTCTCGACCGGCGGCACCCTGCGCGCCAACAACCTGGTCGAAGTCGAAAAAATCATGGACATCTCCTCGCGCCTGGTGGTGAACCAGGCAGCGCTCAAGCTCAAGCGCGAGCGCCTGCAACCCATCCTCGAGGCCTTTGAGCGCGCCTCGCACAAAGGCTGACCATGGCAGTACAGATCCGCAAACTCGATTCCACCGCGCCCGACTTCAGGCAGACCCTGGATGCGCTGCTGGCCTTCGAGGCCGAGACCGACGACGCCATCGAGTCCAGCGTCGCCAGGATCCTCGCCGACGTGAAGAAGCGCGGCGACGCCGCCGTGCTCGAGTACACCAACAAGTTCGACCGCATTCCGAATGGCGGCGCCAGTTCCATGGCGGCCTTCGACGTGGGGCAGGCCGAACTGGACGAGGCCCTGGCCTCGTTGCCGGCGGCCCAGCGCGATGCGCTGCGCACCGCGGCCGAACGCATCCGTGTGTTCCACGAGCGCCAGAAGCAGGAACTGAAGGGCTTCACGTTCACCGAGCCTGACGGCACGGTGCTGGGCCAGCGCGTGACCCCGCTCGACCGCGTCGGCATCTACGTCCCGGGCGGCAAGGCCGCCTATCCGTCCTCGGTGCTGATGAACGCCATTCCCGCCCAGGTGGCGGGCGTGAAAGAGATCGTGATGGTAGTGCCGACCCCGGACGGGGTGAAGAACCGCATGGTGCTGGCCGCCGCCGCGATCGCCGGCGTGACCCGCGTGATCACCATCGGCGGCGCGCAGGCCGTGGGCGCCCTCGCCTACGGCACCGAGACCATTCCCGCGGTCGACAAGATCGTCGGCCCCGGCAACGCCTACGTGGCCGCGGCCAAGCGCCGCGTGTTCGGCACCGTGGGCATCGACATGATCGCCGGCCCGTCCGAGATCCTGGTGCTGTGCGACGGCACGACCGACCCGGACTGGGTGGCGATGGACCTGTTCTCCCAGGCCGAGCACGACGAGCTGGCCCAGGCCATCCTGCTGTGCCCCGACGCGGACTATATCGCCCAGGTCGAAGCCAGCATCCACAAGCTGCTGCCGAGCATGCCGCGCGCGGCCGTCATCGCCACCTCGCTGTCGGACCGCGGCGCCCTGGTCAAGGTGCGCGACATGGAGGAGGCCTGCGAGATCGCCAACGCCATCGCCGCCGAGCACCTCGAGATCTCGGCCGCCGAACCCTTGCAGTGGGCGGACAGGATCCGCCACGCCGGCGCCATGTTCCTGGGCCGCTTCTCGTCCGAATCGCTGGGCGACTATTGCTGCGGCCCCAACCACGTGCTGCCGACCTCGCGCACCGCGCGCTTCTCCTCGCCGCTGGGCGTGTACGACTTCCAGAAGCGCTCCTCGGTGATCCAGGTGAGCGAGCAGGGCGCCCAGACCCTGGGCAAGGTGGCGGCGGTGCTGGCCTACGGCGAGGGCCTGCAGGCCCACGCCCGCAGCGCGGAGCTGCGGCTGCAACCCGTGCCCCCGATGGCATCATGACGGACTGGGTCGACCAGGTCTTTTGCGAGGATGCGCTCGAGGGTCTCGCGCGCATCCCGGACGGGTCCATCGACCTGATCCTGACCGACCCGCCCTATAACCTCGGCAAGGACTACGGCAACAGCTCCGACCAGCAGAGCGTGGAAGCCTACCTGGCCTGGACCGGGCAGTGGATCGACGCCGCGCTGCCCAAGCTCAAGCCCAACGGCAGCCTGTACGTCTTCCTGACCTGGCGCTTCGCGCCCGAGATCTTCGTCATGCTGAAGAAGCGCATGACCATGATGAACGAGATCATCTGGGACCGCCGCGTGCCCTCGATGGGGGGCAGCGTGCGCAGCTTCAGCTCGGTGCACGACACCATCGGCTTCTTCGTCAACCGCAAGGACTACTACTTCGACCTCGACGCGGTGCGCATCCCCTACGACGCCGAGACCAAGAAGGCGCGTTCGCGCTCGATCTTCGTCGGCGCCAAGTGGCTGGAGGTCGGCTACAACCCCAAGGACGTGTGGAGCGTCTCTCGCCTGCACCGCGAGCATCCCGAGCGCGCCGACCATCCGACCCAGAAGCCGCTCGAGATCATCGAGCGCATGGTCAAGGCTTCCTGCCCGCCGGGCGGCGTGGTGCTCGACCCCTTCATGGGCAGCGGCACCACGGCCATCGCCGCCCGGCGCCTGGGGCGCCGTTTCACCGGTTTCGAACTGAACCCGGCCTATTGCGACATCATCCAGGCCCGCCTGGCGGCGCCCGAGGTGCCGGTCGCGGCCAAGGTCGCGGCCAAGAAGCGCAAGGCGGCCAAGTCCGCTCCCATCATCATTGAGGAAAGCCCATGAGCTCCATCGACCAGCTGATCGCCAACACCATCCGGGAAGACGTGCGCGCCATCGGCAGCTACCACGTCCCGGACGCGAGCGGCTATATCAAGCTCGACGCCATGGAAAACCCCTACCAGCTGCCGGAAGCGCTGCGCCTGGAGCTGGGCGCGCGCCTGGCCGACGCGGCCCTGAACCGCTATCCGGTGGCGTCCTACCGCACGGTCAAGGACAAGATCCGCGAGCGCATGGGCGTGCCCGCGGGCTACGACGTCCTGCTCGGCAACGGCTCGGACGAGCTGATTTCCATCATGGCCACCGCGGTGGCCCGGCAGGACCGGCGCGCCGTGGTCATGGCGCCGGTGCCCGGCTTCGTGATGTTCTACCGCTCGGCCCAGTTCGCGGGCGCCGATTTCGTCGGCGTGCCGCTCAAGCCCGACTTCTCGCTTGACCGCGAGGCCATGCTGGCCGCCATCGAGAAGCACAAGCCGTCCCTGGTGTTCCTGGCCTACCCCAACAACCCGACCGGCAACCTGTTCGACGCCGACGACATGGAAGCGCTGATCCGCGCCCTGGGCGAGGACGGCATCGCCGTGGTGGACGAGGCCTACCAGCCCTTCGCCCAGCAGAGCTTCATGGGTCGCCTGCCGGAGTTTCCCAACCTGGTGGTGATGCGCACCTTGTCCAAGCTGGGCCTGGCCGGGATCCGCCTGGGCTACCTGTCCGGCCACGCCGCCCTGCTGGAGCAGTTCGAGAAGGTGCGTCCGCCCTACAACGTGAACGTGCTGACCCAGGTGGCGGCCGAGTTCGCGCTCGACCATATCGCCATCCTGGACCGCCAGGCCGAAAGCATCAACGCCGAGCGCGCCCGCCTGGCGGCCGCGCTGGCGGCCCTGCCGGGCGTCGAGGTCTTCCCTTCGGCGGCCAATTTCATCTCTCTTCGGGTGCCGGACGCCGACCGGACCTGCGCGCGACTCCACGCGGAGAAGGTATTGATCAAAAATTTGAGTAAAATGCATGCATTGCTGGCCAACTGCATCCGCGTCACGGTCAGCACACCGGAAGAGAACGACCAATTCCTGACTGCCCTGAAAGCGGCCCTGAAGTGACTTTCAACGGTTTCCTAATTTCCGGTGTCCCGCACCCACTGACGAGCATCCTGTAATGACCCGCACCGCCGACATCACGCGCAACACCAACGAGACCCAGATCCGCGTCTCGATCAACCTCGACGGCACCGGCCGCCAGAAGCTCAACACTGGCGTTCCCTTCCTCGACCATATGCTGGACCAGATCGCCCGCCACGGCATGATCGACCTCGAGGTCGAGGCCGTGGGCGACCTGCACATTGACGCCCACCACACCGTCGAGGACACCGGCATCACCCTCGGCATGGCGGTGGCCAAGGCCGTGGGCGACAAGAAGGGCATCCGCCGCTACGGCCACGCCTACGTCCCGCTGGACGAGGCGCTGTCGCGCGTGGTCATCGACTTCTCCGGCCGTCCGGGGCTGGAACTGCACGTTCCCTTCACCCGCGCCATGATCGGCACCTTCGACGTCGACCTGACCGGCGAATTCTTCCGCGGCTTCGTCAACCACGCCGGCGTCACCCTGCACATCGACAACCTGCGCGGCGTGAACGCCCACCACCAGTGCGAAACCGTGTTCAAGGCTTTCGGCCGCGCCCTGCGCATGGCCACCGAGCTGGACGAACGCGCGGCCGGCATCATTCCCTCGACCAAAGGCAGCCTGTAAAACGACCATGACGACCAAGATTGTGGTGGTGGACGGCCTCGGCAACCTGCGCTCGGTCGCGCAGGCCCTGCGCGCGGCCGCCCCGGAAGCCGAGGTGCTGGTCTCCAGCAGCGCCGCCGACATCGACAGCGCCGACCGCCTGGTCCTGCCGGGACAGGGCGCGATGCGCGACTGCATGACCAGCCTGCGCGAATCGGGCGCCGAGGAGGCCGTGCTGCGCGCCTTCCGCAGCAAGCCGGTGATGGGCGTGTGCGTGGGCGAGCAGATGCTGTTCGAGGCCAGCGAGGAGAACGAGGGCACGCCCGGCCTGGGCATCCTGCCGGGCAAGGTGGTGCGTTTCCGGCTCGACGGCAAGCTGCAGGCCGACGGCTCGCGCTTCAAGGTCCCGCAGATGGGCTGGAACCGGGTGCGCCAGGCGCGCCCCCACGCGCTGTGGGAAGGCGTCGCGGACAACAGCTATTTCTATTTCGTGCACAGCTATTACGCGGCGCCGGGCGACCCGCTCGACACCATCGGCGAAGCCGACTACGGCGGGCCGTATTGCTGCGCGGTGGCGCGCGACAACATCGTCGCCACCCAGTTCCACCCCGAGAAAAGCGCCGCCGCCGGGCTGCGCCTGTACCGCAATTTCATCCACTGGAACCCCTGAGTTCCGCCACATTTCGCCGTCAACCAACCGACTACGACCATGCTGCTGATCCCCGCCATCGACCTGAAAGACGGTCACTGCGTTCGCCTCAAACAAGGCGATATGGACCTCGCCACCGTGTTTTCCGAAGATCCCGCCGAGATGGCGCTGCACTGGCTGAAGAAGGGCGCGCGCCGGCTGCACCTGGTCGACCTGAACGGCGCCTTCGCGGGCAAGCCGAAGAACGAAGAGGCGATCAAATCGATCCTGCAGGTGGTGCAGGACTACGCCGAAGAGAACGAGCTGGACGAGATTCCGGTCCAGCTGGGCGGCGGCATCCGCGACCTCGACACCATCGAGCGCTACCTGGACGACGGCATCACCTACATCATCGTCGGCACCGCCGCGGTGAAGAACCCGGGCTTCCTGCACGACGCCTGCGGCGCCTTCCCGGGCCACATCATCGTCGGCCTGGACGCCAAGGACGGCAAGGTGGCGACCGACGGCTGGAGCAAGATGTCGGGCCACGAGGTCATCGACCTGGCCAAGAAATTCGAAGGCTATGGGGTGGAATCGATCGTCTACACCGACATCGGCCGCGACGGCATGATGGCGGGCGTGAACATCGAAGCCACGGTCAAGCTGGCGCAGGCGGTCCGGGTGCCGATCATCGCCTCCGGCGGCGTGCACAACCTGGCCGACGTGGAAGCGCTGTGCGCGGTGCAGGACGAAGGCATCGAAGGCGTGATCTGCGGGCGTTCGATCTACGAGGGCACGCTGGACCTGGCTTCGGCGCAGGAGCGGGCCGATCAACTGACGGAAGGCGCGGACGCCTGAGGCCGCCGGGCCCTGTCATATGACGCATGGCCCGCGGCATATAAATGCAGGACCGCACCATATAAAAGGTAGGGCCCGCACCATATAAAAGGTAGGACCCGCACCATATAAAACGTCGTCCCCGCGAAGGCGGGGACCCAATTTCGCAGTACAGTGTGAACGTGTGCTTCACCGGCGTGCGCACAAACTTGGATCCCCGCCTGCGCGGGGATGACGTGCTGGCGCTAGTGGCGATAATAGGAGCCACGGTGCGCACTTTATGGCCGCCTTTAAGGCACACGCAAACGCAAACACTCTTATGCTCGCAAAACGCATCATCCCCTGCCTCGACGTCACCGGCGGCCGCGTGGTCAAGGGCGTCAACTTCACCGAGCTGCGCGATGCCGGCGACCCGGTCGAGATCGCCCGCCGCTACGACGGCCAGGGCGCCGACGAGATCACCTTCCTCGACATCACCGCCTCGAGCGACGGCCGCGACCTGATCCTGCCGATCATCGAAGCCGTGGCCTCCACCGTGTTCATCCCCCTCACCGTCGGCGGCGGGGTGCGCAAGGTCGAGGACGTGCGCCGCCTGCTCAATGCCGGCGCCGACAAGGTCAGCATGAACACCTCGGCCGTGACCAATCCCCAGCTGGTGTTCGAGGCTTCGCAAAAGCATGGTTCCCAGTGCATCGTGGTCGCGATCGACGCCAAGCAGGTTGCCCCCGACAAGTGGGAAGTCTTCACCCACGGCGGCCGCAACCCCACCGGCCTGGACGCGGTCGAATGGGCGCGCAAGATGGAGAGCCTGGGAGCCGGTGAGTTATTGCTCACTTCGATGGACCGCGACGGCACCAAATCGGGTTTCGACCTGGGCCTGACCCGCGCCGTCTCGGACGCGGTCGGCATTTCCGTGATCGCCTCGGGCGGGGTCGGCGGCCTGCAGGACCTGGCCGACGGCATCCTCGAAGGCCATGCCGATGCGGTGCTGGCGGCCAGCATCTTCCACTACGGGCAGCACACGGTCGGCGAAGCCAAGCGCTTCATGGCCGAGCGCGGCATCCCGATGCGCCTGGAGTAAGCCATGGTTACCAATGCCAAATGGCTGAACAAGGTGCGCTGGGACGAGCACGGCCTGGTGCCGGTGATCGCCCAGGAAGCGGCCACGGGCGACATCCTGATGTTCGCCTGGATGAACCGCGAGGCGCTGGCGAAAACCGCCGAGCTGGGCGAGGCCGTCTACTGGAGCCGCTCGCGCAAGAAGCTCTGGCACAAGGGCGAGGAATCCGGCCACGTGCAGAAGGTGCTGGACATGCGCCTGGACTGCGACGAGGACGTGGTCCTGCTCAAGGTCGAGCAGGCCGGCGGCATCGCCTGCCATACCGGACGCCATTCCTGCTTCTTCCAGCAGTTCGACGGCAACGACTGGCAGACGGTCGAGCCGGTGCTGAAGGATGCCGACACCATTTACTCCGCAGAAAAGAAAACCCCATGAGCCAGACCCT
The DNA here is from genome assembly GCF_002007115.1 of Massilia sp. KIM. Lineage (NCBI taxonomy): Bacteria > Pseudomonadati > Pseudomonadota > Betaproteobacteria > Burkholderiales > Oxalobacteraceae > Massilia > Massilia sp. KIM. The sequence continues at coordinate 112,440 of NZ_MVAD01000004.1, read as the reverse complement.
GGCCCGCCTCGCGGCGGTGATCGAATCGCGCAAGCCGGAAAACGGCGGCGATCCCGACAAATCCTATGTGGCCAAGCTGTTCGCCAAGGGCGACGACGCCATCCTCAAGAAGATCGGCGAGGAAGCCACCGAGACCGTGATGGCCGCCAAGGACGCGCGCGTCTCGGGCGACGCCTCCAAGGTCCTGTACGAATGCGCCGACCTGTGGTTCCATTCGATGGTGCTGCTGGCCCAGTTCAAGCTCACCCCGCAACAGGTGCTGGACGAACTGGCAAGGCGCGAGGGCGTGTCCGGCCTCGAGGAAAAAGCCTCTCGAAAGGAATAGGCGAAGCAGGCGGCGAAACCCGCGCCTGTTCGTTACATGGACCTTGCGCTCGGATGTCATAATTCGCCCTGTTCCGTCATTACCGTGTCACGCGGTATTGCTAGAGTACGCAGGTTTCCACAGGGAAGCGATGTAACAATCTGGAGAAAAGATGGACAACTGCATTTTTTGCAAAATCGTCGCCAAGCAGATTCCGGCCAGCATCGTCTACGAAGACGATGACGTGCTGGCATTCAAGGACATCAACCCGGCCGCTCCGGTCCACCTCCTGGTGATCCCGAAGCAGCACGTGGACACCCTGTCCGACTGCAGCGACGAGCATGCCGCCGTGCTGGGCAAGATGTTGGCGCTCGCGCCGAAGCTTGCTGCGGAACACGGTGTTGCGGTCAAAGTCGATGCCGGTGGCAAACGTACCGGCGGCTACAAGACCCTGATCAATGCAGGTCCGGATGGCGGCCAGGAAGTCTATCACTTGCACTTGCACATGTATGGCGGTCCGCGCCCCTGGCGTGGGCTGGGTACTTAAGCCCGCACTAAGCGATTAAAGGGAGCAAGTGCTCCCGCATGGCGTATACTGTGGAATACGCTTCCCGATCTACAGGCGCGCTGCGCCTTGCAAGGAGAAAATTATGGGTTCGATGAGTATTTGGCACTGGGTGATCGTTCTGGTCGTGGTCATGCTGATTTTCGGCACCAAGAAGATCAGCAACATGGGTTCCGATCTCGGTAAAGCGGTCAAGGGCTTCAAGGACGGCGTGAAGGGCGAGGAAGACAAGGACGAGGCCAGCGCCAGCGCCCAGGCGAAGCAGGTCGCCGACAAGACGACCATCGACGTGGAAGCCCGCGACAAGACCCGTTCGTAATCTGCGGGCATGATCGATCTCGGACTGTCCAAGCTGGCCATCATCGGCGTGGTCGCGCTGATCGTGATCGGCCCCGAAAAGCTGCCGAAGGTGGCGCGCATGGCGGGCACCCTGTACGGGCGCGCCCAGCGCTACCTGCACAGCGTCAAGACCGAAGTCAGCCGCGAGATCGAGCTGGAAGAGCTGCGCAACCTGCACAAGGAAGTGCAGGACAGCGCCGCCTCCTTCCGCGACGAAGTCCACCAGACCGTCCACGGCCACGTGCAGGAGGTCGAGGCGCTGTTCGACGGGCAGGAGGGCAAGGACACCGCCTCCTACGATCCCGGCGCCTACGACGGCATGCCGACCATCCTGCCGACCACCGACGACCTTGAGCGCAAGGCGCGCGATTTCCGCCGCAAGAAGCTGGTGCGCACCTCGAGCGTGCCGGCCTGGTACAAGAACCGCCATGGCACCAAACGCCATGTGATGTCGGGCGCCGCGCGCGTGCGCAAGTACCGCCCGGCAAGTGCAACTACCTCCTCTAAATCCTTCTTCTGATGACTGAGCAAGCTGGCGGCGAAGAGACCTTCATTTCCCATCTGGTCGAGCTGCGTGACCGCCTGGTCAAGGCGTCGATCGGGATCGCGATCGTCTGCGCGGGCCTGTTCGCCTGGCCGGGGCCTTCGCACATCTATGACATCCTGGCCGCGCCCATGATCGCCGCGCTGCCGGCCGGCTCGAAGATGATCGCCACCGGCGTCATCGCGCCTTTCCTGGTGCCGATGAAGGTGACCCTGCTGCTCGCCTTCATCCTGGCCCTGCCCTGGGTGTTCTACCAGGCCTGGGCCTTCGTCGCGCCGGGGCTGTACGCGCACGAGAAGCGCCTGGTGCTGCCGCTGGTGATCTCGTCCTCGCTGCTGTTCATCGCCGGCGTGGCCTTCTGTTATTTCTTCGTCTTCGGGCGGGTGTTCCACTTCATCGGCGAGTTCGCGCCGGAATCGATCTCGGTCACGCCCGACATCGAGAACTACCTCGACTTCGTGATGTCGATGTGCCTGGCCTTCGGCGCCTCCTTCGAGGTGCCGGTGGTGGTGGTGATCCTGGCGCGCATGGGCGTGGTCAGCATCGAGAAGCTGAAGTCGATCCGCTCCTACGTGATCGTCGGGGCCTTCGTGATCTCGGCCATCGTCACGCCGCCGGACGTGGTCAGCCAGCTGGCCCTGGCCATTCCGATGTGCCTGCTGTACGAGCTGGGCCTGCTCCTGGCCCCGATCTTCGTGCGTGCGACCAGGGCGCCGGAAGAGACGGCGTAAGGCGTCGTAAGACACGGCGTAGGGCGTCGGAAGAGACGGCGTAAGGCGTCGTAGGACACGGCGTAAGGCGTCGTAGGACACGGCGTAGGGCGCCGTAAGAGACGGCCTAAGGCGCTGGAAGAGAGACGGCCCAAGGCGGCATCCTTCGAAGCCGCAGCTTCGCTTCACCCCCACAAACGAACAACGTCATCCCCGCGCAGGCGGGGATCCAAGTTTCTTCGCGTGCCCGAGGCCCATGCATAGGCCGCGGACGCGCTGAGGACTTGGATCCCCGCCTGCGCGGGGATGACGTTGTTGGTTGAAGGGGGAGACCGGGCGGTGGAGATACCGCCGCGTTCACCCTACCTTTCTTACTGCATCAACTCCGCAATCATCTTCACCGGCGCATTCCCATAGCTGAGGAACTGGTCGTGGAATTCCTTCAGCCTGAAGCGCTCGCCCAACTGCTGCTTGCGGCGCTCGCGCAGTTCCAGGATCTGCTCGTAGCCGCTGTAGTAGCTGGTCAGCTGGACCGAGGTCAGGTTCACGCGGCGCCACTTTTCCTCGGCTTCCTGGCGGGTCTGGAAGGCCTGGCGGGTCAGCAGGTCGAGCGCTTCCTGCTGCTGCATGCCCAGCACGTGCACGCTGTAGTCGAGGATGGTGTTGGTCACGCTGCGCAGGTTCCACTTCGAGTACATCAGCCACATCTCGGGCGCGTTGCCGCCATAGCCCGATTCCAGCATCATGCGCTCGCCGTACACCGCCCAGCCTTCGACCATGGCGCCGTTGCCGAACAGGGACTTGATCAGCGAGGGCGACTTGTTGGCATGGACCAGCTGGGCGTAGTGCCCGGGGATGGCCTCGTGGATGTTCAGGATCTGCAAGATCCACTCGTTGTACTCGCGCAGGCTGCTCTCCGCCTGTTCCGGCGTGAGATTGTCCATCGGCGTGACGTTGTAATAGGTCTTGTCCTTGGGACGGTAGGGACCTGGCGCGTCGATGCTGGCGCCGGCGATGCCGCGTTGGTACATCGGGGTCTCGCGCACCTCGAGCGGCTTGTCCGGGTCGAGCGTGAGCAGGTCGTTCCTGATCACCCAGTCCTGCAGCAGCGGGATCTGGCGGCGGATCTCGGCGAAGAAGTTCTCGCGCGCGACGTGGCGGGCCGAGAGCTTGTCGATCATCATGCCGATCTTCTGGAAGCGGTCGTTCGGCTTGGCCGTGCCGGCCATGTAGGTGGGCCAGAGCGCGTCCGAGATCGCGTTCATGCGGGTCAGGAGCTCTTCGCGCGTGGCCAGGGCCTTGCGGTAGGTCTGCTCGGCGCTGCTGGCCGACTGGATCTCGAGCGCGAACTTCTGCTCGTACAGCTCCTTGCCGATGCGGAAGGGACGCGCGTCCTTGTTGGCCTGCAGGTTCTTCTCGAGCCCCACCAGGAAGTCGACATAGCCCAGCACCGCGGTGCCGGCGTTGGCGATGCGCTGGGCGAAGATCGCCTTTTCCTGCGCGGTGAGGGTCGATTCCTGGGCCGCCTTGCCGAGGTCCGCCAGCACCGCGATGGTGCCCGGGGCCTGGGTGATGGCGAGCTGGGTGTGCTCGATGGTCGGCTTGGTGATCGAGGCCTGGGCCGCCTGGTAATAGGCCGGCACGTTGGCCAGGCGGCGCAGGATGGTGCGCAGGCGCTGCGGCTTGGCGGCGTATTCGGTGTTGAGGATCAGGTCGAGCGGCTGGGCCACGTTGTACAGCGAGGGATTCCACTCGAACTCGCGCCAGGTGTTCAAGCTCCAGCGGTCCTTCTCCAGCTTGTTCACCAGGAGGGCCAGGTCGGTGCGGTGGCGCGGCGAGAGCTGCTTCGGATCGAGCTTGCCGAACTTCTCCAGCCATTCGTTGGCAAAGGCCAGCTTCTTGGCGCGGGTGGCCTCGTCGGGAATGGTCAGGCTGGCCGCCTGGTCGAACTTGCCGACATAGATGCCGCCTTCCGGATCGACGCGCCAGAGCGCGGTCAGGAACTGCATGCTCAGCGTCTCCATGCGGCGGTCGAGACGGAAGGCTGGGGCCTGGGTGGCCGGCGCGGCGGTGCTGGTGGCGGCGGCGCTGGTGGCCGCAGCGACTGCGGCGGTGGCGGCGGCGGCCTTCAGCGGCGCCTTCTTGCGCTTGTCGCCGCTTTTCGCCTTGACCACCTTGCTGCTCTTGGCCTTGCCCTTGGCGGGCTTGGACTGCTTGGCGCTGGCCGGCGCCAGTGCGAAACACGCCAGCAGTGCCGCCAGCGCGATCTTCGTTTTCATCATCGTATTCGGCCCTGTAACAAAAAAAGAGTCGGGACGCCGCGCCCGTGAGGCCCGGAGCCACGGAAGAGTAGCACCATTCACCGCGCTTGCGGGCGCCTGAAACAAACCGTCACGCGGCGGGAAAGCGCTGTTGCCTCTTCGGCAAAAGGCGCAATGATAGCCTAGCTGCCGATCCCGCTGCGCAGCATCGCCAGCATGTCCTGGGGCGACATGCGCGCCGCCATTTCCGTCCCCTCCAGCAGGCTGTCGGCCAGGTCGCGCTTATGGTGGTGCAGCTCGACGATCCCTTCCTCGATGGTGCCGCGCGCCACCAGGCGGTAGATGGTGACCGGCCGCTGCTGGCCCATGCGGTGGGCGCGGTCCGAGGCCTGGTCTTCCACCGCCGGGTTCCACCACGGGTCCATGTGGATCACGTAGTCGGCCGCGGTGAGGTTGATGCCGACCCCGCCCGCCTTCAGGCTGATCAGGAACAGCTCGCCCTCGCCGGCCTGGAAGGCGTCGACCCGCCGCTTGCGCTCCTGCATGGGGGTGGCGCCGTCCAGGTACTGGTAGGGGATCGATTTCCTGTCCAGGTACTGGCGGATCAGGCTCAGGTGGTCGACGAACTGGCTGAACACCAGCACCTTGTGGCGGTTTTCCAGCAGGTCGTCGAGCAGGCGGGCGAAGGCCGCCAGCTTGCTGCTGGCGATGCCGGCGCCCGGCGCCACCAGTTCGGGATTGCAGACCGCGCGCCGCAGCCGCATCATCTCGGCCAGGATCGCGATCGACTTCTGGCTTTCGGGCGCTTCCAGCGCGGCCAGGGTGTCGAGGGCTTCGCGCCGCAGCGATTCGTAGAGCGCCGCTTCTTCCGCCGTCAGCTCCACCGGCAGCACGATCTCGGTGCGCGGCGGCAGCTCGGTCAGCACCTGGGACTTGGTGCGGCGCAGGATGAAGGGCTGGGTCAGGCGGCGCAGGCGGTGGCGCGCGGCCAGTTCCGCGCGCTTGTCCTGGGCCTTCTCGATCGGGCCGGCGAAGCGCAGCTGGAACTGTTCGGCATTGCCCAGCAAGCCAGGGTTGATGAAGCGGAACAGGTTCCACAGTTCGCCCAGGTGGTTTTCCAGCGGGGTGCCGGTGGCGGCCATGCGGAAGTCGCCCTGCAGGGCCATCACCGCCTGCGAGCGCTTGGTGTGCATGTTCTTCACCGCCTGGGCCTCGTCCAGCACGATGCTGCGCCAGCGGCGCCCGGCGAACAGCGGCGCTTCCAGCTGCAGCAGGCCATAGCTCACCACCACCACGTCGAAGGGGCCGACCTCCTTGATCAGGGCTTCGCGCTCGCCGGGGCCGAACAGCTTCAGGTTCAGGGTCGGCGCGAAGCGCTGCGCCTCGGCGATCCAGTTCAGGCAGACCGAGGTCGGGGCCACCACCAGGGCCGGGCCGTCCTTGGCGCGGGTGAGCAGCAGGGCCAGGGCCTGCAGGGTCTTGCCCAGGCCCATGTCGTCGGCCAGGCAGGCGCCCACGCCCCAGTGGGCCAGGCGGCCCAGCCACTCGAAGCCTTCGCGCTGGTAGTCGCGCAGCTCGGCCTGCAGGGTCGAGGGCAGTTCCGGGGTATAGGCCTCGATGGCGGCGATGCGCTCCAGGTGGGCGCGCCAGGCCGCGTCGGTGTCGACCTGGCCGGCCTCGCGCGCCAGCTCCTCCAGCGAGAAGCTGGCCAGCGCGTGCAGGCGCACTTCCTCGCCATGCAGCTCGCCGTAGGAGAACAACTCGTTCAGGCGCCGGTGCAGCTCGTCGCTCAGGGCCAGGTATTCGTTGTCGCCCAGGGCCACGAAGCGGCTGCCGCCCTCGCGCAGGCGCTCCAGCAGCTCGCGCAGCTTCATCACCCGGCCCTCGTCGATCACCACCTCGCCGTCGGCCGCGAACCAGTCGCGGTCGCGCCGGATCTGGATGCGGACCGACTTGGTGGTGGCTTTTTTAGTGACGCGGAACTTCTCGCCTTCGGGCCAGGCCACCACCACGCTCGCCGGGTCGAGCGCGCGCAGCTGGTCGACCAGCTCCAGGCACAGCAGGGGCTGGCCGAGCAGCCATTCGCCGTGGTCGAGTTCCGCGTGTTCCAGGGCCTGGCAGGCGGCGATCAGCTGGCGCTCGGCCTCGCGCTCGGCGTTCAGGTCGCGTTTCGCCTCGGTGCGCACGCCATTGAGGTCGGCGATCACGTTTTCCGCCCCTTCGCCCGGCGCATAGTAAGCGCCGGCGTCCGGCAGCGGGCGCACCAGCACCTGCATGCGCATGCCCTGCTGGTAGGGCCGCAGGTGCAGGTGCAGGCGCGGGTCGGCCTTTATCTGCTCAATGTCGCTCGGGCTGGCGCCGATGTCCGACTGCACGGTGACGATGGCGGAGATGGCGCTGATCGCGCGCAGCACGCGGCGCTCGGCCGCCAGCGGCACTTCCAGGCCTTCGCCCAGGATGGCGGCGATGCGGCGGTGTTCCTCCTTCACCTGCACCAAGCGCAGGCGGGTCGGGGTCTCGCGCGTCACGATCACCTCGCCCTCCTGTTCGTGCACCGGCGGCTGGAGGGCGATCAGCACGGTGCTGGCGCGCGCCTTGACCAAGAGCTCGGGTTCGCCCGGCAGCAGCTCCACCCGGGTGCCGGGCGCATCCATCCAGAACAGCAGCGGGTGGCCGACCAGGGCGCCCAAGGCCTTGTCCAGCTCGAACTCGAAACGCACGCTGCTGCTGCCGTAGTAGCGCCGTCCGGCGATTGCGCCGATTGCCTGCAGGTCCTGGGCGGTGAGCCAGTCGAGCTCCCGGCCTTCCTCGGCCAGGCGCTTCAGGCCCACGGCGCGGCCGCGGGTCCAGCCGCCCTGCGCGTCGCGCTTCTGCTCGCGCGGCTCGATCTCCTGCACCCCCAGGTGCGGGTCGTAGCGGATCATCCACACCAGGCGCGATTCGCGCACCACTTCCGCGTTCACCGCCGGCTGCAGGTTGATCAGGGCGTTGAGCTGGCGCTCCCAGGCCTCTTCGCGCTCGAACCAGAGCGCCATGTCGGTGAAGCGGTGGCGGCGCCGCAGCTCCCCCGCCTTGGCCTCGTGGCCGACGTAGCCGAGCTGCCCCAGCAGCCCCGCGAGCTGGGCCGACAGGAAGTCGAAGCCGGCGGCCTCGGACTGGGCCAGCATCTCCTCGAGCTGGGCGCGCTTGCCCGCCAGCTGCGGCAACCCCAGCCAGTGGTGCAGCAGGGCGCGGAAGGTGAAGGGCTCGAGCGCCATCTCCCAGCTGCGCGAGGCCAGCACCTCGGTGTCGACCGTGCCGCGCCGGATCTCGCGCAGCATCGAGAGCTGGAACCAGACCGCGTTGTCCGGGCGCTGCACTGCGCGGGTGGCGGTCTCCAGCCAGGCGTCGAGCAGCTTCTGGTGGGCCGGCTGGCTGCTGCGCAGCAGGGCCGCCACGTACAGGTGGGCGCCGAAGCCCTCGAAGATCGCCTTGCGCTTGCCGGTCTCGCGGCGCAGCAGCTTGAGGGCCGCCTCGCCGCCTTCGAGGCCGGTTTCCAGCTCGTCGCGCAGCAGGGCGGCGACGCTGCGCAGGAACAGGGCCGCCGCGTCCTCGAGCTCGGCCAGCAGGCCCACCGCGTCGTCCAGGCGTCCGCACAGCAGGAAGTGCTCGGCCAGCGCGATGCGCAGCGAGGTCGAGGGATGGCCCTGGGCCGCGTGGCGCTCGGCCGCCTCGCGGATCGCGGGGGCGGTGGCGGGCTCGCGCTGGGCGTGGGCCACCAGGGTGGCCAGCACGCCGTCGCGCAGGCCGCGGTGGATGCGCGCGATCGCGCCCGGCGCGAAGACGGGGCGGGCGCAGACGTCGACCAGCGGATGCAGGTAGCTGGCCTCGTGGCAGCGCAGGCAGGCGGCCAGGATCGGCGTCACCACGCCGGCGTCCTCGCCGCCGAACAGGGCGATGCGCAGCAGGGCCAGGCCCTGGCGGTAGCTGCGTAGCATGACGTGGCCCTGCCAGTCGCGCCGCACCGGCGTCACCTGGGCATAGGCCGCGGCCACGCGCCCGAACAGGCCGTCGTCGAGGGCCGCGTCCAGCACCGGCCATGCGGCCTCCGGCGCGACCCCCATGCCGCGTTCGCCGGCCTCGGTCACCAGGCCGCGCTCGCGCAGGCGCGCCAGCTCATCGGCCCATTGCCCGGGCGGCAGCGGCACGCCGGCCGCCATCATGTGTTCCAGAATGCGCTGGCGTCCCATGGGCTCGCCGGCCACGGCCAGCAGCGCCAGGATCATGGTTTCTTCCGGCCGGCAGGCGGCCAGGCGCGCGCGCAGCTCGTCTTCCCTCATGCGTCTCCGAGATTCTCGATCGCCACCGGGGCCAGGCCGGCCGGCGCCGGCACGCCGAACACGCGCAGGTAGAAGTACAGCTCCGCTTCCAGCGTGCGCACGATGCTTTCCGGCTTGCGGAAGCCATGGCCCTCGCCTTCGAGCGTGATGTAGGCCACCGGGGTGCCGCGCGCGCGCAGGGCCGCCACCATGCTCTCCGATTGCTGGGGCGGCACCACCTTGTCGTCCAGGCCCTGGAAGAAGATCATCGGGTGGCGCAGCTTGTCGACGTGGTGGATCGGCGAGCGCGCGCGGTAGACGTCCTGGGCGCGCTCGGGCGGGGCGATCAGGTACTGGTTGTAGTGCGACTCGAACTTGTGCGAGTCCGCGTCCAGCCCGGCCAGGTCGGACACGCCGTAGTAGCAGGCGCCGGCCTGGAACACGTCGTGGAAGGCGAGGGCGCTCAGCACCGTCAGGCCGCCGGCGCTGCTGCCGCGCACCAGCAGGCGCTGCGGATCGACCACGCCCTGGCGCGCCAGGTAACGCGCGCCTGCCACGCAGTCCTCGACGTCGACCACGCCCCATTGTTCCTTGAGCAGGTCGCGGTAGGCGCGACCGAAGCCGGTGCTGCCGCCATAGTTCACGTCCAGCACGGCGAAGCCGCGGCTGGTCCAGAACTGGGTGGAGAGCTTGAGGGTGCTGGCCGCCATGCCGGTCGGGCCGCCATGGCCGATCACGATCAGGGGCGGCAGCTCGCCCGCCAGCGGCGCGAAGCCGGCGTTGGTGGGCGGGTAGTAGAAGGCGTGGGAGCTGCGCCCGTTCGCGCTCGGATAGCTGATCGCCTGGGGCGCCGACAGATAGCCGGCGTCGGGCAGCTCCTCGATCGAGCGCGCCAGCACCCGGCGCGCGCCGCCGGCGAGATCGATGCAGGCCAGTTCCAGCGCGATCGTGGGCGCGCCTCCCAGCAGGGCGACGGTGTCGCCTTCGACCCGCAGTTCGCGGATCTCCTGGTAGGGCGTGGCGATGGGGGTGAGCTCCCCGGCGGGCAACGACAGGCGCGCCAGCCGGCTCACGCCCGCCTCGACGTAGGCGCACACGATCTCGTCCTTCGAGGCGAAGCCGTAGAGCGAGCCGCCGAAATTCCAGTGCGGCGCGCCGAATTCGGCCTCGCGCGGACACAGGGGGTGGACCACGCCGTGCTCGTAGCGATACAGGTTCCACCAGCCGCTGCGGTCGGACACGAAGTGCAGCACGCCGTCCGGCGACCACTCCGGCTGGCAGATCGATTCCTGCGGCCCGCCCGCGATCAGGCGGCCGTCGGCCAGGCTGCCGTCCTCCAGCACGTCGGCCAGCCACAGCTCACAACCTTCCCAGGGCATGCGCGGGTGGTCCCAGCACAGCCAGGCCATCTGGCTGCCGTCCGGGGACAGGCGCGGCGCCGCGTAGAAGTCGTTGCCGTCCACCAGCACGGTCTGCGCGCCGTCGAAGCCGATCGCGCACAAGCTGTTCTCGGGATAGGGGCCGCCGCCCGTGTGGTCCTCGCGCACTGCGATCAGGCGCGCGTGCGCCGCGTCCACCACGAAGTCGGCGTAGCGCCAGGCGCCTTCGGCGGTCAAGGCGACCGGCTGGCCGCCCGGGGCGACGTGATAGAGGCGGTTGTCGCCATGGTGGGAGAACCAGACCTCGCCGCCCGCCACCGCATAGGCGCCGCCGCCGTATTCGTGCACCCGGCTGCGCACGTTGAAGGGCAGGGGCGTGAGTTCGGCGTGCGCGCCGGCGTCGGGACGGCCGGCGACCAGGGTGCTGCGCCCGGCCTCGCTGGCGCGCCCTTCCAGCCAGTACAGGTTGCCGCCATCGAGCATCAGGCCGGACAGGGGCGTGGCGCCGGCCGCGACCCGGGCCGCGACGATCGGGGAAATCCAGGCGCCGCAGGGCGCGCTTTGTTTGCTGTTGGCAACAGTCATGGCGGTGTCCTTCCTTGGGTGGAACGGCATTATAGAGGCCTGCCGCAGGCACTGGCGGCGCCGTCGGCGCGAGATGCGATAATAGGAGTTTCCCTTCGATCCGGATTGCCTGTCATGCCACAATTTGCCCCGCTCCAGAACGACACCTTCCTGCGTGCGCTGCTGCGCCAGCCGACCGAGTACACGCCCGTCTGGCTGATGCGCCAGGCCGGCCGCTACCTGCCGGAATACCGCGCCACGCGCGAGCGCGCCGGTTCGTTCCTGGGCCTGGCGAAGAATCCGGACTTCGCCACCGAAGTCACGCTCCAGCCGATCGACCGCTATCCGCTGGACGCCTCGATCCTGTTCTCGGACATCCTGACGGTGCCGGACGCGATGGGCCTGGGCCTGTATTTCGCCGACGGCGAAGGCCCGAAGTTCGAGCGCCCGCTGCGCAGCGAAGCCGAGGTGAAAGCCCTGGCCGTGCCCGACATGGAAACCCTGGACTACGTGTTCAAGGCCGTGACCCAGATCCGCAGCGCCCTGAACGGCCGCGTGCCCCTGATCGGCTTCTCGGGCAGCCCCTGGACCCTGGCCTGCTACATGGTCGAAGGCGGCGGCTCGCGCGAATTCCACACCATCAAGAAGATGCTGTACGCGCGCCCCGACCTGATGCACCACATCCTGGACATCAACGCGCGCGCCGTGGCCCAGTACCTGAACGCCCAGATCGATGCCGGCGCCCAGGCCGTGATGATCTTCGACTCCTGGGGCGGCGCGCTGGCCGACGGCGCCTACCAGGAATTCTCGCTGCGCTACATGCGCCAGGTGGTGGCCGGCCTCCAGCGCGAGAAGGACGGCGTGCGCATCCCGGCGATCGTGTTCACCAAGGGCGGCGGCCTGTGGCTGGACGAGATGGCCGACATCGGCGCCGACGCGCTGGGCCTGGACTGGACCGTGAACCTGGGCCGCGCGCGCGCCCTGGTGGGCGATCGGGTGGCCCTGCAGGGCAACCTCGACCCGGCCATCCTGTTCGCCGCGCCGGAGCAGATCCGCGCCGAGGTGGAGCGCTCGCTGGGTGCCTACGGCGTCCCGTCGGCCGGCCATGGCCACGTGTTCAACCTGGGCCACGGCATTTCACAGTTCACCCCGCCGGAATCCGTGAGCGCCATGGTGGAAGCGGTGCACGACTTCAGCCGCAAGCAGCGCGCAGGCGCTTGACGGGGTTTCTCCCAGGGCGGCGCCGCAGGACAGCGCGGCGGCCGCCGAAAGTCTCACTTGTTCACAAGTTCGTAAAACCGGGCAAAAAATTCTGTGGACATCTCTTCCCTGGCAGGAGATGCGTAAAGCGATGATTTATAAGCGTTTTTCGCATTCCCTCCTCAGCAGTGCCCTCAGGGGCGCAAGTTTGTCCAAAAGAATTCGCGGTTTTTCGGGTCCTTGTTCACAAAGTTATGCACAGGGCTCGGTTTTGTGATGAAAAGTGCAGCGTTTACCGGCACTTAGCGTGAAACTTCAAGTAATGGGTGAAGTTTTTGATGCAACGCAGCGAGTTTTCCACGCCGACATCCCTACTTATGCACAACAATGCATTTCCAGCCCAGCTTGTTAACAGCTCTCGCATTGATAATATAAGTCATTGAAAACAAAGCGTAAAATAAGATTGACCAAGGGAATTTTCAGTTTGGGCTTGATCTAACGTAAACCTTTGGCGGGGTCAAGCCCCACGCTATTCACAAAGTTTTCCACAGATTTGCACAGGGTCCCGATTGGCAGAATGCATTCTTGAGGTCGTCCTCGACACGCCGCTCAACAGCAGCTTCGACTACCGCTGGGTTTGCCAGCCGGGGGAGGAGCCGCTGGTGGGCCAGCTCGTGCTGGTGCCCTTCGCGCGGCGCGAGGTGGTGGGCCTGATCGTGGCCGTCAAGCGCGAGACCGGGGTGGCGCCGGAAAAGCTGAAGGACGCGCTGGCCGTGCGCAGCCAGCTGGCGCCGCTGCCGGAGCGCTGGATCGCCCTGGCGCGCTTCGCCGCCGACTACTACCAGCGCCCGGTGGGCGAGGTGGCCTTGCCCGGCCTGCCCAAGAACCTGCGCGTGCCCAAGACGGTCGCCCTGGACCGCGCGCTCAAGAAGCTGGCCAAACTCGATCCGGCCCAGGACGTGGCCGCCGCCAACATGCCGGTGCTGAACCCCGCCCAGCAGGCCGCCGCCGACGCCATCGGCGCGGCCGAGGGCTTCGCCCCCATGCTGCTGTGGGGCGTGACCGGCAGCGGCAAGACCGAGGTCTACCTGCAGGCCTGCGCCCAGGTGCTGGCGCGCGACCCGCAGGCCCAGATCCTGGTGCTGGTCCCCGAGATCAACCTCACCCCCCAGCTGGAAGCGAACATCCGCGCGCGCTTCCCGGGCCTGATGCTGGCCACCCTGCACAGCAGCCTGTCGGAGGGCGAGCGCATGCTGCACTGGCTGGCCGCCCACGGCGGCCAGGCCCGCATCGTCCTCGGCACCCGCCTGGCGATCCTGGCCTCGCTGCCTCACCTCAAGCTGATCGTGATTGACGAGGAGCACGACCCCTCGTACAAGCAGCAGGAAGGCCTGCGCTATTCGGCGCGCGACCTGGCGGTGTGGCGCGCGCGCCAGCTCGGCATTCCCATCGTGCTGGGCTCGGCCACGCCCTCGCTCGAATCCTGGCACCACGCCCAGTCCGGGCGCTACCGGCGGCTCGAACTGCGCGAGCGCGCGGTGCGCGACGCCGTGCTGCCGCGCGTGCGCCTGGTGGACACCGAGCGCGAGCGGCCGCGCGAGGGCCTCACCTCCGAACTGCTGAAGGCCCTGCGCACGCGCCTGGAGCGCGGCGAGCAGTCGCTGCTGTTCCTGAACCGGCGCGGCTATGCGCCGGTGATCTCCTGCGACGCCTGTGGCTGGGTCAGCAACTGCACCCGCTGCACCTCCTTCATGGTGCTGCACAAGCTCGAGTACCGGCTGCGCTGCCACCACTGCAGCCTGGAGCTGCGCATCCCGCGCCATTGCCCGACCTGCGGCAACGTCGACCTGCAGCCTCTGGGGCGCGGCACCCAGCGCATCGAGGAGGGCCTGCACGCCATGTTCCCGGAAGCCAGGGTGCTGCGCATCGACGCCGACTCCACCCGCCTAAAGGGCAGCGCCCAGGAAGCCTTCGACAGCGTGCACCGGGGCGAGGTCGACATCCTGATCGGCACCCAGATGGTCGCCAAGGGCCATGACTTCAAGAACCTGACCCTGGTCGGCATCCTCAATCCGGACACCGCCCTGTTCTCCCAGGACTACCGCGCCAGCGAGCGCCTGTTCGCCCAGCTGATGCAGGTGGCGGGGCGGGCCGGGCGCGCCGGCGGGGCGCCGTCCGAGGTGCTGGTCCAGACCCGCTACGCCAGCCACCCGCTGTACGGGGCCGTCATGCGCCACGACTACGAGCGCTTCGCCGGCAGCCTGCTGGCCGAGCGGCGCGAAGCCGGCCTGCCGCCCTTCATGTACCAGGCCCTGCTGCGCGCCGAGGCGCGCGAGCTGGCCACCGCGCTCGCCTTCCTGGAGGAGGCGCGCGATTGCCTGCCCTCGGACGCGGTGATGATCAACGATCCGATTCCGATGACCATGACGCGGGTGCACAACGTCGACCGCGCCCAGCTGCTGGTGGAGTCGAGCTCGCGCCCGGCCCTGCAGGCCTTCCTGCGCGAGTGGGTGGAGCTGCTGCGCGCCATGAAGAGCCGGGTCAAGTGGTCGCTCGAGGTCGATCCGCTCGACATCTGAGGCGGGGCCCGAGGCCGGGGTCCAAGGCCGGAGGGGCGTCCTGCCGGCTCGGCGAAAATAGCGTATCGTCACGGCAGTACCCCGACAAGCGGAGAGCAGGATGAAGAAACTGGAAGTGGATGTCGCCGTCATCGGCACCGGCACCGCCGGGCTGACGGCCTACCGGGCGGCCAGGGCGCAGGGCGCGCGCACCGTGGTGATCGAAAGCGGCTTGTACGGCACCACCTGCGCGCGGGTCGGCTGCATGCCGAGCAAGCTCCTGATCGCGGCGGCCGAGGCGGCCCACGTCATGCACTCCTCCGCGCCCTTCGGCGTGCACGCCGGCGAGGTGCGCATCGACGGCCGCGCCGTGATGGACCGCGTCAAGCGCGAGCGCGACCGCTTCGTCGGCTTCGTGCTCGAAGGCGTGGACGCCATCCCCGAGCAGGACAAGCTGCGCGGCCACGCGCGCTTCACCGGCCCCCATACGCTGCAGGTCGACGAGCACACCGAGATCCAGGCCGCGCGGGTGGTGATCGCCACCGGCTCGCGCCCGCTGCGCCTGCCGGCGCTGGAGAACGTCGGCCCCGGCATCGTCACCAGCGACGACGTGTTCTACTGGGACGAGCTGCCGCGCTCGGTGGCCGTGATCGGCACCGGCGTGATCGGGCTGGAGCTGGGCCAGGCCCTGCACCGGCTGGGCGTGCGGGTCAAGCTGTTCGCGCGCGGCGGCAGCATCGCCCAGATCACCGACCCCGAGGTGCTGCGCGCCGCCGGGCGGGTGCTCAACGAGGAACTCGACATCCAGTTCCAGTCGAAGGTGGTGGGCGCGGTGCAGGAGGGGGACGAGGTGGCGCTGACCGTGGCCGATGCCATGGGCAAGGAGAACACCGAGCGCTTCCAGTTCGTGCTGATGGCGGCCGGGCGCGTGCCCAACGTCGACCGCATCGGCCTCGAACACACCGGGCTGGCGCGCGGCGAGGACGGCATTCCGCTGTTCGACGCCCGCACCATGCAGTGCGGGACCAGCCACATCTTCATCGCGGGCGACGCCAACGACGAGCGCCCGCTGCTGCACGACGCCGCCGACCACGGCAAGATCGCGGGCGACAACGCCGGGCGCTACCCGGACGTGCGTCCGGGCCTGCGCCGCACACCGATCGCGGTGGCCTTCACCGAGCCCAACATCGCCACCCTGGGCAAGGATTACCGCACCCTGTGCGAACCGGGGCAGCGCAAGTTCGCGGTGGGCAAGGTGTCCTTCGAGGGGCAGGGGCGCAGCCGCGTGATGTTGCAGAACAAGGGGCTGCTGCGGGTGTACGCGGAGTACGGCTCGCGCCTGTTCCTGGGCGCCGAAATGATCGGCCCGCGCGCCGAGCACCTGGCCCACCTGCTGTCCTGGGCGGCGCAGATGCGGCTGACGGTGGACCAGATGCTGGAGATGCCCTTCTACCACCCGGTGGTGGAAGAGGGCGTGCGCACCGCGCTGCGCGACCTCGCGCACTGCCTGACGCAGGGGGAGAGCAGGACCGACCCGGCCGATACCGAGCCGGGCACCTGAAGCCGGGACGCCGGGCTCAGTTCAGCAGGGACGCGTCGAGCTTGCCGTCGGCGGCGAGCTGGCGCAGCACGCGCACCGTGTCGAGGTCGGCTTCCAGGTAGGCGGATTTCTTGAACTCGTCGTACATCGCATCCACCCCGTCCGGATGCTCGCCGGTGCCGTCGTCGTAGCAGAAGCGCACCAGCAGCATGGCGCTGGCGGGCGACTCGATGATCATGCGCAGGCTCGAGGCCGCGATCTCGCCCTGGGCCGGCACCTCGACCCGCACTTCCTGCAGCGGGGTCAGGTGCACGCGGTCCTCGATCACCAGCTCGCCGTAGCGCAGGCGGCGGCCGAAGCTGCCGGCCTCGCGGTCCACGATCTCGACCTCGTCGAGGTGGGGCATGAACATCTTGGGCGACTCGGCGCGCAGCACCAGGCCGCGCCACAGCTGCTCGCGCGACAGGGTGTCGATCAGCGGGTTCATCGGATCGTTAATCTCGACAAGATGCTCGAATTTCATTGATTTATTCCCAATAACACGGGGCGCCGCAACGCGGCAGCCCAAAGACCGCATGGTACTCCAAGCGGGCTCCCCTTGCCTGACCCCTTTGGCGCTGCGGTCCGGTGTTGCATTCCTGACCAGCCCGGTGATTTTTCCGCGTGGCACCGCCCCATCGAAGCGGACACATCGTTAGAATGTCGTCCTGTCTTCCGAAACTTTCCCATGTCCAATGCACCGAAATTCGGCCTGAACGGGCCGCAAAGCGAAGCCGTGCTCTATCTCGACGGCCCCTGCCTGGTGCTGGCCGGCGCCGGCTCGGGCAAGACGCGCGTGATCACCCAGAAGATCGCCTACATGATCGAGGACCGCGGCTACGATCCGCGCACCATCGCCGCCCTGACCTTCACCAACAAGGCGGCGATCGAGATGCAGGAGCGCATCGGCAAGCTGCTCAAGCAGCCCAAGCAGGCCAAGCAGCTCACGGTGTCCACCTTCCACTCGCTTGGGGTCAAGATCCTGCGCCAGGAGGCGGCCGGGGTGGGCCTGAAGGACAAGTTTTCCATCATGGACAGCGACGATTGCTACACCATCGTCTCGGACCTGGCCCTGTCCACCGACAAGCAGGAAATCCGCCGCATCCAGAACGCCATTTCGCTATGGAAGAACGGCCTGGTCGACCCGGAGCTCGCGATCCGCAACGCGCGCGACGAGGACGAGGCCATGGCCGGCCGCGTCTACCGCAGCTACGTGGCCACCCTGCAGGCCTACCAGGCGGTCGACTTCGACGACCTGATCCGCCTGCCGGTGGAGCTGTTCCGCAACAACGAACCGATCCGCGACCGCTGGCAGCGGCGCCTGCGCTACCTGCTGATGGACGAGTACCAGGATACCAACACCTGCCAGTACGAACTGGTCAAGCTGCTGGTGACGGGCCTGGGCAAGAAGCCGATGTTCACCGCCGTGGGCGACGACGACCAGGCGATCTACGCCTGGCGCGGCGCCTCGGTGGAAAACCTCAAGACCCTGCAGGTCGACTTTCCCGACCTGCGCGTCATCAAGCTGGAACAGAACTACCGCTCCACCACCCGCATCCTGCAGGCGGCCAACGCGGTCATCGGCAACAACCCCAAGCTGTTCGAGAAGTCGCTCTGGTCCGAACACGGCCTGGGCGAGCCGATCGAGGTGCTGGGCATGCAGAACGACGACCAGGAAGCCGACCAGGTGGCGATCATGATCTCGGCCGACCACTTCCAGCGCAAGAACAAGTGGTCGGACTACGCCATCCTCTATCGCGGCAACCACCAGGCCCGGGTCATCGAACAGGCGCTGCGCAAGGAGCGCATTCCCTACACCATGTCGGGCGGCCAGAGCTTCTTCGACAAGGCCGAGATCAAGGACATCATCGCCTACCTGCGCCTGATCGCCAACCAGGACGACGACCCGGCCTTCATCCGCGCCGTCACCACGCCCAAGCGCGGGGTCGGCATGGCGACCCTGGAAACCCTGGGCGAATTCTCCAAGCAGTGGAACTGCTCGCTGTTCGAGGCCGCCTCCAAGGGCGGGATCGAGGCCAAGCTGGCCGACCGCCAGCTGGCCCCGCTGCGCGACTTCTGCCGCTTCATGCTGGAGCTGGAAGACCGCGCCACCCGCCCGGGCCCGTCCGGCAGCGGCGACAACGCCGCCGAGGTGCTGGACGACATGATGAAGGAGATGAACTACGAGCACTATCTGTACGAGAACTTCGACGACCGCGCGGCCCAGGCCAAGTGGCAGAACGTGCTCGAGTTCACCAACTGGCTGAAGGAGCGCGGGCGCGGCGGGCGCGACCGCGACGGCGAGGAAAAGAACCTGCTCGAACTGACCCAGATGGTGGCCCTGATGTCCATGCTCGAGGGCCAGGACGAGGAGCAGGACGCGGTGCGCATGTCGACCCTGCACGCCTCCAAGGGACTGGAATACCCGCACGTCTACCTGGTCGGCTGCGAGGAGGGCATCCTGCCGCACAAGGGCGACCCCGACGACTCGGTCGAGGCGATCGCCTCGCGCATCCAGGA
This sequence comes from Massilia sp. KIM, assembly GCF_002007115.1. Classification (NCBI taxonomy): domain Bacteria; kingdom Pseudomonadati; phylum Pseudomonadota; class Betaproteobacteria; order Burkholderiales; family Oxalobacteraceae; genus Massilia; species Massilia sp. KIM. The sequence goes on along the minus strand of NZ_MVAD01000004.1, from coordinate 93,619 downwards.
AGAGCGGCGCCTGATGTATGTCGGCATCACGCGCGCCAAGCGCACCCTGCACATCAGCTGGTGCAAGCGGCGCAAGCGCGCCGGCGAACTGGTCAACTGCGACCCGTCGCGCTTCATCGCCGAGATGCAGCTCGACGTCGGCGACGCCCCGCCCAAGGAATCCGAGATCCTCAGCCCCAAGGAACGCCTGGCCAACCTGAAAGCCCTGCTGGCGACGCCGAAACCCGTGCCGGGTTGAACGTTGCGCCGCCGCCCCGGTCCGGGCGGCGGAGGGGCGCACGATTGAATTTCCTATTTGACTTAGTCTGTTCATCAGGAAATACTTCTTGGAATAGCGCCAAGCCGTCCCGGCGGTGCTCATTCTCTATTCATCATGGCTAAAGTTTCCGACATCACCACGACCCCGGTCTCGGGGCTGCAACATATCGACGCCCTGCTGGACGAAGGTCCGGACTGGAACTACCTGACCGCCCCGGGTAACGCCAACACGATCTACTACACCTTCTCGATTGCCTCGGGCAACGAAAAGGACAGGACCGGACAGGAAGCCTTCAGCTTCGCGCAGCAGGTCTCGGCGCGCACCGCGTTCAGCTACCTGCAGGAGATCACCGGCATCCGCTTCGTCGAGACGGCGGTCGGGACCGACGCCCAGATCCACCTGGCCAACCTGGACATCGCGGACCGCTCCACGACCGGCCTGTGCAGCTGGAACTCGCCATACAGCCATTACGCGGACGGCACCCTGAGCACCTATGACGCCGACGCCTATATCTACATGGACAACAGGGAGCACGCGGCCCAGAACGCCGACCTGCGGCCGGGCGGCTACGGCTACGAGACCCTGTTGCACGAGCTCGGCCACGCGCTGGGCCTGAAGCACCCCTTCACCGACGACATCCGGCTGCCCACGGCGCAGGACAACACCGCCAACACCCTGATGTCCTACCGCGACGTCGGCGGTCCGCACAGCGAGTTCAGCCCCTACGACATCGCGGCGCTGAACTGGCTCTACGGCGGCGACGGGCTCAAGGGCGGCCTGGGGATCAACTCTGCCACCGGCGCGCGCTACCTGACCGGCACCGGCAGCGCCGACGTGCTGACCGGCGGCGCGGCCAACGACGTGCTCGAGGGCGGCGGCGGCAACGACGTGCTGGTCGGCGGCGCCGGCGAGGACACCGCGGTGTTCGCCCGCAGCCGCAGCGCCTACAGCTTCAGCGAGAACGCCAGCGGGGAGCTGCTGGCCTTCAACGCCAACGAGGGCACGATCCGCCTCTCGGGCGTCGAAGTGCTGCGCTTCACGGACGGCAGCTACCAGCGCGCCCAGCTGACCTCGGACCAGACGGCGCCGGCCGCGCCGACCCTGGCCGTGACCAAGAACGCGGCCGGCTTCGCCACCGGCAACAAGCCCCTGGTGAGCGGCCAGGCCGAGGCCAACGCCATCATCAAGATCTACGCCGGCACCACCCAGGTCGGCGAAACCAAGGCCAACGAAAGCGGCATCTGGAGCGTGGTGACGAGCACCGCCTTCCCCGACGGCCGCAACTACAGCGTGTACGCGACCGCCACCGACGCCGCCGGCAACGTGTCCGTCGTCAGCCAGCCGGCCAGCTTCCACGTCGACGCCACCGCACCAAGCGCGCCGACCTCGGTGATGGCGCTGGCCGCCGGCAGCAATGCCGCGAGCTTCTCCGGCACCGGCGAGGTCGGCAGCACGATCCTGCTGGTCGAGGTGAACGCCGGCATCGAGCTCGGCCGCGCCACGGTCCAGGCCAACGGCAGCTGGCGCATCGACAAGCTGCTGCTGCCGAACGCCAACTACCAGGTGCGCGCCGCGTCCGAGGACGCCGCCGGCAACGCCACCAGCGCCCAGACCAGCCACAGCTTCCAGGTCAACAGCGCCCTGAACGCCAACGGCACTGCGGCCAACGACGTGTTCACCCCGGGCGCCGGCGACAACGCGATCAATGGCGGGGCCGGCCTGGACACCGTGGTCTACAACGGCAACCGCGCCGACTTCACGGTCCAGCGCGGGGTGTTCGGCGTGACCGTGACCGACAAGTCCGGCGCGCTGGGCAGCGACAACCTGGTCAACGTCGAACGCATCCGCTTCAACGACACCATGGTCGGCCTGGACGTCGGCGAGGGCGAGGTCACCGGCCTGACCTACCGCCTGTACCGCGCCGCTTTCGACCGCGAACCGGACAAGGCCGGCATGGCCTTCTGGATCAAGGCGCTCGACACCGGCAACTACACGGGCCAGGACATCGCGAAGCTGTTCATCAACGACAAAGAATTCATCGACATGTACATGTCGGACCCGTCGGACGAGAACTTCGTGACCAAGCTGTATGCCCACGTGCTGCACCGCCCGGCCGAGGGCGCGGGCTTCGACTTCTGGGTCAATGGCCTGAAGCAGTCCACGCGCGCCGAAGTGCTGGCCTTCTTCTCCGAAAGCCCGGAGAACCAGGCCCAGGTGATCGGCAGCATCGTGCACGGCGTCGATTTCCCGCTGCCGGCCGCCTGAACGCTGCTTCCCGCGCGCGGCTGGCATAATGCCGGCTTTGCGCGGGAGCCGCCGTGGACCACGAAGACCGTTTCGTCGACATCGAAATCAAGCTCGCCCACCAGGAAGACCTGGTGGAGACCCTGAACCAGACCATCTACCAGCAGGGCCGCCGCATCGACCAGCTCGAAGCGATGGTGGCCAAGCTGGCCGAGCACGTGCGCACCCTGCAGGACGGGCGCCAGACCCCGCTCAACGAGAAACCCCCGCACTACTGATTCGAGGCGCCGGCCAGGTGTCCTCCCAGGCGCTTGCCCAGGCACAGCAGGGTGAGGGTCGGCGGCAGGCCCCAGGGACCGGGGATCACCGAGGCGTCGCACACGTACAGGCCGGGAGCGGCGCGCAGGTCGGCGTCGACGCCCGCGCCGATGCGCACGCTGCCGCCCGGATGGGCGGCGAAGTGATGGGTCGCGAACACCTGCCTGGCCCCGGCCTGGGCCAGGATGCGGCGCGCGATCGCCTTGCCTTCCTCCAGGCGCGCGCGGTCCCCGGCCGTGAGGCGCTTGTCGGCCCAGCGCGGTCCCACGCCGCCGCCGATCTCGTCCCGGATCTTGACCATGATCGAGAGGGTGCGCCGGTGCGCCAGCAGGCGGTCGACGCGCCCGACCTGGAGCGCGAAGGCCTGGTACATCGGGCGCGGCAGGGTCAGGTCGGCCAGGGCGATGCCCTGCTCCGGCAGGTGCAGGCCGGCCGCCATCGGCACCTCGGCGCCGCCGTCGATGTCGGCCACGCTGCCCATCACCGCCACCACCGGATCGCTGAAGAATGGCGCGTGGCGCGGCCCCAGGTTCGACGCATGCAGGATGCGCGGGCTGCCGATGCCGCCCCCGGCCAGCACCACCAGGGGCGCGCGCAGGGCCAGCAGCCGGCCTTCGTGCAGCGCCTCGACGCCGCGCGCGCGGCCCCCTTCCATCAGCACGCGCAGCACCCGGGTATGGGGCGCCAGCACGGCGCCGTGGCCGCGCGCCTCCTCGACGAGGTCGCGCGCGCTCCACTTGGCCCCGAAAGGGCAGCCGTAGGCGCAGCGCCAGCAGCCGCTGCGGCAGGCCTGGGGACGGATCATCTTGTCCAGCTTGCGCCAGTCCAGGCCCAGCGCGCGCGCCGCCTGGGCGATGCGGGCCGCCATCGGCCCCACCAGGCTGTCGGGCAGGGGCGCCAGCGGCAGCTCGGCGCGCAGGGCGGCCAGGCTGGGTTCCAGGTCGATGCCGTGGGCGGCGAACATGGCGGCGGGAGGCGGCGCGGCGGTGGCGAAGTTGACGGCCGTGCTGCCGCCCAGGGTGGTGCCGCCCACCAGCAGCGAGGCGTCGCGGTGCACGAAGGCGCCGCTGCCCGGGCGGGCCGCCATGGACGCCATCTGGGCCAGGGTGCCGGCCAGGGGCGCGGCGCCGCCCTGTTCCAGGATCAGCACGCGCAGGCCGGCGCGCGCCAGCTCGCGCGAGGCGCTGGCTCCGCCGGGGCCGGTGCCGACCACGATGGCGTCGAAGGTATGCGAAGAAAAGTCCATGCCGGAGTAGGGGATGCGGGCCGCTGGATGCTAGCACAGGCGGGCGGCGGGCGCGCCGCCGGGGCCACGCCGGGGCGCCATCCGCCCCGTCCATACGCGTCATTACGCCCGTAAATACGGGCTGTCTTGACGCGGCAAATGCATACATCTTTTCGTGTGACGACATGCACACAGCCTGCTATGATTCCCGGCGCATAGCTGTCGAGCCCGAGCCTTCAGCTCCTCCCTTACGAGTCCGAGAAAGATCTCATGAACCGTCCACACCTGCTCATCGTCGCCGCCGGCATCGCCCTCGCGCATGCGGCGGTCGCGGCCCCGGCCGCGCCCAGCCTCGAAGCCTCCAATCCCTTCGCCAAGCAAAGCAGCTTGCCGCTGAACTACCCGGCCTTCGACAAGATCAAGGACGAGCACTTCCTGCCGGCCTTCGCGGCCGGCATGCGCGAGCACCTGCGCGAAGTCGAGGCGATCGCCAACGCCAAGGCCGCGCCGACCTTCGACAACACCATCGTGGCCATGGAACGCTCGGGCCAGCTGCTCAGCCGCGTGGTGCCGGTGTTCACGAACCTGCAGACCGCCAACACCAATGACCGCCTGGATGCGGTGGACCGCGAGATGTCGCCCAAGATGGCGGCCCACTACGATGCGATCTACCTGAACCCGAAGCTGTGGCAGCGCATCAAGACCCTGCACGACAAGCGCGCCAGCCTGAAGCTGGACGCCGAGGCCAAGCACCTGCTGGAGCGCTACTACAAGGAATTCGTGCGCGCCGGCGCCAACCTGTCCGAAGCCGACAAGGGCAAGCTCAAGGCCTACAACAGCGAGATCGCCTCGCTCCAGTCCGACTTCTCGCAGCGCGTGCTGAAGGAAGCCAACGCCTCGGCCCTGATCGTCGACACCCGCGAGGAACTGGCCGGCATGTCGGAAGCCGAGATCAGCGCCGCCGCCGCCGAAGCCGAGAAACGCGGCCAGAAGGGCAAGTACGCGATCGCCATCGTCAACACCAGCAGCCAGCCGCCGCTGGCCACCCTCACCAACCGCGCCACCCGCGAGCGCCTGATGAACGCCTCGCTGCAGCGCGGCAGCCGCGGCGGCGAATTCGACACCCGCCCGCTGGTGCTGCGCCTGGCCAAGCTGCGCGCCGAGCGCGCCGCGCTGCTGGGCTACCCGAACTACGCGGCCTATTCGCAGGAACTGGAAACCGCCAAGAACCCGGCCGCCGTCAACAAGCTGCTGAGCGAACTGGCCGGCCCGGCGGTCAACAACGCGAAGAAGGAAGCGGCCGAGATCCAGAAGGTGATCGACGCCAGCAAGGGCGGCTTCCAGGTCGCCTCCTGGGACTGGCCGATCTACCAGGACAAGGTGCGCGCCGCCAGGTATAACTTCGACGAGAACCAGCTCCGTCCCTACTTCGAGCTGAACCGCGTGCTGGTCGACGGCGTCTTCTTCGCCGCCACCAAGGAATACGGCATCACCTTCAAGGAACGCAAGGACCTGCCGGTCTACGATCCGGACGTGCGCGTGTTCGACGTCTTCGACCACGACGGCAAGCAACTGGCGATCTTCCTGTTCGACCCCTACGCGCGCGGCAACAAGCAGGGCGGGGCCTGGATGAACGAGTACGTGTCGCAGTCGCACCTGCTGGGCCGCCGCCCGGTGGTCGGCAACCACCAGAACATCCCCAAGCCGCCGGCCGGCGAGCCGACCCTGCTGACCTATGACGAGGTCCGCACCATGTTCCACGAGTTCGGCCATGCCCTGCACGGCATGTTCTCGGACGTGAAGTACCCGCACTTCTCGGGCACCAACGTGCCGCGCGACTTCGTCGAATACCCGTCCCAGGTCAACGAGATGTGGGCGATCTGGCCCGAGGTGCTGGCCAACTACGCCAAGCACCACAAGACCGGCGCGCCGATGCCGAAAGAGCTGCTGGACAAGGTGGTCGCCTCGAAGAAGTTCAACCAGGGCTACATGACCACCGAATACCTGGCCGCCTCGCTGCTCGACCAGCGCTGGCACCAGCTGACGCCGAGCGAGATCCCGACCGACGTCCTGGCCTTCGAGGCCAAGGCGCTCAAGGAAGCGGGCGTGGACTTCGCGCCGGTGCCGCCGCGCTACCGCACGACCTATTTCTCGCACTCGATGAACGGCGGCTACTCGGCCGGCTACTACGCCTACCTGTGGAGCGAGAAGCTGGACGCCGACACCGTCGAGTGGTTCAAGGAAAACGGCGGCCTGACCCGCAAGAACGGCGACCACTTCCGCAAGACCCTGCTGTCGCGCGGCGGCACCGCCGAAGCCATGGACCTGTTCCGCAACTTCCGCGGCCGCGACGCCGTTATCGAACCGCTGCTCGAACGCCGCGGCCTGACCGGCAACTGAAGCGCCACGCCACCGGCCGCCACGCAGGGCGGTCCGGTGGCCACCATTTCATACCACACCACCAAGAGACACCATGAATCGTCCACACATCATGCTGGTCGCCGCCGCCAGCGTCGCCGCCGCCTTCCCGGCCTGGGCCGCCCCCGCATCGGCCGACCGAACCGTCCAGCTCGAGGCCTCCAATCCCTTCGCCCAGGAGAGCAGCCTGCAGTACGGCTACCCGGCCTGGGACAAGATCCGCAACGAGCACTTCGCGCCGGCCTTCGCCGAAGGCATGCGCATCGAGGCCGCCGAGGTCGAGGCGATCGCCAACAACAAGGCTGCGCCGACCTTCGACAACACCATCGTCGCGATGGAGCGCTCGGGCCGCCTCCTGGACCGCGTGAGCACGGTCTTCGGCACCCTGTCGGGCTCCTACACCAACGACGCCATCATCGCCCTGCAGAAGGAGCTCTCGCCCAAGCTGGCCGCGCACAACGACGCGATCCGCCTCAATCCGAAGCTCTACCAGCGCATCAAGACCCTGTACGACAAGCGCAAGCAGCTCAAGCTGGACCCGGAATCGGCCTATCTGCTGGAGCGCTACCACACCGACTTCGTGCGCGCCGGCGCCAAGCTGTCCGAGGCCGACAAGGCCAAGCTGCGCGACTACAACAGCCAGCTGGCCGCGCTCCAGACCCAGTTCGCCCAGAACGTGCTGAAGGAAGCCAACGCCTCGGCGCTGGTGGTCGACAGCCGCGACGAGCTGGCCGGCATGTCGGAGAAGGCGATCGACGCCGCCGCCGCCGAGGCCAGGAAGCGCGGCCTGGACGGCAAGTTCGTGGTGCCGGTGGTGAACACCACCCAGCAGGCCGGCCTGTCGGTGCTGAGCAAGCGCGCCACCCGCGAGAAGCTGCTGGCCGCCTCGATGGCGCGCGGCAGCCGCGGCGGCGAGTTCGACAACCGCGAGGTGGTGCTGAAGATCGCCAAGCTGCGCGCCGAGCGCGCGCGCCTGCTGGGCTACCCGAACCACGCCGCCTACAACCTGGAAGACCAGACCGCCAAGACCACCGAGGCCGTCAACAAGCTGCTGGCCGAATTCGCCAAGCCGGCCGTGAACAACGCGCGCAAGGAAGCGGCCGAGATCCAGAAGGTGATCGATGCGGAGAACGGTGGCTTCCAGGCCGCCGCCCACGACTGGGCTTACTACAGCGACAAGGTGCGCGCCCAGCGCTACGCCTTTGACGCCGGCCAGCTGCGTCCCTACTTCGAGCTGAACCGCGTGCTGGTGGATGGCGTCTTCTTCGCCGCCAACAAGGAATTCGGCCTGAGCTTCAAGGAGCGCAAGGACCTGCCGACCTATAACGAAGACGTGCGCGTGTTCGACGTCTTCGACGCCGACGGCAAGCAGCTCGCGATCTTCACCTTCGACCCGTATGCGCGCCCGAACAAGCGCGGCGGCGCCTGGGCCAACGCATGGGTGGGCCAGAACAAGCTGCTGGGCAAGAAGCCGGTCATCGCCAACAACCTGAACGTCGCCAAGCCGGCGGCGGGCGAGCCGACCCTGCTGACCTACGACGAAGTGCGCACCACCTTCCACGAGTTCGGCCACGCGCTGCACGGCATGTTCTCGAACGTGCAGTACCCGCGCTTCTCGGGCTCGCGGGTGCCGCGCGACTACGTCGAGTTCCCGTCCCAGGTGAACGAGATGTGGATGGCTTGGCCGGAAGTGCTGGCCAACTACGCGAAGCACTACCAGACCGGTGAACCGATGCCCAAGGAGCTGCTGGAGAAGGTCCAGGCTTCGCAGCAGTTCAACGAGGGCTTCCGCACCACCGAATACCTGGCGGCCTCGCTGCTCGACCAGGCCTGGCACCAGCTAAGCCCCGACCAGATCCCGACCGACGTGCTGGCCTTCGAGGCGGAGGCGCTCAAGAAGGCGGGCGTGGACTTTGCCCTGGTGCCGCCGCGCTACCGCACGACCTATTTCTCGCACGTGTTCTCGGGCGGGTATTCGGCTGGTTACTACGGCTACCTGTGGGCGGAGAAGCTGGATGCGGATACCGTCAATTGGTTCAAGGAGAATGGCGGGCTGACGCGCAAGAACGGCGACCATTTCCGCAAGATGCTGCTGTCGCGCGGGGGGACCATGGATGCGATGCAGATGTATCGCAACTTCCGTGGCAAGGATGCGGTGATCGAGCCGCTGCTGGAGCGGCGCGGGTTGACCGGTAATTGAAGCGTTATCGGTTTGTTAAAGAACTTGGATCCCGGCCTCCGCCGGGATGACGGTCTTTGGGCAGCGGGCTAAAGCGGTAACGAACTCTCCAGCACCCTTGAACAACGTCGTCCCGGCGCAGGCCGGGACCCAAGTTCATTGCAAACCTGCAACGTCTCCTTTCACCACGCCACACCACCCTCACTCATCCACAGCCGTCCGCAACCCCACTCATCCACACCCGTCCCCAACCCCACCCCCCACATGCCGTAAAATGCAATCGTGCTCACCACCGGAGGACACGATGCAAAACGACAACGATGCGGACCTGAAAACCCGCCTGCGCAGCCTGCACCGCCACCTGCAGGAAACCGAGGACGTCGACCCCGAGCTCGAAACCCTGTTGCGCCAGCTCGACGGCGATATCGACAAGGTGCTGGAACGGCGCGCCGAGCAGCAGCTCGACGCCAATACCTTCGGCCTGTCCTCACGCTCGCAGGAACTGGCGGCCCGCTTCAACGCCAACCATCCCAAGGTCGCCACCGGCCTGCGCGAGCTCGGCAATATCCTGGCGAACATGGGAATTTAAGCCGCGAGATGCCACAAGTCATTGATAAGTAAGCCATTTTTCGGGGCGAAGAACGCCCCGAAAACGGTTTTCCGGTACAATACCGGCCAATGAACTCCCCAGCCAACCTTTTCGCGAACGTCCCCAAGCGTTCCAGCCGCGCCCCTGCCGCGCCCTTTCTCCCGATGTCCCGCGCCGAAATGGATGCGCTGGGCTGGGATTCGTGCGACATCATCCTGATCACGGGCGACGCCTATATCGACCACCCGAGCTTCGGGATGGCGCTGGTCGGCCGCCTGCTGGAAGCGCAAGGTTATCGCGTGGGCATCATCAGCCAGCCGGACTGGACCTCGGTGGAGCCCTTCCGCGCGCTGGGCAAGCCGAACCTGTACTGGGGAGTTACCGCCGGCAACATGGATTCGATGGTCAACCGCTACACGGCCGACCGCAAGATCCGTTCCGACGACGCCTATACCCCGAACGCCGAGCCGAACAAGCGCCCCGACCGCGCCGTGACGGTGTATTGCCAGCGCGCCCGCGAAGCCTTCCCTGGCGTGCCGGTGATCGCCGGCAGCATCGAGGCCTCGCTGCGCCGCATCGCCCACTACGACTACTGGTCGGACAAGGTGCGCCGCTCGGTGCTGTTCGAATCGAAGGCCGACCTGCTCATTTTCGGCAATGCCGAGCGCGCGCTGGTCGACGTCACCCGCCGCATCGCGGCCGGCGAGAACATCAAGACCATCCGCGACCTGCGCGGCACCGCCTTCCTGGTGCCCCACGGCTGGCTGCCGGACGAGGAATGGAGCGTGCATAACTCGACCCGCGTGGACGTGCCGGGCCGGGTCGATCCGCACCCCAACCCCTACGCGATGGCCCAGGAAGACACCAAGGCCTGCGCCACCGAGAACGCCCAGCCGGAGCCGGAAGTCAAGCCGGTGGTCATCATGACGCGCGAGGAGCGCCAGGCCGCCGCCCGTGAAAAGGCGCGCAAGACCGTGGTGCGCCTGCCTTCCTTCGAGACCGTGAGCGTCGACCCGGTGATGTACGCGCACGCCTCGCGCGTGTTCCACCTCGAGTCGAATCCGGGCAATGCGCGCGCGCTGGTGCAGCAGCACGGCGACCGCGACGTCTGGCTCAATGCGCCGCCGCTGCCGCTGGCCATGGACGAGATGGACAACGTCTACGACCTGCCGTATGCGCGCGCCCCGCACCCGAGCTACGGCAAGGCCCACATCCCGGCCTGGGAAATGATCCGCTACTCGGTCAACATCATGCGCGGCTGCTTCGGCGGCTGCACCTTCTGCTCGATCACCGAGCACGAAGGGCGCATCATCCAGAGCCGCTCCGAGCCGTCGATCCTGCGCGAGATCGAGCTCATTCGCGACACCACCAAGAACTTCGCCGGGACCATCACCGACCTGGGCGGGCCGACCGCGAACATGTACCGCCTGGCCTGCAAGGACAAGAAGATCGAGGAAAGCTGCCGCCGCCTGTCCTGCGTGTATCCGACCATCTGCTCCAACCTGGGCACCGACCACAGCAAGCTGATCTCGCTGTACCGCAAGGCGCGCGCCATCCCGGGCATCAAGAAGATCCTGATCGGCTCGGGCCTGCGCTACGACCTGGCGGTGCGCTCGCCGGAATACGTGAAGGAGCTGGTCACCCACCACGTGGGCGGCCTGCTCAAGATCGCGCCTGAGCACACCGAGCAGGGCACCCTGTCGAAGATGATGAAGCCGGGCATCGGCGCCTACGACGAGTTCAAGCGCCTGTTCGACAAGTACTCGCTGGAGGCGGGCAAGAAGCAGTACCTGATCCCTTACTTCATCGCGGCCCACCCGGGCTGCACCGACGAGGACATGCTCAACCTGGCGCTGTGGCTGAAGAAGAACAACTTCAAACTCGACCAGGTGCAGACCTTCACGCCCACGCCGATGGCGATGGCGACCACCATGTACCACTCGGGGAAGAACCCGCTGGCCAAGGTGACCGAGGAGTCGGAAGTGGTGGAAACCGCCAAGAGCGGCAAGGTGCGCAAGCTGCACAAGGCCTTCCTGCGCTACTACGATCCGGAGAACTGGCCGATCCTGCGTGACGCGCTCAAGCGCATGGGGCGGTCGGACCTGATCGGCACCGGCGAGCGCCACCTGATTCCGCCGGCGGGCGCCGAAGCGGCTTTCGAGCAGGGAGCGAACGCGCGCGACCGCAAGCGCGCGGTGCCGGGCAACGTGCCGCTGTCGGAGCGCGAGATCGCCAAGCGCGGGCCGCAAGCCGGCCGCGTTGGACGGGACAAGGTGCAGGTAAGGGTCGAACGTGCGCCGGCGGCGGTGGTGGCGGCGTCATCCAAGTCCAAGCCGTCGATCCTGGCGACCATCAAGACCAAGCCGCGGGCAGGGCGCAAGTAAGTTCGGGCCAGCCTTTGAGGGGGGCGCCGCACGCCAACGTTTACTAAACCCGCAGCGGCGACATCCTTGTTAGCATCTACCCGTCATCCCCGCGAAGGCGGGGATCCAAGTTTGTTTGCGTCTCGACTACGCATGCAGAACTTGGATCCCCGCCTTCGCGGGGATGACGTTTGGAGGCTAACACTACCTAAAAGGAGCCCGATGAACACGCGTCGCCTTTCCCTGCGCACGGCCCTGTTGTCCCTCATGCTCGCCGCCGGCGCCGCCCATGCCGGCAACCCGATCGTCCCCGGCTGGTACGCCGACCCGGAAATCCGCATCTTCGGCGGCAAGTACTGGATCTATCCGACCTATTCCGACCACGCCGGCAAGCCCCCCAGGCCCTCGTCCTTCACCCCCGCCCAGGAGCGCATGCGCGCCCAGTCCAAGCTGATCTGGGAACCGTACCTGAAGCAGACCTTCCTCGACGCCTTCTCCTCGCCCGACCTGGTGCGCTGGACCAGGCACGAGCGCGTGCTCGACGTGGAAAACGTCTCCTGGGCCGCCTATGCGGTGTGGGCGCCCTCGGCGATCGAACACCGGGGCAAGTACTACCTCTTCTTCGGCGCCAACGACATCAAGAGCAATGAGCAGCTGGGCGGCATCGGCGTCGCCGTCAGCGACCGTCCCGAAGGGCCGTTCAAGGATGCGCTGGGCAAGCCGCTGATCGGCCAGATCCACAACGGCGCCCAGCCGATCGACCAGATGGTGTTCAAGGACGACGACGGCCAGATCTACATGATCTACGGCGGCTGGAAGCACGCCAACATCGTGAGGCTGGCCCCGGACCTGCTCAGCCTCGTCCCCTTCCCGGACGGCCAGGTCTACAAGGAGATCACGCCCGACCCGGCCTATGTCGAAGGCTCCTTCATGGTCAAGCGCAAGGGTGTCTACTACCTGATGTGGTCCGAGGGCGGCTGGACCGGTCCGGACTACCGCGTGGCCTATGCCATGGGCCCTTCGCCGCTCGGCCCCTTCAAGCGCATCGGCACCATCCTCGAACAGGACGGCAAGCTGGCGCGCGGGGCGGGCCATCACTCGGTGGTCAACATCCCCGGCACCGACGACTGGGTCATCGCTTACCACCGCCGCCCCCTGGGCGACGACAACGGCCACCACCGCGAGATGGCCATCGAACAGCTCCACTTCAACCCGGACGGCACGATCCGTCCGGTGGTGATGACGAAGGAAGCAGTGCCGCCGCGGCCCCTCGCCGGAGGCTAGGCCTGGGACTTGCCCGGCCTGGGCTGGCGGGCGCGCCGCTCGTGGGACACGTCGAGGTCGACGCTGGCCTGGCGCTCGCGCAGCTTGAGCGCGTAGCGGTGGCGCGCGCGCAGGCGCGGGTTGGTCACCAGCCGGCCCAGGGTCTCGCCCACCACCATCACCACGCCCAGCAGCGGCAGCACCAGCATCAGTCCCACCACGCCGGCCAGCGCGCCGCCCACGAAGATCATCAGCACCGTCACCAGGGGATGCACGCGCAGGCTGCGGCCCAGGGTCAGCGGCATGAACACGAAGTCGTCCAGCAGCCGCACCAGCACGAACACGCCGATCGCGCCATAGGCCACGAAGGGATTGTTGGGCGCGTCGGTGGAGGCCACGATCACCACCAGCAGGCAGCCGGCCACCGAGCCGACGAAGGGCACCCAGGCCAGCACCGCCGAGATCAGCCCCAGCAGCAGGGGCGAGGACACGCCGATGGTCCACAGCCCGAGCGCCAGCACGGCGGTGTCGAGCACGGTCAGCTTGAGCAGGCCCTCGAAGTAGCGGCGCGCGGTCTGGTCGACCTCGTGCAGCAGGTAGAGGGTGCGCTCGAAGTAGGCGTTGGGCACGGCGCGCGCCAGGAATTTCTTGAAGCGCAGGCCGTCGCGCAGGAAGAAGAAGGTGAGGAAGGGCGCCAGCAGCAGCGAGGGCACCCAGGTCGCCACCCCCACCAGGATCTCGCCCAGGTGCTCCTGGGCGAAGTTGTCGGTGTAGGTGCGGAAGGCGCGGTTCACGGTCGAGGTCAGGTGCATCTCGGCCAGCACCGGGAACCTGCGCTCCAGCAGGGCCATGGTGTTGTGCACGAAGGCCACGCCGCCCTCGAGGTAGAGGCCGACGGTCTTTTCCCAGGAATCCTCTTCCGGCCCGCTGCTCCAGGTCAGGGCCGCGGCCAGGGCCAGCGAGGCGACCGCGAAGAACAGCACGCACATCCACAGGGCGGCGACGTTGCGGCCGTAGCCGGCGCGCACCATGCGCTGCATCGGTCCGAGCAGGATGTAGTGCAGCACCGTGCCGAAGATGAAGGGCAGGGCCAGCCACAGCATCTGCTGGACCACCAGCAGCAGCAGGCAGGTGGCGGCGATGATGCCGGTCCAGACCACCGGACCGGCGCGCTCTCCGGTGTTCATAGCGCTTCCAGCTGAGGGCGGCCGGTGCCCATCCATTCGCGCAGGCGGCGGCCGATGTGGCGCGCCAGGGCCAGCGAGATCTTGTAGCCGATCACGGCGTCGGTTTCCATCAGGCCGAGGAAGTCGTTGCGGAAGAACACCGCCATCTCGCAGGGCTCGATGGCGCGCGCCTGGGCGTTGCGCGGCGAGTTGTCGAGCAGGGCCAGGTCGCCGAAGAAGCCGCCCGGCTCGAGCTCGGCCACCACCTGGGTCGCGCCCTCGTGCTGGCGGCTGATGCGCACCCGTCCGCTCATCAGGAGGTAGAGCGCCTGGCCTTCCTCGCCCTCGTCGAACACGATCTCGTCGGTCAGGTAGCGGCGCTCGTGCATCAGGCCGTCCACGATCTTCAGTTCCAGCGGTGTCAACGAGCTGAACAACGCCGAATTCTTCAGGCGGTGCAGGCGTGGCGACATCTGAGGGGGCTTGAGAAAACCGAAGATCACGATCGCTCCAATGCGGGCAAGAAATGTTGTCTGTTGATTATCCGCTATCGCATGCTGCTGCGCATTAGAAAACGTGCGCAGCGGGGCGCCCTTGTTGCCAGCGGTTCAAAATATGGCTGGCGTGCGCACCTTGCTAGGGAAAGCGTGTAAGATAAATTCCCTACTGCAACACATATTGCCATATTTTTATCTGTTGCGTGGCTATCCCTGCGTGACGGCAGGCTACACCCCCCATAAGGACGGGCAGTGATCGATACGCAGACTTTTACCCTGGCGCTGGGCATCGGCAATATTGCATTTGCCGTGCTGATGGCCGGGTATACCCACGGCGGCGCGCCCAGCCCGGGCCTGCGCCTGTGGATGTGGGCGCGCCTGGGCATGGGGATCAGCCAGTTGCTGGGCTGGGCCCGTCCCCACCTGGGGCTGGCGCTGGCGCCCGGGCTGGAAGGAGTGGCCTGGATCCTGGCGGTCTCGGTCGAGGTGGCCGCCTATTGCGTGTTCTTCGGTTTTACACGCTGGGGCCGCTTGCTGCTGCCGATCACGGCCCTGTCGTCGGCGGTCGTGCTGGCGGCGGGCAGCATGGGCGCCACCCACGCCGAGTTGAGCCGAATGGTGGCGGGCGTGGTGGCCTTGTACGCCGCCACCATGGCCTGGATCCTGCTGCGTCCGCGCCGCTTCGCCACCCGCCATGCGGCCGGCTTGCGCAGCGCCTCGCCGCTGCAGCTGATCATCGGCGTCAACGACGCCCTGTTCGCGGCTGCGGTGGCGCTGTCGGCCCTCGACGGCCTGCGGGGGAACGCGCTGTTCGGCCCCGGCATGGCCGGCGAATTCGCCTACCTGATGGGCTACCTCCTGATGATCGTCAACGGCTTCGGCTTCCTGCTGCTGTGCAAGCAGAAGGACGACGCCGAGATGGAGCGCCTGGCCACCACCGACTTTCTCACCGGCCTGCCCAACCGCCACGCCTTCCTGGAGCGCGCCGAGCAGGCGCGCCTGGCGGCGCAGCGCCAGCGCCAGCCGCTCGCGCTGATGATGATCGACATCGATCACTTCAAGCAGCTCAACGACCGCTGGGGTCATGCCAGCGGCGACGAGGCGCTGGTGGTGTTCGCCCGCACCGCGCGCGACGTGCTGCGCGAGCACGAGACCATCGGCCGCCTGGGCGGAGAAGAGTTCGCGATGATCCTGCCCGGCGCCCAGCTGGACGAGGCGGTCCAGGCCGCGCAGCGCCTGCGCCTGGCGGTGCGCGCGGCCACCGTGATCACCAGCGGCCCCTCGTACACCATGACGGTCAGCATCGGCGTGGTGCTGCTCGATCCGAACGAAGACCTGAGCGGGGCGCTGGCGCGCGCCGACCACGCGCTGTATGCGGCCAAGCGCGACGGCCGCGACCGGGTCGAGATCGGGGAGCCGGGCCGCCGCCGCGCCTGACTCAGAAGTCCCAGATCACCGGGACGTAGCGGAAGGCGTCGCCGTCGGCGGCGACCCGGCCCACCGAGGGGAAGGGCAGGTGGGTGGCGACCAGGAAGCCGCCGTTGGCCGCCATTTCGCGGAACAGGTCGATGCGCACGCGCGCCGCTTCCACCGGATCGTGCTCGAAGCCGTTGTGCCATTCCGGGTTGTCGAAGGCGACCGGGAACATGGCGTCGCCGGCGAAGGTCAGGCGCTCGCCTTCCGATTCCAGGTCGACCACGCAGTGGCCCGGGGTGTGGCCGCCGGTCAGGCGCGCGCTCACGCCGGGCGCCACCTCCACCTTGTCCTTGAAGACCTGCAGCTTGTCGCGATAGGCCTTGATGAAGGCGGCCGCGGTCGAGCGCAGCACGTCGGGCACCGGCTGGGGCATGACGGTCTGGCTGAAATCCGGCAGGTCCCAGAACTTCACTTCGGTCTCGGTGACGTGGATGCGCACGTCCGGACGCAGGCGCTCCTTGACGCCTTCGACCAGCAGGCCGCCCACGTGGTCCATGTGCATGTGGGTGATGATCACGTCGGTGACCTTGGCCAGGTCGATGCCGGCCGCCTCCAGGCGGGCCGGGAACTGGCCGGCGCGCGGGAAGCCGGCGAACTGGTTGCCGAGGCCGGCGTCGATCAGGATGATGCGTTCACCGCTGCGCACGACCATCACGTTCAGCGGCCAGTCGAAGCCTTCGTGCGGCAGGAAGTTGTTGTCCAGCCAGGTCGCCAGCTCGGCCGGGTCGACGTTGGTCGCCATGGTGGTCGCAGGCAGGGGCAGCACGCCGTCGCTGATCACGAGCACGTCGAGTTCGCCGATCTGCAGGGCGTAACGGGACGGGACCAGTTCCTCGCGGTGCTGGTTGGCGGGACGGACGGTATCGTCGAGATGAAACATGGGATTCTCCTCAGAAGTCGGCCCGGCGCGAAACTGGCGCCGGGCGGGGATCACGGCGGGATCACCGGATGACTTCATGGTAGAGACGGGCCCGGTTGTGCGGTAGGCATGCGGACGGGCTCACACTGGTGCGCGTTTTGCACCAAATGGCACCGATGGGGTAGGGGATGGAACTTGAGGAATAGAACTGGCGTATAGGAGGAACACCCAGTTCCGCAGTTGGTCCCGGTGCGCCGTGAGTTTGCCCCAGGCGCGCTAAGGTAGCACCACCACGTCCTTAGTTAGCCGAAAAACCGTCGTTCCGGCGAAGGCCGGAACCTAAGTTTATTTGCACGGCCGCGCACGCAAACTTGGGTTCCGGCCTGCGCCGGAACGACGGTCTTAGGGCTAACTCAAGGAATAACTGGCGGAATTTCGACCGGACGCGGAAAAAGAAAAAGGGTCCGACGAATCGGACCCTTTCTCTTTGATGCTGGCGGAGCGGACGGGGCTCGAACCCGCGACCCCCGGCGTGACAGGCCGGTATTCTAACCAACTGAACTACCGCTCCGTTTTACTCTGATCATTACTTCGATCAACCATCTGATGCTGGTGGGCGCTGAGAGGGTCGAACTCCCGACCTAATCCTTGTAAGGGATCCGCTCTACCAACTGAGCTAAGCGCCCGCTCTCTCTTTCAGAGGTTTCTGTCTGACGCTTGTCATCGCGTCCGAAGAGGCCCGAATTATAGAGGCTCCTTTTCGGGGTGCGCAAGAGTTTTTCGAAAAAAATTAGAAAAACGCTTAGCCGGATCCGTCATCCCCCCTCGGAAAGAGTGTTGTAAGGAGACCTAAGCTACAGATATTTACTTGCCGCGGGTCACGCCGATGGCGGACAATACCGCCTTTGCCAAGTGGGCAAGCTTAAGACATCGCCAAGATGCAATGCCCGAAGGGCGGGAGCATACCCGCCGGGCGCTGCCACAGCAGCGGCGCCAAGAAGAAGAGAAACGGGGACATCGGTTCTTTTTTCACCATCGTTAGGAAACATCCATGATCAAGATGTCCAAGATGCACAAGCGCGTCATCGCCGCGCATGGCGCCGTGCTGGCGCTGTCGGCCTTGCCGCTGGCCGAGGCCGTGGCGCAGAGCGCCGCTCCTGAACTGCAGACCGTCACGGTCACGGCCCAGCGCCGTACCGAGAACATCCGGGAAGTCCCGGTGTCGGTCACCGCGCTCAAGGGCGAAAAGCTCGACGTGCTGATCTCGGGCGGCCAGGACATTCGCCTGCTGGCCGGCAAGGTGCCGAGCCTGAACGTCGAATCGTCCAATGGCCGCACCTTCCCGCGCTTCTACATCCGCGGCTACGGCAACACCGACTTCAACACCTTCGCTTCGCAGCCGGTCTCGCTGGTGTACGACGACGTGGTGCAGGAGAACCCGATCCTGAAGGGCTACCCGATCTTCGACGTGGCCAGCGTCGAAGTGCTGCGCGGTCCGCAGGGCACCCTGTTCGGCCGCAACACCCCGGCCGGCGTGGTGAAATTTGAATCCGAGAAGCCCAAGCTGGGCAAGACCGAAGGCTACTACAACCTGTCGGCCGCCACCCACAACACCGTGAACGCCGACGGCGCCGTCAACGTGCCGCTGTCGGACAAGTGGGCGATGCGCGTGTCGGTCCTGGGCCAGCACCGCGACGACTACGTCAAGAACTACAGCGACACCGCCAAGACCCGTCTGCGTAACGAACTCGACGGCTACAACGAGCACGCCGAGCGCGTCCAGTTCCTGTACAACCCGGGCGGCAGCTTCAACGCCCTGATCAACGTGCACCAGCGCCAGACCCAGGGCAGCGCGCGCCTGTTCCGCGCCAACCTGATCAAGAAGGGCAGCAACACCTTCGCCGACGGCACCGACCTCGATTCGATCGTCACCAACGCCCAGAACTTCCAGCGCCTCAAGACCAATGGCGCCAACCTGCGCCTGAGCTGGGACCTGGGCGCGGTCAAGCTGTTCTCGATCACCGGCTTCGAGCACGTGAGCGACTACTATAGCCGCGGCGACATCGACGCCGGCACTCCGGCCGGCCCGGGCTTCATCCCCTTCCAGGTCGAAACCGGCGGCTTCCTCTCCGACCTCGACCAGTACACCCAGGAATTCCGCGTCGAATCGAAGAGCACCGGCCCGTTCAACTGGCAGGCAGGCGTGTACTACTTCAACGAAGACGCCACCGGCGGCCAGGACAACTTCAACAGCGACAGCGGCGCCCGCACCTCGCGCCTGATCTCGAACCAGGAGAACAAGGCCTGGGCGGCCTTCGCCTCGGCCACCTACGTGATCAACCCGGCCTGGACCGTCCGTGGCGGCATCCGCTACACCAAGGACGAGAAGGACTTCCGCACCGTGTTCTCGGAGAACGTGGTCCAGATCGGCCCGGGTTCGGTGTCGACCAGCCAGGACAAGGTCAACTGGGACCTGTCGGCCACCTACAAGCTGACCGAGAACGTCAACCTGTACGGCCGCGCAGCGACCGGCTTCCGCGCCCCGAGCGTGGCCGCCGCTTCGGCATCGGTGCCGATCACCGTGGCCGATTCCGAGACCATCAAGTCGTATGAGCTGGGCGTGAAGGCCGACCTGTTCGACCGCCGCGCACGCACCTCGTTCTCGATCTACGACTACACCGTCGAAGACCAGCAGCTGACCGTGGTGGGCGGCAACTCGAACGTCAACCGCCTGATCAACGCCGACAAGACCAAGGGCAAGGGCGCCGAATTCGACTTCGAAGCGGCGGTGAGCTCGGCCCTGCGTGTCTCGGCCGGCGCCAGCTACAACTACACCCAGATCCGCGACGGCAGCCTGTCGGTCAACAAGTGCGCCCAGTGCACCGTGACCGATCCGCTGAACGCCGCCGGCCGCGTCGTCATCAACGGCAACCCGCTGCCGCAGGCGCCGCGCTGGACCATCAACGCGACCGCCCGCTACGGCGTGCCTTTCCGCGATGGCGAGCTGTACGTGTTCACCGACTGGTCCTACCGCACCAAGATCAACTTCTTCCTGTACGAGGCCACCGAGTTCACCGGCGCGCCCCTGACCGAAGGCGGCCTGCGCGTGGGCTATATCTTCGGCAACGGCAAGTACGAGATCGCCGGTTTCGGCCGCAACATCCTCGACCAGCGCCGCATCACCGGCGCGATCGACTTCAACAACCTGACCGGCTTCACCAACGAGCCGCGCCAGTGGGGTGTCCAGTTCAAGGGCAATTTCTGATTTCCTGAACCATCCCTCGAAGTAAGCCCTCGTTCCCGCGCAAGCGGGGACCTGGGCTTGTGAAGTCACCGTCGTTCCGCGCAAGCGGGGATACGAGCTGGTGAAATCACCGTCGTCCCCGCGCAGGCGGGGACCCAAGTTTGCTGGCACTGCGACAGCGCTGACAGCACTTGGGTCCCCGCCTGCGCGGGGACGACGTCGTTTACGGTCGCGTGCTGTTTACCTTGATCGGGTACGGTACTGTTTGCCTCTTTCCCGTGCCGTTTACCTCGGTTCCGTGCCGGTCACCACGGTCCCTTGCCGATTACCACGCTCCCCCGCCCATTACCACGCTCCCCCGCCCATTGCCACGCTCCCCCGCCCATTACCACGCTCCCGTGCCGCGCATCTCATTTGCGTCACAAACAGAGGGAAGACCATTGTTTGCGCCTGATGACAACCAATAGTGTCATCTAAATATTGTCCGACTTTTAAGATCAGGCGGCATGTGACGTGCAAGATATGCACAAACGTTGCATCAAAAATTTTGTGTCTTTTACGTTTTTCCGAAGAAACCATGTTTTTGATTTTGGTGACGTTTCCGGTGTTGTGAATACGCCGAATTCGCCTCGTTTTCCGCTGCGCGCACTCTTCCTTTCACGATACGCTGGGTTCGCCGCATTCAGACGGCACCGGCTTTGACCGGTTACATCAACTACACAGGCGAGCAATCGCTTGACGGAAAACATAAGGAAGAACCATGAAGCAATCGCATTCGTTTCATCCGGCAATGTTGAAGATGTGTGCAGCAGTCTCGCTGGCCCTCGCCTCGGTCTCGGCCGTGGCGGGTGTCGGCAATGGAAATGGCAACGGCAACGGCGCCCAGGCTTCGGCCAAGGCCGTGGGGCTGATGGAAACCGACCGCATCATCGTCAAGTACAAGGATGCGGTCCCGGCCGCCAAGGGCGGCCTGGCGCGCGCCGCGGCCGTCAGCGGCGACCGTAAGGCCAAGCTGGACCGCGCCGGCCAGCAGTTCGGCATGACCGTGCGCGAGAGCCACGTCATCTCGACCGGCGCCCAGATCTTCAAGCTCAATGGCAAGCGCCGCCTCGAAGACGTGCGCGCGCTGGCCGCCGAGATGATGGCGCGCGACCCCTCGATCGAATACGCCGAGCCGGACCGCATCATGACCCACATGGCGACCGCCAACGACCCGATGTACAGCCAGCAGTGGCACTACACGGATTCGGTGGGCGGCCTGCGCCTGCCCACCGCCTGGGACAAGTCGACCGGCAGCGGCGTGGTGGTGGCGGTGATCGACACCGGCTACCGTCCGCACACCGACCTGAGCGGCCAGCTGCTGCAGGGCTATGACTTCATCACCGATACCTTCATCGCCAACGACGGCAACGGCCGCGACAGCGACGCCAGCGACCCGGGCGACGCCATCGCCGTGGGCGAATGCGGCGGCGGCCAGCCGACCCGCGCCCAGAACTCGAGCTGGCACGGCACCCACGTGGCCGGCACCGTTGCAGCGCGCACCAACAACAGCGTCGGCGTCGCCGGCGTGGCCTACAACGCCAAGATCGTGCCGGTGCGCGTGCTCGGCAAGTGCGGCGGCTACACCTCCGACATCGCCGACGCGATCACCTGGTCCTCGGGCGGCAGCGTGAGCGGCGTGCCGGCCAACGCCAACAAGGCGCGCGTGCTCAACCTGTCGCTGGGCGGCACCGGCGCCTGCGACGCGACCACCCAGAACGCGATCAACGGCGCCCGCTCGCGCGGCGCGGTGGTGGTGGTGGCGGCCGGTAACGACGCCATGAACGTCAGCAACGCCAGCCCGGCCAACTGCTCGGGCGTGGTGGCCGTGGCCGCCACCGGCAAGACCGGCGGCCGCGCTTCGTACTCGAACTACGGCACCCTGATTGACGTGGCCGCGCCCGGCGGCGACGGCAGCTACAGCGTGATCTCGACCCTGAACTCGGGCACCAACGCGCCGGCTTCGGACAACTACGCCGGCTACCAGGGCACCTCGATGGCCACCCCGCACGTGGCCGGCGTGGCCGCGCTGATGCTGTCGGTGAAGTCGACCCTGACCCCGGACCAGATCGAATCGAGCCTCAAGTCGACCGCGCGCGCCTTCCCGGCGAGCTGCTCGGGCTGCGGCACCGGCATCGTGGACGCCACGGCCGCCGTCAACGCGGCGATCGGCGGCGGCACCACCCCGACCGGCCCGACCGTGAACGAGACCGAGTCGAACAACACGCTGGGAACCGCCAACCTGGTGAGCACCAGCGGCACCACCGTGAACGGCTATTTCGGCAGCAGCACCGACACCGACTACTTCCGTGTCGACCTGCCCGCCGGGAAGACCCTGAGCGCGGTGATGACGCCAAACGCCAGCTCGGACTACGACCTGTACGTGTACAACAGCGCCGGCACCCTGCTGGCGAGCAGCGAGAACGGCACCGGCGCGGTCGACAGCACCAGCTCGGCCAACACCGGCACCGCGGCCTCGACCCGTTACGTGCGCGTCGTGTACTACAGCGGCGGCACCGGGGCGACCAGCGGCAAGTACACCCTGAAGCTGAGCTGGTAAGTCCCTTCACGGCGCCGCCAGGCGCATGGTGATGAAAAAAAGCGCGGCCCCGGCCGCGCTTTTTTTATATCGGATAAGGATGCACGATCCCGCGCCGCCCCGGCGTGATCAGCCCGCGCTGGGCCGCCACCACCACCGCATGGGTGCGCGCGGTCGCATCCAGGCGCGCCATCAGGCCCTTGACGTGGGTCTTCACCGTGCCTACCCCTATCCCCAGCCGGCGCGCGATCTGCTTGTTGCAGCAGCCTTCGCCCAGCAGTTGCAGGACGTCGATCTGGCGCGCAGTCAGGCTGGTGCGGCGCGCGCTGTCGGCCACCTTGGCCGCGATCGGCGCGCTCAGGTAGCGCTGGCCATGCAGCAGCACGCGCACGGCGCGCGCCAGCTCGTCGGCGTCGCAGTCCTGCAGCAGGTAGCCGTGCACGCCGTTCGCGAGGGCCACCTGGACGTCCCACTCCTTGTCGAGCGAGGTGACCACCAGCACGAAGGCGTCTCCATGGACTGCCTGGCGCGCCAGCGCGATGCCCGTGGCGTGGTCGCACACCAATACGCGGGCGCTGCGGCGCCCCTGGGGCGTCTTGGCGTCGAGCGTGACCGTCCAGTCGTCCCGGCCGGCAAGGAAGGCATGCAGGCCTGCGCTCACGAGCGGTTCGGCGTGCATGATATGAACGTGATGCGAAAGCTGTTGCATGATCGTGTCCTCGATGGCCTTGCGGCCGTTCAGACCAGGGCTACGGTGCCTGCGGCGCCCTGGCGTGTCATCTTGGTATAGGGGCACAGGCGTTCGGCGTTGCGCACCAGGCCTTCCGCCACCCGCCTTTCGACTCCCGGCAGGCTGATGCGGACGTCCGCCGTCAGCATGTACAGGCCGTCCACCGGATCGCGGCCGAAGGCCACCCGCACGTCGACGCGCGCCTGCTCGACGCTCAGGCCGGCGCGCTCGGCGAGCAGGTTGAGCGCGCCGTGGAAGCAGGCCCCGTAGGCGGCGGCGAACAGCTGTTCGGGATTGGGGCCGGTGCCCGGACCGCCCAGCGCGTCCGGCAGGCGCAGCGCCAGCTCCAGTTGCCCGTCATCCGAGCGCGCCACGCCCGACGCGCGACCGTGGCCGGTTTCTCCCCCCGTCACCGCCACCGTGGTCGTGTACAAGGGCAGGAATTCCTCGCCCCGATAGCGCTCCAGCAGCTGGAGCGGCGGCGCCTTGAGGGGGGCCATCGTCTCAGTTCCCGGCGCCCTGGCGCGCCAGCCACGCGTCCAGCCCGATCTTGCCGAGGCGCGCCTGGCCATGCGGCACCAGCTGATCGTCGTCCAGCCTGGCGCCGAAATAGCGCGCATCGTCGTCGGTCACCACCGGACGTTCGTCGCCGGTGGCGCGCAGGTAGCGGCCGATCATCTCGCCCATGCTCTGGCGCTCCGGGCCGGCGATCTCGACCACGCCATTGACCGGCGCCGCGAGGGCCGCGTCGGCCATCGCCTCGGCCACGTCGTCGGCGGCGATCGGCTGCAGCGAGGCCGGCGGCATGCGCACGGTGCCGCCCTCGGTGCCCGAATGCGCGATCCCGCCCAGGAATTCCATGAACTGGGTGGCGCGCACGATGGTGTAGGGGATGCCGGCTTCGCGGATCAGCTTTTCCTGCAGCAGCTTGCCGCGGAAGTAGCCGCTTTCTTCCAGCTTGTCGGTGCCGACCACCGACAGCGCGACGTGGTGCCTGACGCCGGCGCGCGCTTCCGCCGCCAGCAGGTTGCGGCCGGAGGCGTCGAAGAAGTCGAGCACGGCCTGGGTCTCGAAGGAGGGCGAATTGGCCACGTCGACCACCACGTCGGCGCCGCGCAGGGCGCCGTCCAGGCCCTCGCCGGTGACCGTGTTCACGCCCGTGCCGGGCGAGGCGGACTGCACCGCGTGGCCGCGAGCGCGCAGGATGGCGCACAGCTTGCTGCCGATGAGGCCGGAGCCTCCGATGACGACGATTTTCATGATCTTCTTCCCTGTGGAGTGATGAGGTGTTGCCGGCGCCCGGGTGCGTCCAGGGCGCCGTTTGCGACGCGATCGCAATGCATTCAGTGTAGGCAGGAAGGGGCGAAGCCGGTAGACCCGTGGCAGTCCCCACTTTGTTGTCCGCCGCGCACCAATGCGAGCGGACCGCCGCGCGGGCTCAGGCGCAGTCGAGCGCGGCGTCGAGTTCGGGATCGAAGCCGGGTACGCAGTGCAGCTTGAGCGCCCGCACCGCCGCGATCATGTAGTCGACGAAGACCCGGACCCGCGCCGGCAGGTGGCGCCGGCTCTGGTAGCAGATGTAGTGGCCGCGTTCGTCCGGGGCGTAGGGCGTCAGGCAGGCCCGCAGCCGGCCACTGCGCAGGTGCTCATCCGCCTGGTAACCGGGAAGCTGGGCCAGGCCTTCTCCCTGGAGTACCGCTTCCAGCACCAGCTCGGCGTCATTGAAGCTCAGGCCGCACTTGGGCAACAGGTTCCTGGCCTGGCCATCCACCTTGAATTCCCAGTCGCGCATGCGATTGGGCGAGAGCCGGAAGTTGATGCAGCGGTGTTCCTCGAGATCCTCGATCCGTTGAGGCGCGCCCTGGCGCGCGAAGTAGGCCGGACTGCCGCACACCAGCATCTGCATCGGGATCAGCTGGCGCGCGATGGCCTGGCTGTCGTCCAGGCGCCCGTTGCGGAAGGCGACGTCGATGCGGTCGGCGATGAAGTCGGGCGCGCCGTCGTCGAGCAGGAAGTCGATCGCCACGTCGGGATACTGTTCGCGAAAGCCGCGCAGCAGGGGCGCCACCACCTTCCTCCCGAAGCCGACCGGTGCGCTCACGCGCAACTGGCCGCGCGGCGGGCCGGCGCGCAGGTCCTGCATTTCCTCGATCGCCTGCAGCATGCGTTCGACGCCGGGCCGGCAGTTCTCGTAGAACAGCGCGCCTTCGCTGGTGAGCGAAGTGCTGCGCGTGGTGCGCAGGAACAAACGGGTGTCGAGCTGGTCTTCCAGCTTTTGCACGCTGCGGCTGACGGCCGAGCGTCCGATTCCGAGCCGCTCGGCGGCGCGCGCGAAACTGCCCTCGTGGGCCACCGCGATGAAGGCCAGCACGCCGGCATAGGTGGCGGCGTAGCTGGATGCCAGGGCGTCGCCGCGCTCGCGCGCGGGTGGCCCTGTCCGTTGGGCGTTGGCGCGGATGACCGCGTGGAGCACCGTGGCTTCCATCTGCTTGCTCTCTCCCTGGATCGCCGCCCACGGCGGCTCGACAAGATCATGGTAATGAGCGGAAAGCGGCGCGGCAATGACAAAAAAACCCGCATTCATGCCAGCAGCCGCCGATTGGTGCCTGATGTGCACCAGTGTGCGGCCTGGCGCGGATCTACCGCGAACCGGGTCCGCTTTCTACACTGGCCTCGTCTTGCGATACACGCAGACGGCGCTCCGGACCGAACCGGGGGCGGGCCGCTGCCCGACACAGGAGAACACGATGACCCAACGTATCAATTACATGGAGCAGTCGCCCGAGCTGTTCAAGAAGTTCCTTGAGTTCAACAACACCGTGAAACAGGCCAGCAGCATCGAAGAAAGCCTGCGCGAACTGGTGGCCCTGCGCGCCTCGCAGATCAATGGCTGCGGCTTCTGCGTCGACATGCACGTCAAGGTCGCGCGCATGCACGGCGAACGCGAGCTGCGCCTGCACCACGTGGCGATCTGGCGCGAATCGACCCTGTTCGCGCCGCGCGAGCGCGCCGCCCTGGCCTGGACCGAGGCCCTGACCACGCTCGCCCCGCTGGGCGTGCCGGCCGAGCTGTACGACCGCGTGCGCGGGCAGCTGTCCGAGAAGGAGCTCTCCGACCTCACCTTCGAGATCATGGCGATCAATGCCTGGAACCGCGTCAACGTGGCCTTCACCATGGTGCCGGGCTCCTACGACGCGGCTTTCGGCCTGAACAAGGCAGGCCTGGCGTAAGCCGGCGGCCCGCGCATCCGCGCGGGTTTTTCCATACAGGAGAGACATCATGTCATTCATCGGCAGCTTCAGCACTATCCTGGCCCTGATGGCCGGCCTCTTGCTCGGCCCCTTCAGCCAGAGCGCGCGAGCGGCGGAGCCGGTCACCGTCAAGTCCCTGATGACCAAGGCCCTGGCCGAGCATCCCGGCAAGGAAGTCCTGATCATCACCGTCGACTATGCGCCCGGCGCGGCCGACCCGGTGCACCGCCACGACGCCCACGGCTTCATCTACGTGCTGGAAGGCGAGATCGTCATGGGCGTGAAGGGCGGCAAGGAGCAGTTGCTCAAGGCCGGGCAGACCTTCTACGAAGGCCCGCACGACCTGCACACCGTGGGCCGCAACGCGAGCAAGACCAAGCCGGCGAAGTTCCTGGTCTTCCTGGTCAAGGAAACCGGCAAGGACTTCTTCATCCCCGTGCAGGACAAGAAGTAGGCCCTGCTTCAGGCGTGCTGGCGGCGATAGGCGCTGGGCGACAGTCCGAGGTGGCGCAGGAAGCTGGCGCGCATGCGCTCGGCGTCGCCGAAACCGCAATCCTCGGCGATCTGCTCGAGCTTGCGGTCGGACTGCTGCAGCAGGCGGCGCGCGGCCTCCAGCCGGAACTGCTCGACCGCCTTGGCCGGTGTGAGGCCGGTCTTCTGCCGATAGACGCGCGCGAAGTTGCGCGGGCTCATGAAGACCTGGCGCGCCAGCACGGACACGCTCAGTTCGGTGTCGGCGAGGTTGGCGGCGATCCAGCGGTGCAGGCCGTCGAACTGGACCCCGTCGCCGGCCTGCAGCGCCAGCTGGCTGCTGTGCTGCGACTCGCCGCCGGCGCGCCGCACGTGCACCGCCAGCTCGCGCGCCACCGCCATCGCGAGCTCGCTCCCGTGATCGGTTTCGACCATGGCCAGGGCCATGTCGATGCCGGTGGTGACCCCGGCCGAGGTCCAGACCGGGTCGTCGCGCACGTAGACCGCTTCTGGCAGCACCTCCACCCGCGGGTGGAGGGCGGCCAGTCGCTCGCACAGCGCCCAGTGGGTGGTGGCGCGGCGGCCGTCCAGCAGGCCGGCCGCGGCCAGCACGAAGGAGCCGGTGCAGACCGAAGCGATGCGGCGCGCCTCGGTCCCGCGCAGCCAGTCGATCAGCGGTCCCAGGTCCTGCATGACCTTGTCGATCACGGCGCTGCCCGGCACCAGCACCGTGTCCGCCACGGTGTCCGGCGCGCCCAGGCGCTCCGTGGCCAGCATCGGGCCCTCGGCGGTGCCGACGCTGGCGCCGTCGATGCTGGCGGTGCTCAGCGCATAGCCCGGCAATCCGCGCTGCTCGAGGTGGCGCGAGGCGCACCAGAAGGTGGTCTGGGCGCCGGCCAGGTCGAGCAGGCAGACGCCTTCGTAGACGGCGAACACGATGCGGTGCGGCGCAAGCGCCGCTGCGGTTGCGGGGACAGCACTCATGATGGTCGGGAATGGATTACGGGGCGGGCATACACGACGCCCATTGAATCATTATAGGAACTTCGCCCTGGCTTGCCAGTCAGGGCTTTCCACATGCGCCTCGGCCATCGCATCACGATAGCCGCCGGGCGCATGGCCAGTGGCCTTGCGGAACGCTGCGCTGAACGCGCTTTCCGACGCATAGCCCAGCCGCCAAGCCAGTGTGGAGACCGGCAGCTCTTCCGAAAGGAGGATCTGGCGCGCCAGGCGCATGCGCCATTGCTGCAGGTAGTGCAGCGGGGCGCAGCCGACCAGCCGGCGAAAGCGCAGCGCCAGGGCCGAGCGCGACATCGCCACCCCGGCGGCCAGCTCCTGCACGGTCCAGCGCCGCGCCGGTTCGGCGTGCAGCAGGCGCAGGGCGGCGCCGATCTTCGGGTCGCGCAGTGCGCCCAGCCAGCCGGCCGGCGCCTCCTGGGCGCGCAGGGCCTGCACCAGCGCCATGCGCGCCAGCCCGTCGGCCAGCGCGCGCTGGCCGAGCGCGGGCGCACGGGCTTCCTCCCGGTACAGCTGCAGCAGGGCCTGCAGGGCCGGCGCGGCGCTGGAGGCGGCGCGCAGGTACAGGGCGGGCGGCGCCAGCTGTTCCAGCACCTCGCGCTGGGCCGGATCGATCTCGAAGCGGCCCGCCACCATCTCCAGTTCCTCGCCCTCGCCCCACTGGACCGCGCCGGCGTGCTCACGCAGGGCGGCGAAGTGGGCCGCGCCGTCGTCTGGCGCCAGCGCCGGGTCGGTGCCGGCGACGTAGGGGCGGCTGCCGCGCAGCAGGAGGCAGTCGCCGGGCTCCAGCCAGAACGAAGCAGGCTCGCCCTCGACCTGCACGCACAGGCGTCCGCGCACCTGGGCGATGAACTTCAGGCTGCCGTCACCGGAAAAGCGCAGCGACCACGCTCCGCCGGCCGTCATGCGCAGCGGAACGCCGCTGCGCACCTGCAGCAGGGCCAGCAGGTCGGACAGGGGATCGCCGGCGAAGTCGGGACGCGCGCGCATGAAGGATGGACGGGACAGCATGGTAGGGAAGACGGGCCGATTCTACACTTTCCCCCATCGATCTCACTGGAGCACGCCTCATGCAATACCGACGACTCGGCAACACCGGCACCATCGTTTCGCGCCTCTGCCTGGGCGCCATGACCTTCGGCGGCGCCGCCACCCCGCCCTACGACAAGGTCGGGGGCCTGGATCTGGCGCAGACCGATCGCCTGGTCGGCGTGGCGCTGGACGCCGGCATCAACTTCATCGACACCGCCGACGTGTATGCGAACGGCGAATCCGAGAGCCTGCTCGGGCAGGTGCTGCAGGGACGGCGCGAGCACGTGGTCCTGGCCACCAAGTTCCACGCGCCCACCGGCAAGGGGCCGAACGACGCCGGCCAGTCGCGCCCGCACCTGATGCGCGCCCTCGAGGCCAGCCTGCGCCGCCTGCGCACCGACCACATCGACCTCTACCAGATCCATAACATCGACACCCTGACGCCGCTGGAGGAAACCCTGCGCGCCCTGGACGACGCGGTCCGCGCCGGCAAGATCCGCTACATCGGCTGCTCGAACCTGGCCGGCTGGCAGGTGGCGAAGGCGCTCGGCCTCTCGGCCCTGCACGGCTGGTCGTCCTTCGTCTCGGTCCAGAACTGCTATTCGCTGGCGGTGCGCGACATCGAGCGCGAGATCCTGCCGCAGGCGGTGGACGCCGGCCTGGGCGTGCTGGCCTGGAGTCCGCTCGCGGGTGGCCTCCTGTCGGGCAAGTTCGGGCGCGGCGGCAGCAGCGACCCGGATGCGCGGCGGGTGCACATCGACTTCCCGCCGGTGGAGCGGGAGCACGGCCACCGGGTCACCGACGCCTTGCGCGCGGTGGCCGGGCGCATCGGCGCCGCCCCGGCCCAGCTGGCCCTGGCCTGGCTGCTGGCGCGTCCGGGCGTAAGCTCGGCCATCGTCGGCGCGCGCCGTCCGGAGCAGCTGCTGGACAACCTCAAGGCGCTGGAGCTGGCGCTGGAACCGGAGGTGCTGGCCGAACTGGACGCCGCCAGCGCGCTGCCGGCGGCCTACCCGGCCTGGATCCACGCCATGACCAACAGCCACCGCGAAGCCTTCCTGCGCCGAGGGGAGGGCGGCGCAGGAGGGCGATGATTCTTGCAAGGAGGCGCGTTTCGGACGATACTGTATGCAATTACAGTAGTCGGCCCCGGCATCCCGCCCGGGGCGCTCCCGCGAGTGAACGCCCCGGTCCGGAAAATCATCCATTGCGATTGCGACTGTTTCTACGCATCCGTCGAGATGCGGGACGACCCGTCGCTGCGCGGACGCCCGCTGGCGGTGGGCGGCCGTCCCGACCAGCGCGGCGTGATCGCCACCTGCAACTACGAGGCACGGGCCTACGGCATCCATTCGGCCATGGCCACGGCCCAGGCCATGAAGCTCTGCCCCGAGCTCCTGGTGCTGCCGCCGGCGATGGAAAAGTACCGCATCGCCTCGCGCCAGATCATGGACATCTACCGCGACTACACCGAGCTGGTGGAGCCGCTCTCGCTCGACGAGGCCTACCTCGACGTCACCAATTCCCCGCACTGCAAGGGCAGCGCCACCCTGATCGCGCAGGAGATCCGGCGCCGCATCTTCGAGACCGTGGGCATCACCGCCTCGGCCGGCGTGGCGCCCAACAAGTTCGTGGCCAAGATCGCCAGCGACTGGAACAAGCCGGACGGCCTGTTCCTGGTGCGTCCCGAGGAAGTGGATGCCTTCGTCGCCGTGCTGCCGGTCAAGAAGCTCTACGGCGTGGGCAAGGTCACGGCCGACAAGATGCACCGGCTCGGCCTGCAGACCTGCGGCGACATGCGGACCTGGAGCCTGGACAAGCTGCACGAGCACTTCGGCAGCTTCGGCGCCCGTCTCTACGACCTGTGCCGCGGCATCGACCACCGCGAGGTGAACACCTCGCGCGAGCGCAAGTCGATCAGCACCGAGGAAACCTATACCCCGGACGTGCCCGACCTGGCCGCCTGCCTGAAGCTGCTGCCCGAACTGGTCGAGCACCTGCTTGGCCGCATCAAGCGCAACAATGCTGAAAAATTCATCAACAAGTTGTTCGTAAAGATCAAGTTCAACGACTTCCAGCAGACCACCGTCGAGTGTGTTGGCTATGCGCCACATATTCCGACCTATGCCCGCCTGATGGAAACCGGCTGGCTGCGCGCCAGCCGCCCCGTGCGCCTGCTGGGCGTGGGGGTGCGCCTGAGCGAGACCGAGATCGTCGAGCAGCTCCGGCTGTTCGACGACAGCGTGGACGAGTCGACAACAACTTGAGCTTTTGACTTTTTCGTTGGCGCAATTTTGGGCTGAGCAGCGTAGAATGTCGTTCCCTTGAAATACTGAAACAATCGGATAACAGCGTATGTGGTTCAAGAATCTTCAGATCTATCGCCTGCCCGCTCCCTGGGCATTCAACCCGGAACAACTGGAAGAGGCGCTGCAGTCCCAGGCCTTCACGCCCGCCAGCAGCAACGAACTGCTGCGCCAGGGCTGGGATTCGCCACGCAATAACGGCAAGCTGGTTCACGTCGTCAACAAGCAGATGCTGATGATGCTGGGCACCGAGAAGAAGCTGCTGCCCTCGTCGGTCATCAACCAGGTGGCCAAGGCCAAGGCGGCCGAGCTGGAAGAGCAGCAGGGCTTCCCGCCGGGCAAGAAGGCGATGAAGGAACTGAAGGAGCGCGTGGCCGACGAACTGCTGCCGCGCGCGTTCTCGATCCGCAGCAACGTCTGGGTCTGGATCGACCCGGTCAACGGCTGGCTGGTGGTCGACGCGGCCAGCCCGGCCAAGGCCGACGACGTGATCAAGCTGCTGCTCAAGGCGGTGGACCGCATGCCGCTCGAATCGCTGCGCGTGCAGCGCTCGCCGGTGGCGGTGATGACCGGCTGGCTGGAAGCCGACGAAGCGCCCTACGGCTTCACCATCGACCAGGACACCGAACTGCGCGCCACCGGCGAAAGCCGCGCCGCGGTGCGCTACGTGAAGCACACCCTGGAACCGGACGACATCCGCCGCCACATCGCGGCCGGCAAGCAGTGCACCCGCCTGGCCATGACCTGGAACGACCGCATCAGCTTCGTGCTGACCGAGTCGCTGGCGATCAAGGGCGTCAAGCCGCTGGACGTGATCAAGGAAGGCGAAGCGCCGACCTACAGCGACGACGAGCGTTTCGACAACGACATCGTCCTGATGACCGGCGAACTGGCCAAGCTGCTGGCCGACGTGGTCGAGGCCCTGGGCGGCGAAGCCAAGGCCTGATCCGCCACTAGCGCCCGGCCGGCCGGGCGCCCGCGGCCTCACTTCGAGGCCGCGACTTCCTCGCTGGTGGCCGGTTCCTTGCTGCCCGCAGCGCCGCGTTCCGGCTTGCCGTCCGAATAGGTCGGCCCTTCCCGATCCTGGTGCGGCGCCGGCTTGCCCGGCAGCGGCGCGAGTGCTTTCGCGCGCTCCAGGTCGATCCCGGCCACTTGCGCCACGCGTCGGCCGTAATCCTCGTCGCAGTGCCAGAAGTGCCACACCATTCGCAGCTGGATCGCGTTCGGGCACTTCGCGAGGTCGCTCCCGATGTTGTTCACCAGGTCCTCGCGTTCCCATTCCTCGAAGCTGCGGTAGCGCTCTCCCGCTTGCCGGTAATCGTCCGCCGTGCGCGTGGTCTGGTAGCGGCCCAGGTGGCCCTCGACCCACTGGTGGTAATCCTTGTCGGGTGTGGGCGCTTCCTGGAAGCCGCCCACGATGCTGGGCTCGTAGTTGATGTGCTTGTCCTCGCCGCGGCCATCGACGTAGTAGGTCATCTGGCCGTCGCGTTGGTTGGTGCGCGCGCTCGCCGCTTCCTGCGGCGCGTTGATCGGCAACTGCAGGTAGTTCGGCCCCACCCGGTAGCGCTGGGTGTCGGAATACGAGAGCGTCCGGCCCTGCAGCATCTTGTCGTCCGAGAAGTCGATCCCGTCCACCAGCACCCCGGTGCCGAAGGCCGACTGCTCGGTCTCGGCGAACACATTGTCCGGGTTCTTGTTCAGCACCAGGCGGCCCACGGGCAGCAGCGGGAAGCGGTCTTCCGGCCAGCGCTTGGTGTCGTCCAGCGGATCGAAATCGAGCTCGGGGTGCTCGCCATCGCTCATGATCTGCACGCAGAACTCCCATTCCGGGAAGTCGCCGCGCGCGATCGCCTCGTACAGGTCGCGGGTGGCGTGGCTGGTGTCCTGGGCCTGGATTCCGGCGGCCTGGCTGGCAGTCAGGTTGCGCACGCCCTGCCTGGGCTGGAAGTGGAACTTCACCAGGTGGGCCACGCCCTGGTCGTTGACCAGCTTGTAGGTGTTCACCCCCGAGCCTTCCATCTCGCGGTAATTGGCCGGGATGCCCCAGGGGCTCTTGACCCAGGTGACCATGTGCAGGGCCTCGGGGTGGCTGCAGATGAAATCGTAGAAGCGCCAGGGCTCCTGCTGGTTGGTGACCGGGTCGGGCTTGAAGGCGTGGATCATGTCGGGGAACTTGATCGCGTCGCGGATGAAGAAGACCTTGAGGTTGTTGCCGACCAGGTCCCAGTTGCCGTCCACGGTCTTGAACTTGATGGCGAAGCCGCGCGGGTCGCGCGCCGTCTCGGGCGACTCCCTGGCGCCGATCACGGTCGAGAAGCGCACGAACACCGGCGTCTGCACGCCGACCTCGTTGAGCACGCGCGCACGTGTGTACTTGCTGGCCGGTTCGTCGCCGATCGTCCCGTAGGCCTCGAACACGCCATGGGCGCCGGTGCCGCGCGCGTGCACCACGCGCTCGGGAATCCGCTCGCGGTCGAAGTGGGTGATCTTCTCGATGAACTGGTAATTTTCCAGCGTGGCCGGTCCGCGTTCGCCGACGGAACGCATGGCCTGGTTGTCGCGGACCGGGTGACCCTGGCGGGTGGTCAGGGTGGGGCGCTGCTCGTTCATTGTTCTCTCCTTGCTGCTTCGATCGGAGAGGCGAGTATAGGAAGGCAGGGAAAGGGGCAGCGCGCGGCTGCCCTGTGGCAAGCCGGACGCTTAGAGGTTCTGGAACACGCCAGCGGCGCGGTTCTTCTGCACGTTATCCCAGGGGAAGACCTGGCCGTTCATGGCAACGTAGACTCCGGCCGGCAGGGCCTGGGCCACGCCGCAGGCGAAGCCCAGGTTGAACAGGGCGTCGGAATTGGCGATCTCGTAGGGGATCATGGCGCCGGTCAGCACGATGGTCTGGTCGAGCTTGGCCGCCCCGAGCACCGCCGCGGTTTCGCGCATGGTGTCGGTGCCGTGGATGATGACGATCGCCTTCTCGGTGGCCGCCTGGCAGGAAGCCAGCACGCGCTGGCGGTCGGCGTCCTGCATGTCGAGCGAATCGAGCAGGGGCAGCACGTCGAGCGCGACCGGAATGGTCATGCGGCTGCGCTTGATTACCTCGGGCAAATGGCTGTCGGCGAAGCCGAGCACGCCGTTCAGTTCATTGTAATGCTTGTCGAAAGTGCCACCGGTGGCGATGAGTCGCAAAGTCATGATCGTTTATAAACGCGGTAAAAAAAGGTCGTTCATGATAGCCGCAAACGGTAGTGTATCCATATGTGACTGCGCTAGAATCGGTCGGATCGGATGAGTACACTGCTCGTCTTTCCTTCCATCCCTTACGTTTCCCCATGAAAGCAGTCGCACCCGGAACCGTCATCTTCCACCGCCATCGAGGCTATGGCGTGATCACCCACGTCAACCTCCTGACGGGCTGGATTTCGGCCCGGTTCGGGAACGAGGCGCGCACCCTGGACCTGAACCTCTCGAGCGACGAGGTGCAGCACGCGGATGGCGAACCCATCCTGTTCCGCCGCGCCCCGCCCGACCGCATGCCGCACGCGCGCCTGATGGCCGTGGTGCGCGAACTGCACAAGGCGGGTTACCAGAAGCTCTACCTGTATTCCTGGCCCAAGCCCTCGGGGCTGCACTGGCGCTGGCACCTGTTCACCGGGCCGCGCAACTGGATGCAGCGCACCTGGCGCGAAGGCTGGTATGGCTCGGGGGCGGACTACAACAACAATCCGGTGATGGGCTGGGGCGATCTGCCCGGGGCGAGCACGGATGAGCTGATCCATGCCCTGGCGAAATTCGACCCGCAGGGCCTGGCGCAGGCGCTGGGAAGGGACGAGGACCACACGGCCTGGTTCGCCCAGGCCTGCGAGCTGCTGCTGCCGGGATACATGTACAGCCTGAACATGGAGCGGCCCGCGGGCGGCGGCCTGGTCGAAGCGCCGCCGGTGCCGGTGGTGCCGGTGCGGGCGGGCCTGAAGGTCTATGCGGGGCCGGACATCGGCTGGCCGCCGGGCTGGGCGGGCTTGTGGACGGGCACCCACGTCATGCCGGCGCGCAAGCCGAATCTGACGGGAGAGCCCGAGCTGCGCTGAGGGTGGTGCAAGCCGGCCTTTTCACTGCGCGAGGAACTTGGGTTACGGCGGGGCCGCCCAGGCCTGCGCCGGAACGACGGTATGGCGGCTGACGACAGAGTCGAAGCTTATCTCAACGCCACCTGCCTGAGTTCGGGCGAAGGCTTGGGCGGCCCGCCGTCAAGCATGTCGACGAAACGAGGCCCCGAGCTCAACGCTTCCCCAAGGCCTCCGGATTCAGGATATTGTCCGGCTGCCCCTGCGCGAACTTCAGCACGTTCTCGAACGCGATCTGGAAGTAGATCTCGTAGCTGTCCTTCTCCACATAGCCCAGGTGCGGCGTCGCCAGCACGGTCGGAATCCGCAGCAGTTCCGCATCCGCGGCCAGCGGCTCGCTGGTGAATACATCCAGCGCCGCATATCCCGGCCGCCCCTTGCGCAGCGCTTCCTCGAGGGCGCCCTCGGCGACCAGTTCGGCCCGGCTGGTATTCACGAACAAGGCATCCGGCTTCATGCGCGCCAGGTCCTCGGCGTTCACGATCCCGCGCGTGCCCTCGGCCAGCCTCAGGTGCAGGCTCAGCACGTCCGCCTGCTCGAACAAGGCTGCGCGCGACGCCGCCGCCTCGAAGCCGTCCGCCAGCGCCGCCTGGCGGCTGTTCTCGCTGCCCCACACCAGCACCCGCATGCCGAAGGCGCGGCCATAGCCTGCCATGAGCTTGCCGATCTTGCCGTAGCCCCAGAGCGCCAGCACCCGTCCGCGCAGCGAGCGTCCCAGCCCGTTGAGCGCGGGATTGATCGAGGCCGTCTGCCACAGGCCTTCCTTGAGGTTGTTGGCGTAGGGGACGATCTTGCGGCTACTGGCCATGATCAGTGCCCAGGTCAGCTCGGCCGGCGCCACGGGCGAACCGATGCCTTCGGCAATGGCGATGCCGAGCTCGGTCGCGGCCGCCACGTCGACGTGGCCGCTGACCTTGCCGGTCTGCGAGATGAGCTTGAGGTTAGGCAGCTTGGCCAGCAGTGCGCGCGGGAAAGTGGTGCGCTCGCGGATCAGCACCAGGGCGTCGTAGGGGGCCAGCCGGATCGCCAATTGGCCCAGCCCCCTGGTCGAGTTATTGAAGACTTTTACCTCGTGTCCGTCGAGCAAGCGGAAGCAGTCGAGGCCGCGCACGGCGTCCTGATAGTCGTCGAGAATCGCAATTTTCATGGATGTTGTCAGATTGTAATGAGGTGCGCGTAAACGAATAACACGATATGCCCGAAACCGAAATAGCCTACTACATTACTAGGTCAATATTCCTACTTTTTTGTAATAGAAGACCTCGAAACGGGGTTTGTGCGGTGTACAATCGATTGGAACTTAAGGGTTTGACACGACTCCACAGTGTTACCCAGCAGCACCGTTCCCAGCCTTGCCAGAGGCTGTCGACACGACCGCCGTAACGCCGCCGTACCGCCGATTTCCTCCTGGGAATGGATGCCGCTTCCGGCTGACGACGATCCTGCCGTGCCGGGACAGACAGAATTCTTAATTGGCATTGGAGGTACCTATGAATCAGCCCGTGATGGGCGGCGTCGCCGCTTTGAACGTTCCAGCTTACATCAAACACCAAAAGCTCATCAATTGGGTCGCGGAAATCGCCACCCTGACCAAGCCGGACGCCGTCTACTGGTGCGACGGCTCGGAAGAAGAGTACGACCGCCTCTGCGCGCAGATGGTCGAAGCCGGCACGATGCGCAAGCTGAACCCGGCCAAGCGCCCGAACTCCTACCTGGCCTGGTCCGATCCCTCGGACGTGGCGCGCGTCGAAGACCGCACCTTCATCTGCTCCGCCACCAAGGAGCAGGCCGGCCCCACCAACAACTGGATGGACCCGGCCGAGATGCGCCGCACCCTGAACGGCCTGTTCGACGGCTGCATGGCCGGCCGCACCCTGTACGTGGTGCCGTTCTCGATGGGCCCGCTGGGCTCGCCGATCGCCCACATCGGCGTCGAACTCTCCGACTCGCCCTACGTCGCGGTCAACATGCGCATCATGACGCGCATGGGCAAGGCCGTGTACGACGTGCTCGGGACCGACGGCGACTTCGTGCCCTGCGTGCACACGGTCGGCATGCCGCTGGCGTCCGGCCAGCAGGACGTGCCCTGGCCCTGCAACCCGACCAAGTACATCGTGCATTACCCGGAAACCCGCGAGATCTGGTCCTTCGGCTCGGGCTATGGCGGCAACGCGCTGCTGGGCAAGAAGTGCTTCGCGCTGCGCATCGCGTCCAACATGGGTTACCAGGAAGCCCAGCAGGGCGGCACCGGCTGGCTGGCCGAGCACATGCTGATCCTGGGCGTCGAATCGCCCCAGGGCGACAAGAAATACGTGGCGGCCGCCTTCCCGTCCGCCTGCGGCAAGACCAACTTCGCGATGCTGATCCCGCCCAAGGCCTTCGACGGCTGGAAGGTGACTACCATCGGCGACGACATCGCCTGGATCAAGCCGGGCGCGGACGGCAAGCTGTATGCGATCAATCCGGAAGCCGGCTACTTCGGCGTGGCCCCGGGCACCAACGACAAGACCAATCCCAACTGCATGGCCTCGCTGCGCGAGAACGTCATCTTCACCAACGTGGCGCTGACCGACGACGGCGACGTGTGGTGGGAAGGCATGAGCAAGGAAGCGCCGGCGCACCTGATCGACTGGCAGGGCAAGGACTGGACCCCGGCCTCCGGCACCAAGGCCGCCCACCCGAACGCGCGCTTCACCGTGGCCGCGACCCAGAACCCGGTGATCGATCCGGCCTGGGACGATCCGGCCGGCGTGCCGATCTCGGCCTTCATCTTCGGCGGCCGCCGCTCGACCACCGTGCCGCTGGTGACCGAAGCCAACAACTGGGTCGAAGGCGTCTACATGGCCGCGACCATGGGTTCGGAGACCACCGCCGCCGCCGCCGGCCAGATGGGCGTGGTGCGCCGCGACCCGTTCGCGATGCTGCCCTTCATCGGCTACAACATGAGCGACTACTTCCAGCACTGGCTGGACCTGGGCAAGAAGATCGAAGCCAAGGGGACGGTGCCGAAGATTTTCTGCGTCAACTGGTTCCGCACCGACGACAAGGGCGGCTTCGTGTGGCCGGGGTATGGCGACAACATGCGCGTGCTGAAGTGGATCCTCGACCGCGCCGAAGGCGGCGCGAGCGGCGGCCAGCAGCACCTGTTCGGCACCTCGCCGAACTACGCCGACCTGAATTGGGAAGGCGTGGACTTCAGCGAGCAGCAGTTCACCCAGATCACCTCGATCGACAAGGACGCCTGGAACGAGGAACTGAAGCTGCACAGCGAGCTGTTCGAGAAACTGGCCTACCACCTGCCGCAGGAACTGGTGGACACCAAGGCCAGGCTGGAGAAACATCTGGCCGCTTGAGTGACGCACACTCGACCGGCTGAGTGGGGAGAGGCCGCCGTCGGGCGGCGATCATAAAAAAAAAGCAGGGGCGGCGCTGTAAGGCGTCGCCCCTGACTTATTTGGGCTTGTCTAAAGCGCGTTTCCGGCCCCAAGTGCCCGCACGTCGCTCCCGCGAGGGCGGCTCCCTGGCAGGAACCCAAGTTCTGGCCCGCGCCCGCAAAACCGTCATTCCCGCGAAGGCGGGAATCCAAGTTCGTCGCGTCACCTCATCAATAAACGTAGGGGCTGCGCTGGAAAACTTGGGTTCCCGCCTTCGCGGGAACGACGGGTCGAAGCTAACGGGACGGGTTGAAGCTCTAACGGGCCGGGTTGGAGCTAACGGGACCGGTTGGAGCTAACGGTTAACACGGAGATGAGCGCTTACGCCCGCCTCAGTTCCACCCCATCAAACAAGGCGGTATCAACAACAGCAAGGCCATCACCAGATAGATCAACTGCAGCGGCACCATCCACTTCGCCCAGGTCAGCCAGGGAATCCGCGCCAGCGCCAGCACCCCCACGGTGATGCCCGAGGTCGGAATCATCGAGGTCGACAACTCCCCCAGCTGGAAAGCCAGGATCGCGGTCTGGCGCGACACCCCCACCAGGTCGGCCAGCGGCGCCATGATCGGCATGGTCAGCGCCGCCTGCCCGCTGCCCGAGTGGATGAAGAAGTTGATCACCGACTGGATCAGGAACATCTTCTGGGCCGCGAACACCGGATGGCTGGACTGCACCAGCGGCACCAGCGAATGCAGCACCGTATCGATGATGTGGGCCTCGCGCGCGATCACCAGGGTGGCGCGCGCGATCGCGATCACCAGCGCGGTGGGCGCCAGGTCCTTCACGCCCTGCATGAAGGAGGCCACCCAGTCGTCCGCGCCCAGGCGGCCGACGATGCCCACCACGATCGCCATCGCCAGGAACAGCGCGGCGATCTCGTCGATGAACCACTCGTACTTCACCACCCCGACCACCATCGCGCCCAGCGTGGCCGCGAACAGCAGCAGCACCGCCTTGTGGCGTCCGGTCATGTGTTCGTGTTCAGCGTCGTCCCCGCTCGTTTCCGGCAGCTCCTTGCGCTTGCCCTGGTCCAGCACATAGGTCGGGCTCAGCGCCGGATTGGCCTTGACCCGCGCCGCGTACCACATCAGGAAGGCGATGGTGACGATGGTCGCCAGCGCCCACACGATGAAGCGGTAGCCCATTCCCGAGAACACCGGCACCCCCGCGATCCCTTGCGCGATGCCGACGTTGAAGGGATTCAGGAAAGCCGCGCTGAAGCCGACCTGGGAGCCGAGGAAGGGAATCGAGACCCCGGTCACGGTGTCGTAGCCCAGGGCCAGCGCCAGCGGCACGAAGATCAGGATGAAGGGAATCACCTCCTCGTTCATGCCGAAGGTC
The DNA here is from genome assembly GCF_002007115.1 of Massilia sp. KIM. Classification (NCBI taxonomy): domain Bacteria; kingdom Pseudomonadati; phylum Pseudomonadota; class Betaproteobacteria; order Burkholderiales; family Oxalobacteraceae; genus Massilia; species Massilia sp. KIM. The sequence continues at coordinate 53,244 of NZ_MVAD01000004.1, read as the reverse complement.
GCCCCGCCCAGCGAGAACAGGGTGACGAAGACCGGGATGATGGCGGCGCGCACCAGCGGCGAATGGCGGTGGGCGCGGGCGATCGACAGGATCAGGCGGTCGATCGCCTGGGTCTTCTGCAGCACCGCGAAGGCGCCGCCCACGAACAGCACGAAGCCGATGATCTGGGCCGCCTCGACGAAGCCGCGGATCGGCGACTTGAGCAGGTCCACCAGGCCCTGCGGATTGCTGGCCACGTAGTGGAAGGAATCCGGGTCGACCAGCTGCCGGCCATTGACCAGGTGGGTGTCGTATTTGCCGCCGGGGACGAACCAGGTCGCGAGCGCGATCAGCGCCAGGATCGCGAACAGCAGCACGAAGGTGTTGGGCATTCGCAGGCGCATGATCAGTCGCTCAGCAGGGAACCGGTGCGGAAGGGCGTGAGCCCCGCGATTTTGCAGACCTGCATGCCGCGCAGCAGGTGGCGGTGGGCGGTGCGGGCGAACAGCAGCCCGGGATGGCGCGCGCGCAGGGTGACCACCGCGCCGCTGACCGGGTTGACGATGTCGGCCACCGCCTCGCCGGCTTCCACCCGCTCGCCCAGCTGCTTGTGGAAGACCAGCACCCCGGCCTGGGTCGCATGCAGGGGCTCGACCGCTTCCAGCGCCGTCGGCGCGCATTGCGCCTCGGGCAGCTCCTCGACCGGGATGTCGAGCAGGCCTTCGCGCGCCAGGTACTGCAGCAGCGCCTTGGCATCCTGCTCGGCGTAGTCGTAGCGCACGTCCATCTCGCCGCGCAGCTCCACCGTCACGGCGGCGCAGGCCGGCGGCACCGGGGTCTGCGGGCCGAAGTGCTCGGCCAGGTCCCACCACAGGCGGCTGCAGGCTTCGTCGAAGGGCGCGCCGCCCGAAGCGCTGGACAGCAGCAGGGCGCGCGCGCCGAGCAGGGCCGCCAGCGGCACGGCCTTGTCGCGCAGCGCCGTGCCCGCGTATACGTGCATCAGCGCCTCGTTATCGCAATGCAGGTCGAGCACGATGTCGGCGTCGATGGCCATCGACAGCAGGGTCTTCTTGAGCACCTCGGTGGCGTCCTCGGGCTCCCAGCTCGCCACGGCGGCGCGCGCCGCCTCGCGCACCAGGCCCACGTTGGCCTCGGCGTGCGGCCCGAGGCGGCCGGCCAGCTTGTCCTTGAGCTCCTCGGCCACGTGGCGGAAGTCGCGGTTGAAGTTGATGCCGGTGCCCAGGTCGAAGCGCCCGAAGGGCGTGCCGTGCACCAGTTGCGACAGGCCGATCGGATTGGCCGCCGGCACCAGCACGATCTCGCCGCGCACGCGGCCCTCGGCCTCGTACTGGTCGAGCAGGCGCCTGAGACAGTGGGCCACCAGCATGGCCGGCACTTCGTCGGCGTGCAATGCAGCCTGAATATAAGCCTTCCTGCCGCTGCCTTCGCGGCCGTAGCGGCATACGCTCAGCGTGTAGTTGGCAAGGCCCGGCTCGCTCGCGATCGGGTGGGTCTGTATAGGCATAGGCAGGTCTCCTGGCGCCGGTTGCGTTTCGAAGAATTATGTAGGTTTTTTTACACAACGTAAATCACTGAAAAAAAATTTTCAAAAACCAGTTGAGTCGGTAGACGAACCTGGATTACATTTGGCAAATGTTTTGAAATTTGCATGACATAAAAGCAGCCGAGAGCCCAACCCACGATGAGTCCAGCCAACCTGCATAACGCCGCGCCCGATATCGGTTTTGCCGAGTCTTCCCTCGGGCAGTCGCTGCTGCGGGTGCTGGCCGAAGGCTCGGCCTCGAACCGCGCGCTGGCCGACTACCTGCTGCGCAACCAGGTGCGCGTCACCGCCCTGGGCATCGAGGAGCTGGCCGAGGCCTGCGAGGTCTCGACCGCCACCATCAGCCGTTTCGCGCGCGACCTCGGCTTCAAGAACTACGCCGCCATGCGCAGCGCCGTGGCCGAGACCCTGCAGTCGATGCTGCAGCCGGTGGAAAAGCTGCGCAGCTCTATCGCGCGCCGCCCGGCCTCGCCCGCGCTCGAAAGCCTGGGCTATGCCGAGGCGGCGATCACCACCACCAGCCGTTCGCTGGCGGGCGCCGAGATCGACCGCATCGCCGCCGGCCTGACCAAGGCGCGCACCGTCTACGTGATGGGCTTCGGCCTGTCGACCTTCCTGGCCGGCACCCTGGCCATGCACCTGCAGCCCTTCTGCCGCCACGTGGTCGAAGTGGCGGCCGCCGGCGGCACCGAGGTCGCGGCCAGCCAGCTCGCCACCATCACCGACAAGGACACGCTGGTGGTGATCTCGCTGCCGCGCTACACCCTGGCCGCCGTGTCCCTGACGCGCTTCGCGCGCGACAGCGGCGCCACCGTGGTCTCCATCACCGATTCACCCGCCTCGCCGCTGGCCGAACTCGGGCACCAGGTGCTGTACGCGCACAGCGCGCACCCGGTGCTGCCCAGCAGCGCGAGCGCGGTGCTGGCGGTCATCGAAGCGATCGCCGTGTCGCTGATGACCTCCAACAAGGCCAACGTCGCCAAGGCGGCGCGCCACACCGAGGCCATCGCCGCCTACCTCTACGGTGAACACCAGATTCGTACCAGCAGTTCGCAAAAAAAGGAAAGCGCCCCCAGGCGCCGGAACGTGAAGAAGTCCTGAGTCACCACCAAGAGGGAGCAATGCATGAGTAAGCACATTTCGAATACCTTGCGGCCGACCGTCCTGGCCTCGAGCATCGTCGCGGCGCTGGGTCTGTTCGCCCAGCAGGCATGGGCGCAGACGGATCCGGCCAGGATGCAGCGGGTCGAGATCACCGGTTCGTCGATCAAGCGCATCAGCACCGAGGCGGCGCTGCCGGTCGAGACCATCTCGCGCGAGGACATCGAAAAGATGGGCGCCACCACCGCGGCCGAACTGATGAAGAACATCAGCGCCAACACCGCGCCCATCACCGACGGCCCCAGCATCACCGACGGCACCTCGGGCCAGCGCGGCCTGAATGCGGCCAACCTGCGCGGCATCGGCGCTTCCTCCACCCTGGTGCTCCTGAATGGCCGCCGCCTGGCCAACTTCGCTTCGCCGGGCGACAACTCGGGCGTGGACCTGAACAACATCCCGGCCGGCGCGATCCAGCGCGTCGAAGTGCTGAAGGACGGCGCCTCGGCGATCTACGGCACCGACGCGATCGGCGGCGTGGTCAACTTCATCACCCGCAAGGACTACACCGGCATCGACCTGGCCGCGTCGGCGGCCGGCACCCAGCACGGCGGCGCCGGCAAGCGCACCGCCAGCATCAGCGCCGGCACCGGCGACCTGGCCAAGGACCGCTTCAACGTGTTCGGCGTGCTGGACTACCAGGAACTGGACGCCCTGCGCTCCGGCCAGCGCAGCTTCATCGCCGAGCGCGCACTGGCGACCACCTTGCCGGCCCAGATGTCGAGCAACACCTTCCCGGCCAACGTCGACATCTCGGCCGCCCAGCGCGCGGCGCTGATCGGCGCCGGCCTGCTGCCGGCCGGCAGCCGGGTGAGCCGGATCAACCCGAGCGCGCCCAACTGCAACCCGCCCGCCACCGTCTACGCGCCCCAGGGCCCGGGCGGCGTGGCCGGCTGTAGCTACGACTACATGGAAGACACCGAGATCTACCCGGACTCGCGCAAGATCGGCTTCATCGGCCGCGCCACCTTCCAGCTCAACGACAACCACCAGCTGTTTGCGGAACTGGTGCAGACCGAGGCCAAGACCAAGTACGTGCTCTCGCCCAACCCGGTGCGCATCCGCGACCTGCCGGTCAGCATCCTGCCCGAGGCCTACCGCCGCGCGCTGACCGGACCCGGCCTGCCCGCGACCTTCAGCGGCATCCGCTACCGCATGAAGGAAGCCGGCAACCGCAGCAACGAGGTGACCAGCGAAGGCCAGCGCCTGCTGCTCGGCGCCACCGGCCTGGTGGCCGGCTGGGACTACGACCTGGCGGTCTCGCGCGCCGAGAACACGGCCGACGACCGCTACTTCGACGGCTACGTCCTGTTCGACAAGTTCGACGCGGCCGTGCGCAACGGCACCGTGAATCCCTTCGCTCCCTCGTCCCAGGCGGGCCTTGACCTGATCAACAGCATCAAGGTGAACGACGAGGCGCGCAAGGCCAAGGGCATCTCGACCTCGGTCGACGGCAAGGTCTCGCGCTCGCTGATGCAGCTCGCCGGCGGCGACCTGGCGATCGCGATCGGCGGCGAATACCGGCGCGAGCACCAGATGTTCACGCCGTCCGAACTGCTCAAGTCGAACAACATCGCCGGCGACCGCGACAGCACCGTGCCGGCCGGCGAGCAGCTCGAGGTCGAGACCGCGGACAACCGCCGCCGCGTGGCCTCGGTGTTCACCGAGGTGAACGCGCCCTTCACCAAGGAGCTCGAGATGCAGTTCGCGCTGCGCTACGACCACTACAGCGAAGTGGGCAGCACCACCAATCCGAAGATCGGCCTGCGCTGGCAGCCCAGCAGCGCCCTGCTGCTGCGCGCCTCGGCCGGCACGGGTTTCCGCGCCCCTTCGCTGTCGGACCTGAAGCGCCCGACCATCTTCGGCACCTCGGCCGGCATCCTGACCGACCCGCAGTGCGTGGCCCAGGAAGGCAGCATCGACACCTGTACCGACCAGTGGAACGTCGAACGCCGCTCGAATCCCGACCTGAAGCCCGAGAAGTCGCGCCAGTTCACCCTGGGCGCGGTGGTCGAGGTCAGCAAGCGTTCCAACTTCTCGCTCGACTACTGGAACATCCAGAAGCGCGACGTCATCAGCACCCTGGGCGAACAGGTCATCATCGAGAACCCCGCCGCCTATAACGGCAAGTACATCGAGCGCGACGAGGACGGCTTCATCTCCAACATCCTCCTGATGAAGGAGAACCAGGGGCGCCTGAAGACCTCGGGCATCGACGTGGCCGCCGAATGGCGCAGCGAGCGTGGCGCCTGGGGCCGCTTCGGCGTCAACCTGTCGGGCACCCGCATCCTCAAGTACGACCGCCAGTTCGGCCCGTCGGAACCCTACCGCAGCAACCTGGGCGTGTTCCTGAACGACCAGGTGATCCAGAAGTGGCGCCACCGCGTCAGCTTCGACTGGGACCACGGCCCGGTGAGCCTGACCCTGGCGAACCAGTACTCGTCCAGCTACACCGACCAGAACACCACCTACGATCCCTTCACCGACGCCCTGCTGGCGCCGAACCGCGTGAAGTCGTATTCGCTGTGGGACCTGACCGGCAGCTGGGCCATCACCGAGAAGCTCAAGCTGCGCGCCGGCATCCTGAACCTGCTGGACAAGGATCCGCCCTTCTCGAACCAGGCCTATTACTTCCTGGCCGGGTACGACCCCAGCTACACCGACCCGCGCGGCCGCAACGGCTTCGTGAGCCTGAACTACTCGTTCAAGTAACGGGCGCGGCATGCTGAGGAAACTGTGCTTCGCGCTGGCGGTGGGGATCGCCAGCGCCGGCGGCAGCCTGGCTGCCGAAGCGCCCAAGGGCTCGCTGGTGATCATCGGCGGCGGCCTGCGCCCCGACAACGCGGCGGTGTGGGGGAAGATCGTCGAACTGGCCGGCGGCAAGGGCGCGCGCATCGCGGTCTTCCCCTCGGCCGCCGAGAACCCGGAGCGCGAAGGGCGGATGGCGGCGGACTACCTGAACCGCCACGGCGCCCGGGCCTTCGTGGTCCCGGTGGCGCCGCGCCTGCCGGGCTCGGACGCGCGCAAGGCGGCCGACGACCCGGCCATCGCGCGCAGCGTGCGCGAAGCCGGCGGCGCCTTCTTCACCGGCGGCGACCAGGCCCGCATCACCGGCACTCTGCGCCGGGCGGACGGCAGCAACACGGCGGTGCTGGACGCGCTGTGGGCCTTGTACCGGCGCGGCGGCGTGATCGCCGGCACCAGCGCCGGCGCGGCCATCATGAGCAGCACCATGTTCTACGACCCGCCGCTGGAAGTCGCGCCGGTCCTCAAGAACGGGGTCACGGACGGCAAGGACATCGCGCCCGGCCTGGGTTTCATCGGCGAGGACGTCTTCATCGACCAGCATCTGCTGGCGCGCGGACGCTTCGCGCGCATGCTGCCGGCGATGCTGAGCAAGGGCTACAAGCTGGGACTGGGAATCGACGAGAACACGGCGGCCGTGGTGGCGCCCTCCCGCGAGGTGAGCGTGATCGGCTACACCGGCGCGATCCTGCTGGAGCTGGACGACGCGGTCTCGGACAAGGCGCAGCCGCGCTTCAACCTGTCCAACGCGCGCATCAGTTATCTGGACAACGGGGACAGGTTCCACCTGGCCAGCCGCAGCTTCGTGGCCGGACCGGGCAAGGAACCGGTGGACGCGACCCGGCCCGAGCATCGCGACTACCTGTTCTACACGGATATTTTGGGGAACAACGCGGTGGTCAGCATCCTGGCCAAACTGGTCGACAGCGACCTGCAGCGCGCCACCGGGCTGGCCTTCGAAGGACCGCCCAGCCCGAACCCGGAACGCGGCTATGAGTTCACCTTCTCGCGCGCGCCGGACAGCCGGCAGTTCGTGACCAATCGCGAGGATGCGTGGTCGATCTACCGGATCCGGATGGACGTGCGGCCGGTGCGGATGCAGCAGCCGCTATACACGCCGGAATAATCACAACCACGTCGTTCCGGCGAAGGCCGGAACCTAAGTTTGTGTGAGTAGCTGCACACTGGAACTTGGGTTCCGGCCTTCGCCGGAACGACGGTTTTACGGCCAACTAGACAGTTGGCGAGGCTCAGATCAGCCCTTCAGCAGCGGCTTGAGGTACTTGCCAGTCACGCTGGCCGGATTCTTCGCCACGTCTTCCGGCGTGCCGGCCGCCACGATGGTGCCGCCGCCGGCCCCGCCTTCCGGACCCAGGTCGACGATCCAGTCCGCAGTCTTGATCACGTCCAGGTTGTGCTCGATGATGGCGAGCGTGTTGCCCTGGTCGCGCAGGCGGTGGATCACCTTCAGCAGCAGGTCGATGTCGGCGAAGTGCAGGCCGGTGGTCGGCTCGTCCAGGATGTACAGGGTGCGTCCCGTGTCGCGCTTGGACAGTTCGAGCGAGAGCTTGACGCGCTGCGCCTCGCCGCCCGAGAGCGTGGTCGCGCTCTGGCCCAGCTTGATGTAGCCCAGGCCCACGTCCAGCAGGGTCTGCAGCTTGCGCGCGATGACCGGCACCGGCTTGAAGAACTCGTGCGCGTCCTCCACCGTCATGTCCAGCACTTCGGTGATGTTCTTGCCCTTGTACTGCACCTCGAGCGTCTCGCGGTTGTAGCGCTTGCCGTGGCAGACGTCGCAAGGCACGTACACGTCCGGCAGGAAGTGCATCTCGACCTTGATCACGCCGTCGCCCTGGCAGGCCTCGCAGCGGCCGCCCTTGACGTTGAACGAGAAGCGGCCCGCCGAATAGCCGCGTTCCTTCGCGGTCGGCACGGTCGCGAACAGGTCGCGGATCGGGGTGAACAGGCCGGTGTAGGTGGCCGGGTTCGAGCGCGGGGTGCGGCCGATCGGCGCTTGGTCGACCGAGATCACCTTGTCGAAGTGCTCCAGGCCGTGGATGGCGTCGTGCGGCGCCGGTTCGGTCTGCGAGCCGTACAGGTGGCGCGACAGGGCAGGGAACAGGGTGTCGTTGATCAGGGTCGACTTGCCCGAACCCGAGACTCCGGTCACGCAGGTGAGCAGGCCCACCGGCAGGGTCAGGTCCACCTTCTTGAGGTTGTTGCCGGTCGCGCCCGTGATCACCAGCTGGCGCGCCGGATCGGCCTTGGTGCGCTTCTTCGGCACCTCGATCTTGCGGCGGCCGTCCAGGTACTGCGCGGTCAGCGACTGCTTGCTCTTCATGATCTCCTTGAGCGAGCCGGCCGCAATCACCGCGCCGCCGTGCACGCCCGCGCCCGGACCCATGTCGACGATGTAGTCGGCGGTGCGGATCGCGTCCTCGTCGTGCTCCACCACCAGCACGCTGTTGCCGATGTCGCGCAGGTGCTTCAGGGTCGCGATCAGGCGGTCGTTGTCGCGCTGGTGCAGGCCGATCGAGGGTTCGTCCAGCACGTACATCACGCCGGTCAGGCCCGAGCCGATCTGCGAGGCCAGGCGGATGCGCTGGGCTTCGCCGCCCGACAGGGTGTCGGCGCTGCGGTCCAGCGACAGGTAGTCCAGGCCGACGTTGTTCAGGAATTTCAGGCGCGCCGTGATCTCCTTGATCACGCGCTCGGCGATGTCCTTCTTGGCGCCGGTCAGCTCGAGCGACTCGAAATACTCCAGGGTCTCGCGCAGCGGGGTGTCGGAGACTTCGTAGATGGCGCGTTGCTGCTCGCCCTGGCCGATCTTGACGAAGCGGGCCTCGGTGCGCAGGCGCGCGCCTTCGCAGGCCGGGCAGGTCTTCTCGTTGATGAACTTCGCCAGCTCTTCCTTCACCGCCATCGAATCGGTCTCGCGGTAGCGGCGCTGCAGGTTGTTGACCACGCCTTCGAAGGTGTGCTCGCGGATCACCGTGCGGCCACGCTCGTTGATGTACGAGAACGGGATCGAGGTCTTGCCGGAGCCGTGCAGCACCGCTTCGCGCGCCTGCTTGGGCAGCTGCTCGAAGGGGGTGTCGAGGTCGAAGTCATAGTAGGCCGCCAGGCTTTGCAGCATCTGGAAGTAGAACTGGTTGCGGCGGTCCCAGCCCTTCACCGCGCCGGAAGCCAGCGACAGGTGGGGGAAGGCGACGATGCGCTTCGGATCGAAGAACTCGATGTGGCCCAGGCCGTCGCATTCCGAGCAGGCGCCCATCGGGTTATTGAAGGAGAACAGGCGCGGCTCCAGCTCCTGCAGCGAGTAGCCGCAGACGTTGCAGGCGAACTTGTTGGAGAAGATGGTTTCCTTCTCGCTGTCCATCTCGAAGGCGATGGCGCGGCCGTCGGCCAGGCGCAGCGCGGTCTCGAAGCTCTCGGCCAGGCGCTGCTTGATGTCGGCATTGACCTTGACGCGGTCGATCACCACGTCGATGCTGTGCTTCTCGGTCTTCTTCAGCTTGGGCAGCTCGTCCACTTCGTAGATCTTGGCCGCGTTGACCCCGCTCTGGACGCGGAAGCGCACGAAGCCCTGGGCCTGCATGGCCTGGAACAGGTCGCTGTGCTCGCCCTTGCGGTTGGCCACCACGGGAGCCAGGATCATCAGCTTGGTCCCTTCCGGCATGGCCAGCACGGCGTCGACCATCTGCGACACCGTCTGGGCCGCGAGCGGCTCGTGCGGGTGGTCCGGGCAATAGGGGGTGCCGACGCGGGCGTACAGCAGGCGCAGGTAGTCGTGGATCTCGGTGACCGTGCCCACGGTCGAGCGCGGGTTGTGCGAGGTGGCCTTCTGCTCGATCGAGATGGCCGGCGACAGGCCCTCGATCAGGTCGACGTCCGGCTTTTCCATCAGCTGCAGGAACTGACGCGCGTAGGCCGACAGCGACTCGACGTAGCGGCGCTGGCCTTCGGCGTACAGGGTGTCGAAGGCGAGCGAGGATTTGCCGGACCCCGACAGCCCGGTAATGACGATCAGCTTGTTGCGCGGCAGGTCGAGGTTGATGTTCTTCAGATTGTGCGTGCGCGCGCCGCGGATACGAATTTCTTCCATTAAGTTTTTGCAGGCTTTCAATAAGTTTTGCGGGGCCGGCGCACAGAGCACGGACGGGGTGAGCGGGCCGATCGGAGAGAACCCATAAGTGTAGCTCGTTTTTCGAAATGCTGTACATCCATCCAGCAATTTTTGCCGTGGCCACACAACGACGAGCGGGTCAATCCGGTCCATGTGGTGGGGCTGCGCCCCAATTCAATGGCAAAGATGCCAGAGGTATAAAGTCTTTCGGTAAGTTGCTCTGGGGTTACAATCGAGGCTTCCTTTCCGAGCGAGCGAAGATCATGCAAATTTTTACGGAAGACGACTTCAGCGGCGAGCAGCCCGACCATCCCTGGGCGGGGCATTTCACCGTCCTGGGCTATGCCAAGGGCGGCTACAGCCAGATCCCGCACCGTTTCTTCCGCAACTGGGTGGACCAGGATGCCACCGAGGGCTATTTTTACATCGGACGCTGTTCGGCGCTGGGTGTCGATTCGCTCGCGAAGTACGACGGGAAGCAGCAGAGCCTGGCGATCGGCCGCTTCGTCTCCGGCGGCCAGCGCCTGCGCTTCCTGCTCAACGGCCAGCACGAGATGAAGACCATCTCGACCTATATGTTCTCGAGCGTGGGCATGGGGCTGTCCAATGCGCTGCCGCCGCAGTATGGCGACACGGTGGTCAAGAACGACGTCTGGATCGGCGACGAGGTGATGGTGCTGGGCGGCAGCACGATCGAGAACGGCTGCGTTATCGGGGCGCGCTCGGTGCTGCCGCCGAACTTCCAGTCCGAGCCCTACGGCATTTATGCGGGCGCGCCGGCCCGCCTGGTCCGCTACCGCTTCACGGAGAAAGTGCGCGCCGCCCTGATCGAGCTGGCCTGGTGGGAGATGCCGCTGGAATGGATCAAGGAAAACAACGCGATGTTCCTGCAAGACATGACCGAAGATGAAGACGCGGCCCTGGCCGTGATCGCAGGGCTGCAGGAAAGCCGCCGCGCCTACGAGGCGGTGGCGGGCAAGCAGTCCTGAAAGAGCGACTTGAGCGCACGCATGCAACAGCGTGCGCCCTTATCGAAAAAACAGCGATTCCCGGCCCGGGAACAGGCATAATAGCTGACTGCAACACCACAGTTCCCTGGCGCTTAGTCAAGTGCAGAGCCAGGGCTCCACATACCCTGAAGGAGTCACACCATGGCATCAGTTAACAAAGTCATCATCGTCGGCAACCTGGGCCGCGATCCCGAAATCCGCTACATGCCGAGCGGCGATGCGATCGCCAACATCGCGGTCGCCACTTCCTACCGTTCGAAGGACCGCAACACCGGCGAGCAGAAAGAACTGACCGAATGGCACCGCATCTCCTTCTTCGGCCGCCTGGCCGAGATCGTGGGACAGTACCTCAAGAAAGGTTCGTCGGTCTACGTTGAAGGCCGCCTGCAGACCCGCAAGTACACCGACAAGGACGGCATCGAGCGCTACGCCACCGACATCATCGCCGAGAACATGCAGATGCTGGGCGGCCGCCAGGGCATGGGCGGCGGCAGCGACATGGGCATGGGCGGCGGCATGGACGACGACTACTCGGCCCCGCAGCAGCGCCCGGCTCCGCGCCAGGCCCCGCCGGCACCGGCCGCGCGTCCGCAGCCGAAACCGGCGCCGAACTTCTCGGACATGGATGACGACATCCCGTTCTGAAATACATCCACATCCGTGAAAAGCCTCGCATGCTTGCATGCGAGGCTTTTTTGTTTTTGTTCGCAACGATAACGCGACGAAAAAGTCCATCGCGAACTCATTCTCACCAATTATCCCGATTTTGTAAAAATAAAAATGTGTGAAGAAATAGAATCACGCTAATCCGTGATTTTCTGTGCGTCTGATACCTATTCCGTCGACATATACCATTCTTAATTCAGAAAAATATCGAATAAATAGAGCAAATCGGCCATCCCGGCATTGCGACCAATTGTCGCACTCATTACAATCGAGAAACTTTTATTATCGATTGCACAGCATGATTGCAGGTTCGCAAACAGCGCCTGCTGGCGATTTGCCGTGGCGTGATGTCAGGCGCCTGCCAATGCTGGCCTACACATGGGATGGAAATGAAGTCGCGCACTATCAGAAAGATCGGCGCAGCCGGCCTCGCATTCAGTCTTGCCGGATGCGCCACCGCACCCGGTCAGGGTGGAATAAACCAGGCATTCAACGATACCTTCAATAATCCCGATCCTTGTGCGAATAATGCGCGCAATACCGGCATAGCGCTCGGTGTACTGGCTGGGGCGCTGATCGGCGCAAAGATGGGGGATAAGGACAAGGGCGCAATTCTCGCCGGTGCACTGCTGGGCGGCGCTGCCGGCGGATTCATCGGCGCCGATATTGATCAGCGCCGTTGTGATCTCGCCAAGGTGGCGCGGGAGTATCAGCTGCAGATGCAGTTTGCAGCGATTACCAAGGACGGACGAGTCGTCGATGTCGCGGAACTGGACCGGTCTCAGCAAGCCAGCAGTGTCAAGAAGAATGCGATCGGCAGCGTTGTCTCGCTGCAGGACGATGGCGCCGGCGGCGGACATTTCGAAACAAATTCGGATGTGTTGACCCGGCGTGCCGAACAGTATTTCTCTGCGATCGCCGATATCTATAATCTGAACAAGGCCGGACAGGCGCCGGGCCAGCAGGCAGACCGCAAGCTTCTGCTGGTTGGGCACACCGATGACACTGGCTCCTCCAAGCTCAATGCCGAATTGTCCGAACGCCGCGCGCGTGCGGTAGCGGATTACCTGCAGCGACGCGGCATCCCGCGTGAGCAGGTGTTCTACCAGGGCGCGGGGGAGGTCTATCCGGTCGCCGACAATAACACCGAAGACGGCAGGGCCAAGAACCGCCGGGTCGAGATCGTCGAAATGACGAACACAGAAGGCTTCAGCCGATATCTCGAAGAGCGCCGACCGAACTATCATTTCTACCGCAGTACTATCGCCCAAGCTGCGCCCGCACATGGAGAAGCCGCTAACGCGCAGGCGCAGGCAGCCACTGGCGGCGCGCGTCCCAATCACAGCAATGCATCCAGGCCGATCAGCCGCCAGGTCGCCACGCCGCCCGCGCCAGGAAGGACGCTGGCAGCGACGCCGGCCCGCACCCCCGCGTCCGCAGCGACCTCCTCGTCGCCAGTTGCAGCCTTCAAGACCGTTGGGAAGCCAATCGACTTCGGCGGTACGCCTATGGTGGATGCCCGGCTGGCCGCCGCTGGTATTGGCAAGCTGGAACAAAAGCGTCCGCTGTTCTCTCTGATCAGCAATGCGTACGCGGACGATGTGCCAGTTCTTGCCGATTGTTCCCAGGATCGTCCACGCATAACGGGGGCGGTGAAAGCACTCAAGGATGGAGCGACTTACCGGGTGGCCGAACACGTTCCTGGCTTGTATGGGAAGAGCTGGACCGAACGTGTCAACGGTCACCAGATCGTGATCAACAAGGTCGCCGTCCTGGCCAGCGAAGCGTCCTTGGCGCAAATGCCGGAGATGAAGGTTTACGCCAACTATGATCCGTCGGTCAATCGCAATCCCTCCCCCGATGTGACATTGCGACCGGCGGTGAACACGTATCTTGCAGAGGGCGGCATCCTTTACCGCATCTTCACCAATGGCGCCGCCGGCATGCAGTGCGTCGACATCCTGTATCCGCGTCAAGGCGGTGCAGCTGCCAAGGGCGGCAACATCGTCTACGCCCGCGACAATCGCCTTTACGTTTCCGCCTTTAAACCAGTCATTGCCAACTGAATACCATGCTCTCCGATTTCCTTCATACCTATCCTGTGCTCGTGTGGATGATCATCTACACGGCCGCCGCCGCCATTCTCGTGTCCCTGATGTGGGACAAGCTGAAATGGTGGTGGCTGAATACCTGGTACGCCTTCCCCGTGATCGGCAAACTGAAGCGGCTCTCCCAGGACCTCCATCAGACTACCGACGGCAGCGGCTGGTTCAAGTCCGAGCGCACGCTCTGCCAGGACTACAAGGCTTTCGTTCAGGTGCAATCGGAATACGATTTCAACGAGCGCATGACCTACCTACAAAAGGCAGGTGACAATGGACGTACGACCACGCCCCTGGCGATCTGGATTCTGATTATCGCCTTCGTGTTCATCGAAGCCCAGGGTTTCAGCTATGTGCTCGCCGGCTACACCGTACCTGGCGCCAGCGAGACGACCCAGAAGTATGCGGCGATCGGTATCGCATTCATCGTCTCCGCCTTGTGCGTATTGCTTACCCATCAGGCTGGTCATGAACTCTATCGCTCGCTCAAGATCAAGCGCGCACGCAAGGACTGGATCGAGGAGGGGCGCAAGCACAAGCTGCGGACCAAATCCATGCCCTTGACTACGGCTCAGCACCTCGACGACGCCGAACCGGAGTACACCCAGATCTGCAACCGTGTCGGCCTGGACGCCAGCTTCGTCGTCAGCTGGGCCACACTTGCCTTCGTACTGATCATTGCTATCGGTGCGACATACGTGCGGGTCCAGAGCGCCAACAAGCTCATGGAAGACTCCGTCCGCATCCAGAAGAGCGAGCTGGTGGAACAGCGGCAAACCGGTGTCGGCCTGGACCTGGCCCAGCAGAACGTGATCCCGGACGCCGATGCGAACCTCAGCCTCGCCGCAGACGGCAAGGCGGTCGAGGAGGCGGCTCAATACGACCTGCACGGCTACTGGGTGACCTTCGCGATCCTGGCAGTGCTCTTCGTGTTCTTGCAGGGGCTCGGTGTGCTGTTCGGCTATCGCTGGGGATTCGCGGGCGAGAACAGCAAGGCAGCTTACAAGGCTTTGGGCAAGGGAAAATTCCTGACTTATGCGGACGTTCGCGCCGCCTCCCAGCAGTACATCGACAAGGCGCAGAACCAGCTCGAAAATCTTCAACAGCGGATGATCCAGCATCACGCGGACAAGGGTACTGGTGTCGCGGTGCATCCGAACAAGAGTTTCCTCGAGTTCCTCGACTCCACGGATCGCGAGGAGACCGATTACCGCACCAAGAAGCGTGCTGCGCTTCATGAGGAGCAGCGCCGTCTCGACGAGGAACGCGAGCGCGCCCAGGCGCACAAGGCAAGCAAATCCGCGCTTAACGCTGGTACTGGCCTTGCTGCTGCCGAGCTTGAGACACCCGTGGCGCGCGCCGGCGATGTTGGCCGCGCCATTAGCGAACTCGATCGCCTCGGGGACGATACCCAGGCCAAACGCGCCTATCTGGACACTCTTCCGGAACATGTATTCGCGGAAGTCAAATTGGTTCTCCAGGAACGCAAGGAGAATGCCGCCGCGCAGGCAAAGAAACAGCGCGCGGCCGAGATCGAGGACTTGCTGTGAAGCGCGCCTTCGCGTTCGCGCTGAGCCTTGTGTTTGCACAAGCCTGTCCTGCCGCGGAGAACGTGGTGCCGAGCTGCTACGACAGCAAGCTGGGTGTCGCGCCCGCGTCAGCGGATACCGAGCTGTTCGTGTTGGTAGACCAGACGACCGTGTTTGACAAGACTCTGCAGCAGCAGGTGGCAGACAATGTCCGTGCATTCATGACGGCCGGCAATGCCTACTCGTTGCTGACGTTTTCGGCTTTCTCGCAGGGCCGTTACGTGCAGCTCCTTAGCGCCGGGACGATCGAGCCGTCGATCCCTGCCGTGGCGCGAGACGATATCTCGAAACCCCTTCTGGCGCGGTTCGATGCGTGTTCCAAGCGACAGCCCATGGTCGCGATGCAGGCGATCGGCACCGGCTTGCGTGGCGCCTTCGACATGGCCAGCACGGATCTCGCCAAATCCGACGTCCTGGCATCGCTGAAATCCATCTCGACGCGGGTCAGGAAGTCGGGTGCAAGGCGCAAAATCGTGCTGCTCGCTTCGGATATGCTGGAAAACTCCTCGGTGACCAGCTTTTATGGACCGAAAGGCGCTTCGGTACGCCAGATCGATGCGGACCGGGAGCTCAAGCTCGCAGCCGACAATGAGCTGATCGCAGACTTTGGCGGTGCGCAGGTGTACGTGATCGGCGCTGGATTGTTGCCTGAAGAGTCGGGCAAATCGAAGAAGTATCGGGATCCCAAGACCCTGCGCGCGCTGGGCGCATTCTGGAACGCCTATTTCAACAAGTCCAACGCGACACTTGTCGAGATGGGCCAGCCGGCCCTGCTGAACCAGATTCCGGCCCGCTGAACGCGGATAGCTTGCGGCGCAAAGCCCACTCCTTGCAGGGAGTGGGCTTTTTTTTCGAGAGAGCATGGCGGTCTTGCCCGGATAGTGGCGAGGTCCACCACGGACATGTACAATCCGGCAATAACGTGAACGGTGCCCTTCCGCTAGTCTGCGGGAGGGTGAAACGGGAAGCCGGTGACGCGCGGGATGTCCATCCCCGCCAGTCCGGCGCAGCCCCCGCTGCTGTAGGCCCGACGACCCTGGACGACCGCCACTGTGCATCCGCACGGGAAGGCAAGGACAGGGAAGGATGAAGGCAAGCCAGAAGACCGGCCGCTCGCGATGCACATTGCAGGGCCCGGGGTGTGGCCTTGCCGGTTGGCGTTCCGTTCTCTTCGCATGCTTCGATTCCATGCCGCGCTTCCTGCGGCGCGGCCGCGAGCCCGGATCGCCTGGTTTTCCCTGCGCGCCTCGCGTGCCTTGCCGGTTGACGTCCAATTGAGCGCTCGTCCTGTCGTCCGCGCCTTCGCGGTGCTGCTATGCCTTCTGTCCTGCGTGTCCGCGCAGGCCGCCACCCTGTTCGCCCTGGTCACCGAGCGCGCCGCCCCGACCGCCGTCGAGGCCGCGCACCGCCACCTGGCCCGCCATCCGCGCGACCGCATCCTGCTGCGCACCCCGGCCCAGTTCATGGCGGCCAGCGAGCGTGAAGTAGCGCAGTGGCTGGGGCGCGCCGACAGCGTGCTGGCGGTGTCGGTGTTCGGCGATCCCGCCCGCCGCCTCAAGGACGCGCTGGCGCGCCATGCCAGGCCAGGCGCCGAGATCCTCGCCTTCAACGGCGAGGCCAGCCTGAGCCTGGTCACGCGCGGCCGCCACGGCAGCCTGGCGGGCTTTCCGGCCGAGACCCTGCGCCAGTTGTCGACCGAAACCCCGCCCCAGGACGCGCTGCAGGCCGCCACCGCGCATCCGGCCGCCGCCCGGTGGCTGGCCGCGCGCCGCCTGTGGCAGGGTGGCGGGGTCGATAACACCGAGGCCCTGCTGGCCCAGCGTCTTGCCCCGGGCACGCCGCTGGCCGCGCCGCGTCCGGAACCCGCCCTGCGCCTGCGCGTGGGGCAGCGCGAGCTGGCCGACGCGGCGGCCTGGGGCAGGGCGGCGGAGCTCGGCCTGCAGGACAAGCCGACCGTGGTCGTGCTCGACCTGTCGAACATGGATGGCGTGGTGCCGGCCGCGCTGTGCCGGAGGATCGAGCGGCAGGGCCAGCCCTGCGTGCAGCTCCTGACGCGCTGGGGCGGCGCCTCGCGCGAGGCGCTCGAGCGCCTGCCGCAACTGGTCACGCCCGCGCGGCCCGCGGCCCTGGTGGTGCTGCAGGACTTCGTGGTCGGCGCCGCCGAGGGCCGCGAAGCGGTGCAGGAAGCCTTCAAGCGCCTCGACATCCCGGTGTTCAAGGCGATCCGCCTGTCCGACCGCACGGCCATGCAGTGGCGCCTGTCGCCGGACGGCCTGCCGCCCGATTCGGTCCAGTACCGCGTCGCCCTGCCCGAGCTGCAGGGCATCGGCCAGCCGATTGTGGTGGCGGCCCTGGGCCAGGCCAGGCGCGATCCGCTGACCGGCATCGAGAACCGCCCGCCCGTGGTGCTGGACCAGGAGGCCGGCCGCATGGCCGCGCGCGTCGACCGCTGGCTGGCGCTGCGCGCCAAGGCCAACCGCGACAAGCGCCTCGCCCTCATCTACTACAACCACCCGCCGGGCCGCCAGAACATCGGCGCCGACAACCTCGACGTGGCGGCCTCCCTGTTCGAGATGCTGCATGCCCTGAAGGCGGCCGGCTACACGGTCGGCGAGCTGCCCGCCACGCCCGAGGCCCTGCTCGACCGCATCATGGCCCACGGCGTCAACCTGCCGGAGGACCGCGCCGCGCTGCGCGAGATGAACCCGGCGGTCAACGGCGTCTCCGCCGCGGACTACGCGCGCTGGTTCGCCACCCTGTCGCCCCGGGTGCGGGGCGAGATGCAGAACGGCCTGCTGGGACGCCTGCATGCGGAGGTGCTGGAAGCCGAGGCGGCGGGCGAGCGCGCCCTCGGCCGCAAGCAGGCCGCGCTGATCGTGAAGGAGCTGCTGCACCTGGTCGAAGGCGCCGACCACCCGCAGCGCGAAGCGGCCCTGCGCGACCTTGCGCTGCTGGACGAAGGCTACCGCGCCTGCCTGGACGAGCGTCCCGCGCGCGCCTGCGCCTCGCTCGCGCCCCTGCAGCGGCGCCTGGCCGGCTACCGCATCGAAGGCATGCGCGGCTGGGGCGCGGCGCCCGGCAAGGTCATGGTCGACGGCGGCCGCCTGCTGGTGCCCGGCCTGGTGTTCGGCAACGTCTTCATCGGCCCGCAGCCGCCGCGTGGCTGGGAAGTGGACGAGGAACTGCTGCATGCCAACACCAGCATCACGCCGCCGCACCAGTACCTGGCCTTCTACCACTGGGTGCGCGAGCGCTTCAAGGCCGACGCCCTGGTGCACGTGGGCCGCCACTCGACCTATGAATTCCTGCCCGGGAAAGCCGTGGGCCTCGCCGCCGACGACTACCCCAGCCTGATCGCGGGCGAGCTGCCCGGCATCTACCCCTACATCGTGGACGGCGTGGGCGAGGGCACCCAGGCCAAGCGGCGCGGCCTGGCGGTGATGGTCGACCACCTGACCCCGCCGCTCGCCTCCACGCCCCTGTACGACGAGCTGCTTTCGCTGCGCCAGGTGGTCGAAAGCTTCGAGGCCGCCAGCTCCGAGTCGCTCAAGGCCCAGGCCGCGAGCCTGATGCGCGAGCGGGTGGTGGCGCTCAACCTGCGCGCCGAGCTCGAGGCCTCGATGGAAGACGTGCTCAAGGTGCGCGGCATCGGTTTCGACGCCGCCGACGACGACCTGCTGGCGCACGAGATCGGCCACTATCTCACCAAGCTGCAGGAGAAGTTCATGCCTTACGGGCTGCACGTGTTCGGCCGCCCCTGGGAGCGCAAGTCGCTCGACCTGATGCTGGACTCGATGAAGAAGGGCGGGGTGTTCGACGCCGGCACCGAGCGCAAGCTGGCCGACTCGCCGCGCCTGGAAATGGCGGCGCTGCTGGCCGGCCTCGAAGGCCGCTACATCGAGCCGGGCAAGGGCAACGATCCGCTGCGCTCGCCCGAGGCCCTGCCCACCGGGCGCAACTTCCACGCGGTGGACGGCGACATCCTGCCGACCCGCCTGGGCTACGGGCTGGGCGAGCGCCTGGCCACCAAGGCCGACGCCCGCGATGCGGGCCGCCAGGGCAGCGAAGGCATCATCCTGTGGGCCTCGGACGCGGTGCGCGACGAGGGCGTGATGGTGGCCTTCGCGCTGGCCATGATGGGCGCCGAGCCGGTGTGGAACGCGCGCGGCATCGTCACCGACGTGCGCCTCAAGCCCGGCGCGCCGCGGCGCGACGCCCTGGTCACCACCTCGGGCCTGTTCCGCGACCTCTACCCCAACCTGATCCGCCTGATCGACCGCGCCGGGCGGCTGGCGCTGGCCGCGTCCGCGGACGCGCTGGCCGAGGAGCAGCCGCTACTGCGCGAGGCCTTGCAGGCGGCGCTGGCGCCGCTGAATGGCGCTCCCTGGGGACGCGAGCCGCTGGCTGCGAACAGCGTGGCGCGCGAATGGCTGGCGCGCGCCCAAACGCTGCAGCGCGGCGGCATGCCCGCTCCCGAGGCCGGCGTCGCCGCCGCCCAGCGCATCTTCGGCGACGCGCCCGGCGCCTACGGCACCGGCGTGAACCGCCTGACCGAACGCTCCGGCGCCTGGCGCGAGCGCGAGGAGATCGGCCGCGCCTACCGCACCCGCATGGGCCACGCCTATGGCCTGGACGCCAACGGCGAAGCGCAGCACGCCGCCTTCGACGTGGCGCTGGACGGCATCGCCCGCACCTACCACGGCCGCGCCAGCAACCTGTACGGCCTGCTCGACAACAACGACGCCTTCGACTACCTGGGCGGCCTTTCGCTGGCCATCGAGGGCCGCACCGGGCGCGTGCCGCAAGCCCTGATCCTGCAGCACGCCCAGCCCGGCCGCGCCGACGTCGAGCCGCTGGCCTCCAGCCTGCTGGGCGAGCTGCGCGGACGCTTCCTCAACCCGGCCTGGCTCAAGCCGCTGATGGCGCATGGCTATGCCGGCGCGCGCACCATGGGTCAGGAATTCGTCGAGAACCTGTGGGGCTGGCAGGTCACGCGCCCGGACCTGGTCAAGAACTGGGCCTGGGACGAGGTCAAGGCAGTGTATTTCGACGACGCCCACGGGCTGGGCCTGCCGCAATTCCTGGGCCAGCGCCACAACGCCCACGTCAAGGCCCACATGCTGGCGGTGTTCATGGTGGCCGCCGAGAAGGGCTTCTGGCAGACCGAGCCCGAGACCATCCGCCGCCTGGGCGGCGAGCTGGCGCGCCTGGTGGCCGCCAACGGCCTGCCGGGCAGCGGCCACGCGGCGCCTGACCATCCGATGTGGCGCTGGCTGGCGCCGCAACTGGACCAGGCCGACGCCCAGGCGCTCGGCGTCACCCTGGCAAAGGCGCGCGGCGAACTGCTGCCTTCCAGCCCGCCCGCCGCTTCCGCCCCATCGCGCGGCGCGCCGGCGCAGTCCCAGTCGAAAGCCGCCTCGCGCGCCGAGGGCCTGCAGGCGCAGGCAGCGAGCGCCCAGCAGCCGGTCGCGCGCGCCTATGAACTGAGCCGGCTCGCGCCGCCCGCGCTGGCGCCCGCCGCGCGCATCGTCCAGGTGCTGGGGCTGCTCGCCGCCGGCATCGCCCTGTTCTCGCTCGGCCTGTGGCGCGGCCGCCATCCATCCCCATCCGTACGGAGACTCTCATGATCGAAACCTTGTCCTTCGCCTGGCTGCACGATGCGGTCAGCTGGCTGCTGGCGCCCTCGCTGGCGGCCCTGCTCGCGGCCTGCGCCGTGGCCGTGGCCGAAGCCGGCATCGCCTGCGGCGAACGCTTCCACGGCCTGGCCAAGCTCGGCGCCAGCGGCGACCTGGCGCAGGTCCAGGCCGTCGCCCGGCGCCGCCTGGAGCGCGCCGACCTGCTGGCGCGCATTCCGCCCATGCTGGGCCTGATGGCCACCATCATCCCGCTCGGGCCGGGCCTGGCGGCGCTGGGCCAGGGCGACCCGGCCAAGCTGGCCAGCGCCGTGACCGTGGCCTTCGACGCGACCGTGCTGGGCCTGGTCGCCGGCATCGGCGGCCTGGTGATCGGCAAGCTGCGCCGCCGCTGGTACGAAGAAGTGCTGGAGAAGATGGAGACGGCGGCATGAGCGCGCCGCCGCCACGGGCGCGCCTGCGCCTGTATTCCCGCCTCGACGCCCGTTTCGACCAGAGCGACGAGGACCCGCGCGCCAGCCTGGTCAACCTGGTGGACGTGATGCTGGTGTTCGCCTGCGGGCTGATCGCCGCCATCGCCGGCACGCAGGGCGCGCTCAAGACCCCGCAGCCGGTCGAGAAGGGGCGGCAGATCGAGCGTCCCGCCGCCGGCGTCACCGATGCCGGCAGCGGCTACGACCGGGTGGGCGAGGTGTACCGCGATCCGAAGACCGGCAAGCTGGTGCTGATCGAGCCGGCCAGGGCCGCGCGCTAGGTGTTTCCCGGCTGGCGCGGCGCGTGCCGCGCCAGGATCGCCTCGACCGCCTCGAGCTGGACCGGCTTGGTCAGGTGGTGGTCGAAACCGGCTTCGCTCGACTGGCTGCGGTCGCTGTCCGCGCCCCAGCCGGTGAGGGCGACCAGCACGACGCCCGCCAGTTCCGGCAGGGCGAGCATCGCGCGCGCCGTTTCGTAGCCGTTCATGCCCGGCATGCCGATGTCGAGGAACACGACCTGGGGCGCGAAGGCGCGCGCCGCCGCCAATCCCGCCTGGCCATCGTGCGCGATCCGGGTCGCGTGCCCGTTCATCTCCAGCACCATGGACAGGGTGGTCGCCGCGTCCACGTTGTCGTCGACCACCAGCACGCGCGCGCCGCCGGTGGGCGCGGCCTGCGCAGGCGCCGCCGCGCCCACCGGCGGCGCATCCACGGCGTCCTGCGCCAGCGGCAGGCGCACGGTGAACACGCTGCCCTTCCCGCTGCCCGCGCTGTCGGCCTCCACCGTCCCCTCATGCATCTCGACCAGTCGCCGCACCAGGGACAGGCCGATCCCGAGCCCGCCCTGGGCCCGGTCGAGGTTGCGGCCGACCTGGTTGAACATGTCGAACACGCCGTCCAGCGACTCGGCCGGGATGCCGACCCCGGTGTCGGACACCGCGATCACCGCCGTGCCGGCGTCGCGGCGCGCCGACAGGTGGATGCGCCCGCCCGCCGGCGTGTACTTGGCGGCGTTGTTGAGCAGGTTGGCCACCACCTGGGCGATGCGGGTCGGGTCGGCGTCGGCCATCAGGGCCTGGCCGGCCAGGTCGAGGTCGAGCATGTGGCGGCCCGCCTCGAGCGCCGGCAGGCTGGTCTCGACGGCGCTGGACAGCACCGTGCGCAGGTCGACGCGCGCCTTCTTGAGCTCCAGCTTGCCGCCGCTGATGCGCGCGACGTCGAGCAGGTCGTCGATCAGGTGCACCATGTGTCCCACCTGGCGCTCCATCATCTGGCGCACCTTGGCGACCGCGGCGGGGTTGTCGCCGCTCAGGCGGATCACGGCCAGGCCGCTGCGGATCGGCGCCAGCGGGTTGCGCAGCTCGTGCGCCAGGGTGGCCAGGAACTCGGTCTTGCGGCGGTCCGCTTCTGCCAGCCCGTCGGCCAGGGTGCGCAGCCTGTCTTCCGAAGCCTTGCGCGCCGTGATGTCGCTGAACAGCAGCGCGACGCGGGCGCTGCCGGCGCCGCCGATGCGGGTGGCGTAGACGTCGAACCAGCGCCCCATGGCCCGGGCCTCGCTCTCGAAGCGCGCCGCTTCGCCGGTGGTCGCCACCCGGCCGTAGGTCTCGATCCAGAAACGGTCCAGGGACGGCACCAGCTCCAGGGCGGTGCGCCCGACCGCGTTCGACAGGCCGGTGTGGCGCTCGAACATCCGGTTCATCTCCATGAAGCGGTAGTCGACCGGCTGGCCGGCCGGGTCGAACAGGATGTCGATGATGCAGAAGCCCTGGTCCATCGATTCGAACAGGGTGCGGTAACGCTCCTCGCTGGCGCGCAGGCGCTCGGCCGCGCGCTTGCTCTCGGTGGTGTCGAGCACGATCGCCACCATGCCCTGGAATTCGCCCTGCGGGCCGCGCAGCGCGTTGACGCTGCTGGTGGCCGGCATCAGGCTGCCGTCGCGGCGCAGGTAGGATTTGTCGATGACGAAGCCGATGCCGTCCTCGCGCAGCTTGCGCATCGCCGCCGCGGTGGCGCCGAGCGAATCGGGCGCGGTCACGTCCATCACGTGGCGGCCGATCAGTTCCCCCGGCGCGTAGCCCAGCATCTCGCAGTACTTCCCGTTGGCGAAGGTGATGTGGCCGTCGACGTCCATCTGGACCACCCCGGTGGCGGCCTGGCTGACCAGCTTCTCGAAGCGCTCGCGGGTTTCGTGCAGCGCCAGCTCGGCCAGCTTGCGTTCGGTGATGTCGCTCACCGCGCCCACCAGCTGGGGCGGGCCCTCGCCCTGGGACTGGCGGGCGCGCCCGAACACTTCGATCCAGCGCTGCTCGCCGTCGCTGCGCCGTATCCGCCCGTGGAAGAACAGGGGGGCGCCGCTCTCCAGGGTGCGCGCGACCGCGGCGCCGAAGGCGGGGGCGTCGTCGGGGTGGATGAACTCCTGCAGGAAGCGCGCCGCGTTCACGGGCGGCTGCTCGGGCGACAGCCCGAAGATCTCGAACAGGCGCGCGTTCTCCCAGTGCACCATGTCGTCCTCGGGGCGCCAGGTCCACAGGCCGAGTTCCGCCGCCTCGGCCGCCAGCTGCATGCGCTCGCGGTCGGCGCGCTGGGCCAGTTCGGCCAGCTTGCGGTCGGTCTGGTCGATCCCGTGCACCAGCAGCCCGCTGATGCCGCCTTCGGCGTCGCGCAGGGCGGTGAAGGCCAGGTCGATGTAGCGCTCTTCCGGCGCCATGCCGGGGCCGCGTTGCAGCATCAGCGGCAGGTCGGCGCCGATGAAGGGCTCGCCGCTGCGGTAGACGCGGTCGAGCAGCTCGACGTAACCCTGGGCGGCCAGTTCCGGCAGGGCGTCGCGCACCTTGCGGCCGACCAGGTCGCGGTAACCGACCAGTTGCAGGTAGCGCTCGTTGATCATTTCGTAGACGTGCTCGGGACCGCGCAGCACGCACATGAAGGCCGGCGCCTGGTGGAACACGTCGCGCATGCTGCGGTTGGCGGCCTGCAACTCGCGCTCGGCCTGGCGCATCGCCGTGATGTCGCGCGACACCGCCAGCAGCACGGCCGGCTGGCCCCCGGCGCCCGGCACCAGGCTGACGTTCACGTCCCACCATCTGGGCTTGCCGCGCAGGGTGGGGCAGGGCGCCTCGAAGCGCTGGTCGGCGCCGCCGCGGGCGGAGGCCAGCGCGGCCTCGACGGTTGTTCGGCTCTCCTCGGGCCAGAGCGCGACCCAGGGCTGGCCCAGCACGGCGGCCGTGTCGTCGATCTCGAGGGCGCTCAGCCCGTTGCGGTTCATGGCCAGCAGGCGGCCGTCGAGGCTGAGCAGCTTGACGCAGTCGGGACTGCGCTCGAAGAGCTGCCAGCCGAAAGCTGCGGCGTCAATGCCGGGCAGCGCAAGGGTGGGAGAATGCATGGCGGGTTACGGGGCTGGATGGATGGCCGGGAACGATCTCGTGTCCCCGGCTATCTTGCCACAATCCCGCGCGCCGGCTTGTACGGATGAGACTGCTTGCCCGTCAATACAGGGCCAATCGCCTACCCGGCCCTGCCCTGCCGTTCAGCGCAACTGGCCCTTGCCGGTGGCGGCCCAGTAGATCCCGCCCATCAGGTGGGTGAGGTATTGCGGATCGCGGTACATCTCGCCCACGTGCCCGAGGGTGGTGACGAACACGCGGCCCTTCTCGTGCTGGTGGTGCCAGGCGATCGGGTGGTCCTTGCCCATGGGCTCGGACACCTGGCCCGGCCAGATCTTGCGCGGGTCGTAGCTCGATTCGTCCACCCCCAGCACCGTGTTGATCTTCACGTTGTAGGGATTGGTGGTGACGTAGAACTCGTCGCTCCAGATCCAGCGCTCCGGAATGCCGTAGGTGGCCGGGAAGCCCTTGTCGACCACGGTCACCACGCCGGTCTGCAGCATCGGGTGCACGCCCACGCGGCGGCCGACCAGCTTCTCGTACCAGGGCCAGTTGTCCGGCGGCGTGATCGCGGCGCGGTGCACCACGATGGCGTTGCCGCCGCCGCGCATGTAGTCCTCGAACTTCTGGCGCTGGACCGGGTTCAGCTCCTCGCCCGGGGTGTTCAGGAAGATCACCGCCGCATACTGCTTGAGGTCGCCCTCGAAGATCTGGGGCTTGTTGGTCCAGGTGAAGTCGAAGGAGTGCAGCTTGCCCAGCCTTTCCAGGCTGTCGCGGGCGATCGGGATGTATTCGTAGTGGTACTTGTTGGGAATCGCCAGTACGAGCAGCTTGAACTGGCTGTCGGCCCAGGCGGCGGGCGCCAGCGCCATCGAGGCGGCCAGCGCGAGCATCGTGCGTTTCATGTGTTCTCCTCTGATTCTCGGGACGGCGGCATCATGGCGCCGGCACGCCTTCCGGCTTGCGCCCCTTGCGCGGCACCAGCCAGCCGCCGTCCGCCAGCCAGTCACTCAGGCGGTCGGGCCAGTGCTGCAGCGAGACGCGCTCGCCGCGCTGGCCGACGTTGAAGGCGTGGTCGGTGTCGGCGTACAGGTGCAGCTCGGCCGACACGCCGGCCGCGACCAGTTGCTGGTAGAGCGCGATGGTGGGCGGCATGCAGCAGGCGTCGCGCGAGCCCGCCACCAGGAAGGCCGGCGGGGCATTCTTCACGTCCTTCGCCGGCACGCCCAGCGGGCCCGGATAGACCAGCACCTGGAAGTCGGGACGGGCGCTTTCGCGGTCGACCGCGTCGCGCCTGGCCGGCGGGGCCGGTTCCGGATTGTCGGCCACTAGCGAGACCAGCTCGCCGCCGGCCGAGAAGCCCATCACGCCCACGCGCTCGGGGTCTACGCCGTACTGGGCGGCGTTGGCGCGCACCCAGCGGACCGCGCGCCGCAGGTCGCTGGCGGCGTCGTTCTCGATCGAGTACTTCGCGCCCGAGGCCTCGTCGCGCGCCAGGCGGTACTTAAGCACGAAGGCGGTGACGCCGATACGGTTCAGGTTCTTGGCGGCCAGCATGCCTTCGTTCTGGAACACCAGCATGCGATGGCCGCCGCCCGGCACCACCACCACGGCCGCGCCGTTGGCGTGGCGCGGGTCGGCCTTCAGAACGGTCAGCGAGGGGTCGTGCACATTGCTGTAGTAGACCCCGTCCTTGACCGTCTCGGGCTCGCCGTGGCGTTTCTCGGAACCGGGCGCGCCGCCCGGCCACAGCTGGACGCTGGGCGGGGCCGGCTGCTGCTGGGCCTGGGCGGCTGCCCCGCCCAGCACCAGCGCGCCGAGCAGCAGCGCGCGCGCAAGGGAAGTGGACAGGCGCTTCACTTGACCTGGGTCGCGTACAGCGAGTGATGGGTCAGGATGAACAGGGTGCGCTTGTCCGGGCCGCCGAACACCAGCTGCAGCGGACGCTCGGGCACGTCGATGCGACCCTTCTGCTTGCCGTCCTGGCCGTAGATGAAGACCTGGCCGTTGGCCACGTAGACGTCGCCGTTCGGGCCCACGGCCGCGCTCTCGCCGCCGCGGTCGGCCAGCTGCTTGAGTTCGGTGATGCCGCCGCCCTCGCCCACCACGCCGCTGAAGGTGCGGTTCTCGGAGCCATTGGTGAACACCACGCGCTGGCCCACCGGCGCCGTCACCAGGCCGTGCGCCTGGTGCGAATCGGCCCAGCGCCAGCCCAGGTGATCCGGCGCGCCCTGGCGCAGCACGCGGTAGGCCGGCAGCACCAGGCTGCCGTCCGGCGACACGTATTCCTGGGCTTTCGGCAGGGCGACGTCACGGGCGAACATCTCGGCCAGGGTGGTGAACTCGTAGGTCTCGAAGTTCAGCTGGTCCTTGAACTCGCCGTTCTGCCAGAAGTTCACCGGGATCGCCACCCTGGCATTGGCGCGCTTGGCCACCGGGGTCGGCTTGATGACGCTCATCTCGATGCCATTGCTGCCCGGCTTGAACGAATACACCGTGCCCTGCGGGCCGAAGGAGGACACGACCAGCAGGTTGCCGCTGTTGTCCATCGCCAGGTTGATCGGATCCAGCGGGGCGTCGCGCTCGACCGACAGGCCGCGGTCCTTCGACCAGCTATAGATGCGCTTCCAGTAGCGGTCCACGAAGTAGAGCTTGCCCTTCGGGTCGACGGTGGCGCCGGCCACCGACCAGAAGCCGCCTTCCAGCTTCTCGACCTTGCCCTGCGGCGCCGGCGCGGTCTTCTGCTTGCCGGTGTAGTCGAACACGGCGAACTCGCGCTCGCGGATGTCGAGCTTGTTGGTGATGTCGCGGATCGAATTCTCGTACGGGTACTTGCTGGCGCGCAGGTAGGTGGTGCAGCCGTTCTCGTCGCAGGTGGCGAAACCGCTCTCGCCGTTGACGTGCACGTTGCGGAAGCGGATGTCGCTCGAGTTCGAGATCACCACCGCGGCCGGCATCGGCTTGTACGAACGGGTCACGCGGTAGCCGTGGTAGTTCGCGAACAGCAGGTTCTTCGAGTTGCGGATCTCGAGCGAGACGGCGTCGGCGCCATCGCGGATTTCTTCTTCCGTCTGCGGCGCCAGGAATTCCCAGTTCTCGACATTGTCCAGCACGATCTCGGCGCGGATGTGGTGCTCGGCCGAGAGCTCGTAGACCTTGCCCGGGGTCTTGGTGTTGGAGACGTAGAAGCCGGCCTGGGCGTAGCCGCTCGGCGACCACACGCCCGAGAAGGTGCCGCCGCCGCCGTCGGTGACCCAGATGCTCGGGTACTGGCGGTCCCAGTGGGCGGTGGTGTCGAACTTGGCGTCCTTGCGGTAGGGGTCGGCGCGGCTGCCGTCGTACAAGCGGGTGCCGTGGCCGCCCTGGATGCGCACGTCGTCCACCAGCGAGTGTTCGCCGGCGCGCCACATCAGGGCCACGGCGCGCGGATTGACTTCGCCGGTGGCCAGGCCAATGCCCGAGACGATGGCTTCGCCGCCGCGCGCGCTCTCCAGCAGCGGCACCGGGGTGTCGACGCCCTGGAACTTGGGCGAGCCGTTCGGGATCAGGAGCTGGGTCAGGCCCGGGTGCAGGGCCACGATGACCGTGTCCGGCTTCATGCGGATGGTGTCGTTGACCACGTAGAAGCCGAGCGGCAGGTAGACCACGCGCTTGCTGTCGATCGCCTTCTGGATCGCCGCGGTGTCGTCGGTGGTGCCGTCGCCCTTGGCGCCGAAGCTGCGCACGTTGGCCCATTCGGTGGTGGCCGGCAGCGGTCGCAGGGCGCGCGCGGTGTTGACCGAGGCCGGCAGCGCGGCAGTCTTGTAGTTGGTGGCGAACTGGCCCGGCGCGCCCATCT
Source organism: Massilia sp. KIM (assembly GCF_002007115.1). Taxonomy (NCBI): domain Bacteria; kingdom Pseudomonadati; phylum Pseudomonadota; class Betaproteobacteria; order Burkholderiales; family Oxalobacteraceae; genus Massilia; species Massilia sp. KIM. The sequence goes on along the minus strand of NZ_MVAD01000004.1, from coordinate 24,918 downwards.
GCTTGACGAACATGCCGTAGTTGAATTCGCTGACCTTGTAGTCCTTGCCGTTTCCGGCCAGGGTCTTGCCGCTGTCGCGGAAGCGCGCGAAGGTCGGCACGTTGCGCGCGATGGCGTTCTCGAAGCCGACCTGGGTGTAGACGTTGTTCTCGTTGCTGACGATGACGGCGGCCTTGCTGACGTTCTCGAAGCGCACGTCCTTGCCCCACAGCCAGTCGCCGTAGCCGCGGTTGATTTCCACGCCCACCGGGGTGTTCTTGATCTCGGTGTTGATCATGGTGAGGCCGGCTTCGTGCTCGCGGATGGCGGCGTCGCGCTGGCCCTCGAAGCTCGAATCCATCAGGGTGAACTGCCAGGCCGGCGAGGTCTTTTCGCTCAGGATGCCGTAGCGGCCGCCGTAGAAGCGCAGGTTGTAGGCCACGTTGCCGACCTGGTAGACGCCGGCCAGGCCGGAGCCGATGTGGAAGTCGATGTGGCTCAGGTTCGAGTGCTGGGCGGTGTGCATGCGCACGCCGGCCGCGGCCGGGTTGCCGTCGCCGATCTCGAAGTCGACGTTGGACAGGGCCGAGTAGAAGGTCGAGGAGTTCGCGTTGCGCACGTTCTCGCTGAAGGGCACGGCGCTCGGCACCGGCATCGGCACCTTGCCCACGCTGTACTGGTCGCCGCCGGTGAAGACCACCATGTTGGCCACGCCCTTCTGGAAGCCGGGGGTGTTCGGGGCCAGCACGAACACCGGGCGGGTCGGGCCCACGCCGTAGACGCGCACCGCGAGCGGAATCAGGATCGAGCGGGTGAGGCGGTAGCGGCCCGAGGGCAGGAACACGATGCCACCCTGGCCGCCGTTGGCGGCGCGGTTGATGGCGTCCTGGATGGCGGCCGTGTCGTCGGCCTTGCCGTCGCCCTTGGCCGCGCGCACCACGATCGACTTGGGATCGTCGGGCAGGGACTGGTAAGCCGATACCGAGGCCGCCGAGCTGGCCGCCGAGACGGCCATCAGGGCGGCCAATGCCAGCGCATGGCGGGCAGGAAGAGTCATTTTCATTGTTTTATCCTTAGCTGATCACTACCGACAAGAGCATCACGAACAGCAGACCGAATACCCCGACCAAGGTCTCCATCAAGGTCCAGGAACGGAACGTGTCCTTCAACGACAAACCAAAGTACTCCTTGAACATCCAGAACCCCGAATCGTTGACGTGGCTGCACATCAGGCTTCCTGCCCCGATCGCCAGCACCATCAGGTTGGGGTCCACCCCGGTGGTCTGCACCAGCGGAGCGACGATGCCGCCCGCCGTCACCCCGGCCACCGTGGCCGAACCGAGGCAGATGCGAATCAGGGTGGCCACCAGCCAGCCCAGCACCAGGGGCGGCACCGGCAGCCCGGCCAGGGCCGCGCCCAGCTCGGCGCTCACGCCGGACTCCACCAGCACCTGCTTGAGCGCGCCGGCGCCGGCGATGATCAGCAGGATCGGGGCGATCTCGCGCATCGCCTCGGCCGGGCCCTGCATCACCTGGGCGAACTTCTGGCCGCGCATCAGGCCCAGGGTAAAGATCGCGACCACGTAGGAGATCACCATCACCACCAGCGGGTTGGCCAGGAAGGACAGGCTGCCGTTCAGGTCGGGCCGCGCCATGATGAGCAGGGTGGTGGCGGCCAGCAGCAGCACCGGCAGCAGGGCCGTGAAGAAGCTGTTGAACACGCCCGGCAGCTCGGCATCGGGCACGTCGGCGCTGCGGAAGGCGGCGGTGGGCTGGGCCTGGATGCGCGACAGCGTCATCGCGAACACGGGACCGGCCAGGATCAGGGTCGGGATGCCGACGATGATCCCGTACAGCAGGGTGGTGCCCATGTCGGCGTGGATCGCCGACACCAGGGCCACCGGCGAGGGATGCGGCGGCAGGAAGCCGTGCGCGATCGACAGGCCGGCCAGCAGCGGGATCGCGAGCATCACGGCCGGCCGTCCCGACTGGTAGACCAGCGAGAAGATCAGCGGCACCAGCAGCACGAAACCGACGTTGTAATAGAGGGGAATGCCGACCACGAAGCCGGTGATGGTCAGCGCCACCGGCAGGCGCGAAGGCCCGAGGGCCTGGATCAGGGAGGAAGCGATGCGCCTGGCGGCGCCGCTGTCGGCGATCAGTTTGCCGAACACGGCGCCCAGGCAGATGATGACTACCAGGGAACCCAGCAGGTCGCCGATCCCCTTCTCGATCGTGCCGGGGATTTTTTCCACCGGCACACCGAGCAGGAGAGCGGCGGCCAATGCAGCCGCCACGAAGGCCAGGAGCGGTTGAACCTTGCCCCAGGCGATCAGGAGGGTGAGCAGACCGACCGCCAGCAGTACGGAAAGGAGATTCCACACGGCTGGCTCCCGATTAGTGGCTGTAACGCAGGCCGATCCGGTAGGTGCGGCCCACCACGTCGTACAGGGCCGGGTTGATGCCGTAGCTCGCGTTGGCTTGCGGCGCCGCGACCGGGTCGCGGTCCAGCAGGTTGTCCACCTTGAAGTAGGCCTGCAGGTTCTTCGAGAAGTTGTAGCTGCCGCCGAAGTCGACGTAGGTCGCGCCCTTCATCTTGTTGTTGAAGATGGTCGGGTTGATCAGGGTCGAACGCGGGCAGTCGGTCTGGCACTCGATGAAGTCGTTACGATAGGTGCCGTCGCTGATCCAGCGTTCGGTCAGGGTCAGGCTGATCTTGTCGTAATCCCAGGTCTGCGAGGCCAGCACTTTCCACTTCGGCGTATTGCCCATGTTCGAGCCGGCCGAATCCACCGGCGCCGTGCCTACCACGCCCGACTCGGTGATGTAGTGCAGGTTGCGGGTGCCCAGGGCGCGGAAGGTGAAGCGGCCCGGCAGGTTCAGCTTGTCGAGGTTGGTGCGGTAGGCGGTTTCGACGTCGAAGCCCTTGGTGTGCAGCTGCGCGAGGTTGAAGTTCTGGACCGTCACGTAGTTGGCGCCCGGCTGGTTCAGCACCATGGCGGCGCAGATTTCCTGGTTGCCGGCCACGCACAGGTCGACTTCCTGCTGGATGGTCAGGGCCGAGATCACGCCCTTGACCTTGATGTCGAAGTAGTCCAGCGAGACCGAGAAGCCCGGCGCCCACTTCGGCTGGGACAGCACGATGCCGAAGGAGTTGTTGCGGGCGACTTCGGGACGCAGGTTGGTGTTGCCGACGGTGCGTTCCTGCACGCTGATGGTGTTGCCCTGGTACTGGACCACGTTGTTGACGACCAGCGGTGCGGCGTACAGCTCGCTCAGGTTGGGAGCGCGCACGTCCTTCGAGGTCACGCCGCGCAGGCTCAGGCCGTCGACCGGGGTCTTCCAGGTGGCGCCCAGCTTCCAGGTGCCGATGCTGCCGGCGGTCGAGTACTTGGTCTCGCGGTCGGCGACGTTCAGGTTGGCTTCGCCCCAGGCCTCGTTCTTGAACAGCGGGACGTTCAGCTCGACGTAGGCTTCGCGCACGCTGTATTCGCCCTGGCCGTTGTGGTAGTTACCGGCGTACCAGTTGTTGCCGACCGAGGTGTTCAGCAGCGGGTCGGCCGGGTAGTACTCGTTGTTCGGCGATTCGGCCCACACGCCGTTGCCGTAGGCGTCGCCGCGCACGCGGTACTTCTCGCGGCGGTATTCGGCGCCGGTCGCCAGCGAGATCGGGCCGGCCCAGCCTTCGTGCACTTCGCCGGTCATGTTGAAGCTGGCCACCTGCTGGCTCTGGGTGGTGCGCTGGCGCGGACCCTGCTCCGGCGCGATGTACTTCCAGGCGCGCGGATCGATGCCGTTGTTGCCGATGATGTTCAGCGGGAAGCAGCCGCTGGCGCGCGCCACCGGGTTGCGGCAGGCGATGGTGCCGTCGGGCAGGCGCACCGCGTCGATCGCCGCGTTGTAGCGGGCGTTCAGCGTGATGTCCTTGACGTCGATGTTGGTCTTGTTCTCGCCGTGGGTGAGGTAGGTGTCGTACTTGAAGTTCTTGCCGAACAAGTCGAAGTTGCCTTCCGAGCCGACCACGAAGCGGCGCTGGGTACGGGTCGGGTGAACGTTGATGTTGGCCGGGAAGATCGCGTTCGCGGTGCCGTACTGGAAGCTGGTGATGTTGTTCTGCGCGCAGGCGGCCACGATCGACGGCGGCAGGTAGGGGTTGGTGCACTGGATGGTCAGGTTGGCGTTCTTGGCCGCGCCCGGGTTGGGCGAGAAGTGCGAGGCCACCTGGCCATAGTTGGCGGTGAAGTAGAGCTGGTGGTTCGGGGTCAGGTCGTAGGACAGGCGGGTATAGGCGACCTGGCGCTTGAAGTTCATCGCCAGGTTGGTGCCCGCGCCCACGCTGCCCGACAGGTCGCCGCCGATGCAGAAGGGGTTGACGCAGTTGGTGACCGCGCCGGTGCCGGTCGGGCGGCCGTTCGAGCCGTACTGGAACTGGTAGGGCACGCCGCCGTCGCCGAAGGCGGTGCCTTGCAGCGGGCCGCTGGTGATCAGGCCGTACTTCGAGTACTGGTACTGCTGGGCGTGTTCGATCACGCGGTATTGCGGACGGCCGTCGCCGGTGGCGCCGATCGGGCGGATCTCGTAGGCCGGGTTCTTGTACCAGTCGCGGCCGCCCGCGCCGACTTCGCCGAAGCCCGGCGAATCGATGCCGTTTTCCTTGGTGAATTCGCCGCTGGCGATGATGCGCAGGCGGTCGTTCATGAAGGCCTTGCCCCAGGCCGCCTGCACGGTGGCGCCCTTGTCGTCGTCGTACTTGGTCTGGCCCAGCTGGACGTTGGACTTGAAGCCTTCGAAGGTCTTGTCGGTCACGAAGTTGACCACGCCGCCGACGGCGTCCGAGCCGTAGGAGGCCGAGGCGCCGCCGGTGACCACGTCGACGCGCTTGACCAGCAGCTGCGGGAACTGGCTGACGTCGGTCACGCCGGTGACGTTGGCGCCGACCACGCGCTGGCCGTCGAGCAGGGTCAGGGTCCGGATCGTGCCCAGGCCGCGCAGGCTCAGCGACGACAGGCCCTGGATGCCCGAGCTGGTGCTGTTGGTGCTGGTGGTGCGGCCGGTGCTGCCCTGCAGGGCCGGCAGTTCGGTCAGGGTGTTGAACAGGTTGGGCTTGGCCGCCTTTTCGAGGTCGGCGGTGCTCAGGCTGGTGGTCGGGGTCGGCTGCGAGAAGCCGCGCGACACGATGCGCGAGCCGGACACGCGCACCACGTTGGTGGAGGCGGCCACGGTCGGCACGGCTTCGGGCGCGACGCTCGGCGCCTGGGATTCGGGCGCGGCGACGCCGGCCGGCGGGGCGGCGGCGTCGGCTTGCGCCTGGACCTGTTCCTGGGCCAGGGCGTTCGCGCACAGCAGCGTGCAGGCGCTCGAGACGGCCAGGCTGATGAGGGTACGTTGGATGGGGGTACGCATTGTTGTCTCCTGTTTGCTTCTCTTTTTTCGTGAAACGACGTTCGCCTAGAGAATGGGATGGCTACGCCTGGTCATGCACCGCAGCAGGGTGCAGACCCCATGTCTCAAGATGTTCCGGTGATGCGCTCGACCAGGGTCGACGGCGGCTGGGTGATGTCCAGCACCAGCCCGGCCTCGTCGGCCTGCAGCGGTTCGAGGATGCCGAACTGGCTGTCCAGCAGCGACGGCGGCATGTAGTGGTCCACACGCTGCCGCATGCGCTGTTCGATCAGCTCGCGCGGGCCCGACAGGTGCACGAACCTGAGGGCCGGATCGGCGTCGCGCAGCAGATCGCGGTAGCGGCGCTTGAGCGCCGAGCAGGACAGGACCAGGCCGGTGCCCTGCTCGCGGGCGCGGCGGATCTCGCCGGCCAGCGCCTGGAGCCAGCCGGCGCGGTCCTGGTCGTCCAGCGGGATGCCGGCCGACATTTTTGCTACATTGCTTTCAGGGTGGAACGCATCCCCTTCGAGGAAGGGAACCGAAAAGGTGTCTGCGAGGGCGGTGCCGATGGTGCTCTTGCCGCAACCGCTGACACCCATGATGACCCAACGGGACGTGCCTCCCGGCTGGGCGATGGGTAAATCGCTGGGTGATGCCATGCGTGTCTCCAAGTATGAGCACTAGTTAGCGCTATCATTATTTTCGGTAAGTTTTCAACAAGCCCAGGGGTTTGTAAACGGGCGATTTGTTGTGCAGCGCATCATGTGCCCTTGCGGAAAGCAGGCGATTTCGAGCGCTGGTTTCCTAGAGGAAGACGGGGTTTCACTCGGCCGGAATGCAGAATATTTGATAGCGCTAACAATTGTGCAGTGCACGAAAAATAATGTTCGATGTTGTGTGAACAACACGCCTTGCGTTGTATTCTTTGCGCTAAGGATCGGAGGCGGACATGTGGCGAAACTTGCGCTGGAAAACGCGCGAAGGTGGCGGCCTGGAATACCTGGCGCTGGAGGAGGGCGGGGCGATCCTCGCGCAGGCGAGCGTGATCGGCCCCGCCGCCGGGGCGCTCTACAAGGGCGAGCTGTTCGGCTGCGCCTACCGGATCGAGTGCGACGCGCGCTGGCGGCTGCGGCGCCTCGGGGTCTGGGTCGCGGGCGGGGCCACGCTGGCGCTGGAAGCGGACGGCGAGGGCCGCTGGACCGACGGCGCCGGCGCCCACCTGGGCGCGCTGGACGGCTGCATCGACGTCGACCTGAGCTGCACGCCCTTCACCAACACCCTGCCGCTGCGCCGGCTCGGCGTCGCGCCCGGCCGCCGCCACGAGATCCGGGTCGCCTTCATCGAGTTTCCTTCGCTGCGCCTGCGCGCGGCGCGCCAGGCCTACACCGGGCTGGCCACCGGCCACGTGCTGTTCGAGAGCCCGGACACGGGCTTCCGGGCCGAGCTGGCGCTCGACGCCGATGGGCTGGTGCTGGACTATCCGGGGCTGTTCGCGCGCGCCTGAGCCGCAGGCGTGCTCGAGCCGTCGGGCCTGTCTGCTACACTGGTTTGTTCAGTCAACCAGCTTGAAGTCAGCGATTGATCCAGATTCCCGCCTCCGAGGGCTTGCCGCCCGTGCTTGCCGGTCCCATCCTGCGCCGCCTCCAACCGGATCGCCTGGTGCTGTGGCTGGTCGGCAGCGCGCCGCTGACCCTGAGCCTGGTGCTGGCGCCCGAGGCAGGCCCGTCCCGCCGCGTGCGCCTTGACGAGCGCCACTGCCGCGTGATCCGGGTCGGCCGCCACGCCTGCCTGCACCTGATCGACCTCGCCCTGCCGGAGCCGCTGCCCCAGGACACCCTCATCGACTACGACCTCCTGCTCACGCTGGACGACGGCAGCGAGGCCGGGATCGCGCAGTGGGCGCCCCACCTGCTTCACGCGGGCGCGGCCCGTCCCAACATGGTGCTGCGCAGCCGCAGCGACAACATCCTGTACGGGTCCTGCCGCAAGCCCCACCATCCCGCGCCCGACGGCCTGGCGCGCGCCGACGCCCTGCTGGCCGGGCAGCTTGGGCGCGCCGAGGAGCGTCCCGCCCTGCTCATGTTGTGCGGCGACCAGGTCTATGCGGACGACGTGGCCGGCCCCATGCTGGCCGCGGTCCACGCCCTGATCCGGATCCTGGGCCTGTACGACGAATGCCTGGAAGGCGCGGTGGTCGCCGACAGCCAGGCGCTGTACCGCCACCCGGCCAGCTACTACCGGCGCGTCGAGCTGCTGCCCTCGGCCCGCTCCAACGACGCGCTGCGCGAGCGCTTCTTCGGCGGCGCCGAGAAGCCGATCTTCACCACGGCCAACGCGCACAACCACCTGGTGACCCTGGCCGAGGTGATGGCCATGTACCTGCTGGCCTGGTCGCCGACGCCCTGGGACCTGGTGGCGGACGCGCCGGCGCCGGCGCTCGCGCCCAGGCACGAGGCGCGCTGGCGGCGCGAGGCCAAGGCCATGGCCGGCTTCCGGCGCGACCTGCCGCAGGCCGCGCGCCTGCTGGCGCACGTGCAGACCCTGATGATCTTCGACGACCACGACATCACCGATGACTGGAACCTGTCGGCCAAATGGGAAGCCACCGCCTACGGGCACCCCTTCGCGCGCCGCATCGTCGGCAACGCGCTGATCGCCTACATGCTGTGCCAGGCCTGGGGCAACCGCCCGGAAGTCTTCGACCAGGCGCTCGACGAGATGGATCGGCTGGCCTCCACGGCCGCAGACGGCGGCCGCCTGGACGCGCCGGCGCAGGACGCGCTCGTCAAGCGCCTGCTGTCCTTCCGCCACTGGGATTTCGTGCTCCGGACCCAGCCCACCATCATCGTGCTCGACACCCGCACCCGGCGCTGGCGCAACCGGCGCCGGCCCGGCCATCCGTCGGGCCTGATGGACTGGGAATCGCTGACCGAGCTGCAGCATGAGCTGCTGGACGAAACGGCCGCCGTGATCGTCTCGGCGACGCCCATGTTCGGCGTCAAGCTGATCGAGGTGGTGCAGAGGCTGGCCACCTTCGTCGGGCTGGCCCTGACGGTCGACGCCGAGAACTGGATGGCGCACCGCGGCGCGGCCAGCAGCATGCTCAACATCTTCCGGCACTCGCGCACGCCGGGCAACTACGTGGTGCTGTCGGGCGACGTGCATTATTCCTTCGCCTACGACGTCGACGTGCGCGAGTCGGAGCGCGTGCCGCACATCTGGCAGATCACCAGCAGCGGCATCAAGAACGAATTCCCGCGCCGCCTGCTCGACTGGCTCGACCGCCTCAACCGCTGGCTGTATTCCCCGCGCTCGCCGCTCAACTGGTTCACCCAGCGCCGCGACCTCGCCATCACCCCGCGCCTGCCCGACCAGCGCCGCCAGGGCGAGCGGGTCTGGAACGGCGCCGGCATCGGCCAGGTGTGGCTCGACGCCCAGGGCCGGCCCGCCTGCATCATGCAGCACAACGCCGATGGCCGGCCCTCGACCCGCTTCATCGCGCCGGAGCAGAAAGCCCGCTTCGCGGCGGCGGCCGAGCGGCCTGTCGTGAAGCGCTGAGCTACTGCTCGGGCATGGTGTAGACCTCGCCCGCGGTCGCGCCTCCCTCGGGACGGCGGGTGCGCAGGTCGCGGTAGATGGCGGCGCGCATCACCATCATCGACACCACCGGCGCGGTGAGCAGGATGAAGACGAAGATGATCAGCTCGTGCACCACGGGACGCGACTGGGCCACCGTGAAGTAGAGCATGGAGGCCAGCAGGATGGCGCCGGCGCCCAGGGTCACCACCAGGGCCGGGCCATGGATGCGCTGGTAGAAGCTGGGCAGGCGCATCAGGCCGAGCGCGCCGATCAGGGCGACCGTGGCGCCCAGGGCCAGCAGCAGGGCCACCGCCAGCGCGGCCCAGGCGGGCAGTTGCGCCAGGCCGCTCATTCGATGATCTCCCCGCGCATCAGGAACTTGGCCATCGCGACGGTGGACACCACGCCCACCAGCGCGATCACCATCGCCACCTCGAAATAGACCTGGGAGCCGAGCCGGATGCCCAGCACCAGGGCCAGCAGCATGCCGCACATCCACAGGGTGTCCAGGGCCAGCACGCGGTCGGGGGCCGAGGGCCCGCGCACCAGGCGCACGGTGCACAGCAGCATGGCGGCCAGCACGCACACGAGGGCGTAGCCGACCGCGATTTCAAGCAGGGTCGCCATGGTCCATGTCCTTTCCAAAGATCTCGATCAGGGGTTGTTCGTAGCGGGTGGTGATGGTCTCGACCCACCAGCCCGCGTCGTGCAGGTCGAACACGTGCAGCACCAGCTCGTGCCCATCCGGCAGGATCTCGACCCAGACGGTGCCGGGGGTCATGTTGATCAGGCAGGACAGGGCCGCCAGGGCGTGCGGGTGGCGGGTGGTGAGCGGCACCCGGATGAACTGGGCGTTGACCCGGGGGGCGCGGCCGGACAGGATGATGGCGCACACGTTGACGCAGGAACGCAGCACCTCGACGGTGGCCATCGCCAGCAGGCGCAGCGCCACCCCGGGCCGGCGCAGGCGCGGGTAGCCGAGCGGCTGCAGGCGGCGCGTCAGCAGCGGCGCAGCGATCCCGAGCAGGGCCGCCAGCAGCACCTGGCCCGGCGACAGGCTGCCGTTCAGCAGCAGCCAGAGGGCGGCCAGGGCCAGCGAGGCCAGCGGATAGGGCAGCAGGCGCTTCATGGATCCTCCCGTGGCGCCGGCACCGGCGGCTGGCCCAGCACCCGTGCGGCGTAGTCGGCCGGACGGTGGAGGGCGTCGCCGGCGCGTCCCAGGTAGCCGACCAGCGGGCCGGCCTGCACCGTCATCAATGCGGACAGCCCGAGCAGCAGCAGCACCGGCGCCACCTCGGAGCGGTGCAGCGCCGGCGGCAGGGCGCTGCCGGCCCAGAAGGTGCGCACGCCGAAGCGCATCAGGGCAATCACCGCCACCAGGCTCGAGACCAGCACCAGGGCCATCAGGGCCCAGCCGGCACCCGGCACCTCGCCGTCCGGCGCATCGAGCAGGGCGTGGAACATGGCGAACTTGGCGATGAAGCCAGACAGCGGCGGCAGGCCGGCGATCAGGAGGGCGCAGGCGGCGAAGGCCAGCGACAGGAAGGCCAGCGCGGCCGGCACCGGCCGGCCCACCGGCTCCCTCGGCACGTCCTCGACCGCGAAGGCTTCCATGCTGACCGCCAGCAGGGCGTTGCGCGGGGTGCGGATGCGGTCGATCAGTTCGATCAGGAGCAGGAAGGCGGCCACCGCCAGGGTCGAGCCGGGCAGGTAGTAGAGCGCCGCGCCGACCAGCGCGGGCTGGCCGTAGCCGGTGGCGGCCAGCAGGGTGCCGGACGAGATCACCGCCGCGTAGCCGGCCATCCGCCCCGCGCTCTCGGTCGACAGCATGCCGGCCGCGCCGAAGGCGATGGTGGCCATGCCGCCCCACAGCAGGGCGGTCCCGAGCTCGCCGCCAGGGAACAGCAGCAGCGACAGGCGCAGGATGGCGTAGGCCCCGACCTTGGTCATCAGGACCAGCATGGCGGCCACCGGCGGCGAGGCCGCCGCATAGGTGGTCGGCAGCCAGAAGCCGAGCGGCCAGGCGGCGGCCTTGATCAGGAAGGCCAGGCCCAGCACCGCGGCGCCGGCCTGCAGCAGGGCCGCGTCCTGGCCCGCCAGGCGCGCCGCGCGCGCGCCCAGGTCGGCCATGTTGAGGGTCCCGGCCACCGCATAGATCAGGGCGGTCCCGAGCAGGAACAGCAGCGAGGCGGCGAGGTTGACGGCGATGTACTGCATGCCGGCGCGCAGGCGCTCGGCGTTGTAGCCGTGCAGCAGCAGGCCGTAGGAGGCGGCCAGCATCACCTCGAAGAACACGAACAGGTTGAACAGGTCGTGGGTGAGGAAGGCGCCGTTCAGGCCCATCAGCAGGAACTGGAACAGCGGGTGGAAGTGCACCCCGATGCGGCCCCAGCGCAGCATGGCGAAGTGCAGGGAGGCCCAGCCCAGCAGGGCGGTCAGCACCAGCATCGCCGCCGCCAGGCGGTCGGCCAGCAGCGCGATGCCGAAGGGCGCGGCCCAGTTGGCGGCCAGGTAGACGCCCATGCCCTCGGGCCAGTGGCCGTTGTCCGTGAGCCGGGCCAGGACCAGGGCGCAGGCCAGCTGGGCCAGCACCGAGGCATAGCCGAGCGCGAACTTGAGGCGGTGCCAGCCCTGGGTGAGCGGGACCAGCAGCGCGCCGCACAGGAGCGGCAGCAGGATCGGGGCCAGCAGCAGGTGTTCGCTCCAGCTCATGGCTCGGGCTCCTGGCCGTCGACGTGGTCGGTGCCGGTGATGCCGCGCGCGCCGATCATCACCACCAGGTAGAGCGCGGTGGTGGCGAAGCCGATCACGATGGCCGTCAGCACCAGGGCCTGGGGCAGCGGGTCGGCCAGCGCGGCCGGGTCCGGGACGCTGCCGGCCGGGGTGAGCGGCGGGCGATCCACGCGCAGCCCGCCCATGGCGAAGATGAACAGGTTGACGGCGTAGGACATCAGCATCAGGCCGCACAGCACCTGGAAGCTGCGCGGGCGCAGCACCAGCCAGATGCCGGCGCCGAACAGGACCCCGATGGCGAGCGAGAGGACGAGCTCCATCAGCCGATCTCCTTGGTGGGCGGAATGGCGGCGCGGCCGGCGCCGGGCGGGATGCGGTGGCTGCGCAGCGACTGGTGGGCCAGCGCGACCAGGATCAGCATGGTCGAGCCGACCACCACCAGGAACACGCCGAGGTCGAACAGGAAGGCGCTGGGCAGGTGGACCTCGCCCAGCAGCGGCAGCGCGAGGTGGGCGGTGTGGCTGGTGAGGAAGGGATAGCCGGCCAGCCAGGCGCCGAGGCCGGTGCCGCAGGCGGTCAGCAGTCCCCAGGCGATCCAGCGGTGCGGCCGCAGGCGCAGGTGGGACTCGACCCAGTCGGTGCCGGCCACCATGTATTGCACGATCAGGGCGGTGGCGAACACCAGGCCGGCCACGAAACCGCCGCCCGGCTCGTTGTGGCCGCGCATGAAGAAGTAGGCCGCGACCACGCCCATCACCGGCAGCAGCAGGCGCAGGTAAACTGCCGGCACCATCAGGTAGCCGCTCCTGGCCTGGCGCCCGGGCGCCTGGCCCACCGCCGGATCGACGTCGCTGGCCTGCTGCAGCGGGATCGGGACGCTTTCGCGGGCCGGGCGGAAGCGCCGCAGCAGGGCGTAGACGGTCAGGGCCACGATGCCCAGCACCGTGATCTCGCCCATGGTGTCGAAGCCGCGGAAGTCCACCAGCAGCACGTTGACCACGTTGGCGCCGCCGCCCTCGGGCAGGGCGCGCTCGACGTAGAAGCCGCTGATGCTTGGGCTGGGCGGGCGCGTCAGCACCGTCCAGGAGGCGGCGGCCAGCAGCAGGCCGCCGGCGACCGCCAGCAGCAGGTCGCGCGCGCGCCGCAGGCGGGTGGAGGCGGGCGCCGGGCCGGCCAGTCCGGGCGGGGCCAGGCGCTGCGGCAGCCAGCGCAGCCCGAGCAAAATCAGCACGGTGGTCACGGTTTCCACCATCAGCTGGGTCAGGGCCAGGTCGGGCGCGGACAGCCACAGGAAGCTCAGGCTGGTGACGATGCCGGTGCCGCCCACCATCAGCAGCGCCGCCAGCCGGTGGTACTTGGCCTTCCAGGCGGCGGCCAGCGCGCAGCCGGCGCCGATCAGCCAGAGCAGGGCGAACAGCGCCGCGGAGCGCGGAAAAGCCGGGGCGGCGAGGGCCGGCAAGGCGTCCACCAGCAGCAGCGGCACGGCGACGAAGGCGGCCACGATGCACAGGAACTGCGGCTGCAGGCGGCGCGTGCCGGCCACCCGCAGCAGCCAGTCGGCGCCCAGCGACAGCGCCGACAGGCTGTTCTCGTAGAGCTGGGCGCCTTTCAGGCGGTGCAGCAGCGGCACCCGGGTGCGGGTGCGCAGGCCGGCGCGGCGATGCAGCAGCACGTAGAACAGCAGGCCGCCGAGCAGGGCCACGGTGCTCATCGCCAGCGGCAGGTTGAAGCCGTGCCAGATCGCCAGGTCGTAGGTGGGCATGTTGGGGCCGAGCACCGCGTGCGCGCCGACCGCCAGCACGTGGCCCACGGTGCGCTCGGGCAGCATGCCGATCGCCACGCACAGCAGCACCAGCAGCTCGATCGGGAAGCGCATCCAGCGCGGCGGCTCGTGCGGGTCCTGCGGCAGGTCGCGCGCCAGCGGACCGAAGAACACCCCGATGAAGCGCAGCGAGTAGGCCACGCTGAAGATGCCCATCAGGGTGGCGGCCACCGCCATCGACCAGTCCTCGGTGCCGCCCACCAGGGTGGCTTCGGCGAAGAACATCTCCTTCGACAGGAAACCGTTCAGCAGCGGCACCCCGGCCATGGCGGCGCTGGCGACGATGGCCAGGGTCGCGGTGTGCGGCATGGCCCGGCCCAGGCCGGACAGGATGCGCATGTCGCGGGTGCCGCTCTCGTGGTCGACGATCCCGACCGCCATGAACAGCGAGGCCTTGAACACCGCGTGGTTGATGGTGTGGAAGACCGCCGCCACTACCGACAGCGGGGTGCCGATCCCCAGCAGCAAGGTGATCAGGCCCAGGTGGCTGATGGTGGAATAGGCCAGCAGGCCCTTCATGTCGTGCTGGAAGATGGCGAAGAAGGAGCCGAGCAGCAGGGTGCAGACCCCGGCCCCGCCCACGATCCAGGTCCATTCGGGCGAGCCGGACAGCACCGGCCACAGGCGCATCAGCAGGAACACCCCGGCCTTGACCATGGTGGCCGAGTGCAGGTATGCCGAGACCGGCGTGGGCGCGGCCATCGCGTGCGGCAGCCAGAAGTGGAAGGGGAATTGCGCGCTCTTGGTCAGCGCGCCGAGCGCGATCAGGACCAGGGCGGGCACGTACCACGGGTGGGCGTGGACGCGTTCGCCCGCGGCCAGCACCACGCCCAGGTCGTAGCTGCCGGCCGCCTGGCCGAGCAGCAGCACCCCGGCCAGCAGGCACAGGCCGCCCGCCGTGGTGACGGTGAAGGCCATGCGCGCGCCGCGCCGCGCATCGAGGCTCTCCTGCCAGTAGCCGATCAGGAGGAAGGAGGCGAAGCTGGTGAGCTCCCAGAACACCACCAGCTGGATCAGGTTCCCGGACAGGACCACGCCCAGCATCGCGCCCATGAACACCAGCATGTAGGCGAAGAAGCGCGGCACCGGATCGCGCCTCGACATGTAGTAGCGCGCGTAGAGCAGCACCAGCAGGCCGATGCCCAGCACCATGACGGTGAAGACCCAGGCCAGGCCGTCCATGCGCAGCACGAAATCGAGCCCGAGCTGGGGCAGCCAGGCGACGCGCGTCTCCAGCACCTCGCCGTCGGCGACGCGTCCGAAGCACGAGATGGCCAGGATCAGCGCACCAAAAGTCGCAGCGCCCGCCACTGCCGCCGGCCGGGTGCGCGACTTGCCGGGCATGCAGGCTGCGACCATGGCGCCGGCGAAGGGAAGGAGTACCAGCAGCGGCAACATGGCGTATGAGCGTGAATGCTATAACTTTAGCAAGTTCTTGACTCGGCCTGCAACGCGTTACCCCTCGTACTCATTCCTTGGCGCGCATTAACAAGCACACAAACACGCGCGGGGGGATGGATCTGCCCTCCGATGGGGGATAGGCGTGGCGGCCGCGGGCGGCAACAATCTCGGCCCAAAGGAGCAAGTCGATGAGCAAGAACATTCAACAGGGAGCGGCCGCCTGCCTGGCGCTGTGCGCCGCCGCCCTCCATCCGGTCCAGGCCCAGACCAGCGTGCAGGTGTATGGACGCCTGAACGTCTCGGCCGAGCGGGTGCGCGCGTCGCAGAGCCAGGCCTCGCAGACCCAGTCCGGCGCGCGCCTGGTCCAGACCCGCATCTCGAACAACCGCTCGGTGCTGGGCTTTCGCGGCAGCGAAGACCTGGGCGGCGGCTTGACAGCCCTGTTCCAGGTCGAGGGCACGCTCTCGCCCGACACCGGCGCGGGCGAGATCGCGCGGCGCGACACCCGCCTCGGCCTGGAGGGCGGCTTCGGCACGGTCTTCCTGGGCCACTGGACGACCGCCTACAACGGCGCCACCGCCGGACTCGATCCCTTCTATCCGACCACGGCCGGCTACATGAGCATCATGGGCAATGGCGCGGCGCCCTCGGCCGACAATGTCTCCAACCTCTCGTCCTTCGACCGGCGCCAGGCCAATTCGGTCCACTACTGGAGCCGCCCCTGGAACGGACTGGCCCTGCGGGTGTCGCACGGGGTGAGCGAGGAAAGGCCGGCCAGCGGCGCCAAGCCTTCCTTGAGCTCGGTGGCGGCGATCTACGACAGGGGACGCTGGTATGCGGCGCTGGCGCACGAGCGCCACGAGGAATACCAGGGCCCGGGCACGCGCGACCAGGGCAGCAAGCTGGCGCTGGCCTACAGCGTCGGCGGCACGCGCGTGGCGGTGGTGGCGGAAAGGCTGGAATACGAGCTCGCGGCGGGCAAGCTGGAGCGCGATGCGCTCTATCTCTCGCTCAGCCAGCAGTTGGGGGCGCACGGCCTGCGTGCGGGCCTGGCCTGGGCCGACGACGGCAAGGGCGCGCCCGGCAGCCGGATCGGCTTCGTGCGCGCCGGCCCGGACACCGGGGCCTGGCACCTGACCCTGGGCTGGGACTACACCCTGTCCAAGCGCACCAGCATCTATGCCTACGCCTCGCGCCTGGACAACGAGGCCGCCGGGGCCTACGACTTCGCGATCAACAGCCTGGGCGCGGCCCCCGGCGCGGCCCTGACCGGCACCGCCTTCGGCCTGCGCCACGCCTTCTGAGGCGGCTCAGTCGCTGGGATAGCGCAGCCCGATCTGCTTGCGGATCGTGTCCAGCAAGCCCATCAGACTGAGGGTGTCCTCGTGGGTCATCAGGGGATGCTCGAGCGCGCCCTCGCGCAGGCAGCGGCCGGCCTCGATCGCCTCGTGGGTGTAGCCGTTGCCGAGGTAAGGGGTGTCGATCGTGCGCGAGCTGCCGTCCACCAGGTCGACCGTCACCCTGGTCGCGAGGTGGAACATGCGGTGCATGCGCACGCTGCCCTTGGTGCCGGAGACGGTCATCTCGGAACCGGAACGCGCCCGCATCGAGCAGCTGCAGATCGACAGGGTGCCGCCCGCATGCTTCATGGTGAAGGCGGTCGTGAGATCCACGCCGGTCTCGCCCATGATGGCCTGGGCCTGCACCGTGTCGACCTTGCCCAGCAGGGCGCAGGCGATCGAGAGCGGATAGATGCCCAGGTCGAGCAGGGCGCCGCCGCCCAGCTCGCGGTTGTTGATGCGGTGCGCCGGGTCGGTGGTGGCCGAGAAGCCGAAGTCGGCGTGGACCTGGGTCACCGTGCCGATCTCGCCCGAGGCGATGATGCGCTTGACCTCGGCGATGGCCGGCATGAAGCGGGTCCACATCGCCTCCATCAGGAACAGGTTCTTGGCGCGCGCCAGGGCCACCACCTCGCCGGCTTCGCGCCGGTTCATGGCGAAGGGCTTCTCGCACAGCACCGCCTTGCCGCCGCGCAGGGCCAGGACCGCGTTCTCGGCGTGCATCGGGTGCGGGGTGCCGATGTAGATGATGTCCACGTCCGGCGCCAGCGCCAGTTCGCCGTAGGAACCATAGGCAGCGGGAACGCCGAATTCCTCCGCGAAGGCGCGCGCGCCGTCGAGGGTGCGCGAGCCCACCGCCGCCAGCACGGCATTGGGGGCGTCGCGCAGGCCCTTGGCGAAATCGTGGGCGATGCGGCCGGTGCCGAGGATGCCCCAGCGTACCGGCTGGTCTTGTGCCGCGCTCATCAGATGCCCTCCACTTTCAGGTAGTCCTTCAGCGCATTGACCACCATCGCATGGTCTTCCACGCCCGGCAGCCCCGAGACCGTGATGGTGCCGACCTGGCCGGTGCCTTTGATGATCAGGGGGAAGGAGCCGCCATGGGCCGCGTACTCGCGTGGATCGAGGGCGGGAATGGCGTCGTGGTCGCCGCCGTTCAGGCGCACCTGGTTGTGGGTGTAGAAGGAGCTGTGGCCGGTTCGGTTGACCAGGTTGCTCTTGCGGCGGATCCAGTCGAAGTTGTCGCGCGAGGTGCCGTTCATGCCGTGCGCGAACAGCACGGTGCCGTTGCGGGCGATCTCCACCGTGACGGCCTTCTTCTGCGCGCGCGCCATCTCGACCAGCTTGAGGCCGATCTCGAGGGCGGTGTCGTTGTCGAAGCGGTCGAATTGCAGCAGCTGCTCCTGGCGCAGCAGCAGGTCGAGGGGTACGAGCTTGTCGTTCATGGCTTTGAGGGGGCGGACCTTGGGCGTGAGTTCGGACAGCGCCGCGCTCACGTAGACGAGCGGCGCGTTCCAGTTGATTGCGACCTCGTTGCTGGCATAGCTGCAGGCGTGGTCGATGAAGGACAGGGCGGGCAGCTTGCTCGGGTAGGGCGGGCAATCCTTGGCGTCCTGCTGGCCCGGATTCGGGCCGCCGGACAGCCAGCCCGGCACCGGCGCGTCGACCCCGTCGGCGATCGAGGGCCGGTGGTGCGGCTGCAGCACCTGGCGCGCGCCGAAGCCGGTCACGAAGGACAGGCCGGTGGCATTGCGGCCCAGGACATAGTCGAGGCCGGACTGGGCCGCCAGCAGGTAGTCCTGCTTGCCGTTCAGGCGGTAGGCCTGGAGCAGCATCATGGCTTGGTTGAGGGTGACGGCGCTGCTGCCCCAGACCATGTCGGCGCCGCGCGTGGGCACGCGGTAGGCCGAGCGCTTCCATTCGGCGGCCAGGCCCTGGGCCAGGCCGTCGATGCGGCTGGCGATCAGGCTGCGGTCGAACTGCGGGCCGAGGCGCTCGCGGTGGTGGGCCAGCGACATCCAGGCCAGGCCGCGCACGTCGCTCCAGGAGGGCGTGGTGGCGGCCACGGTCTCGGGGCGCAGGGCCTTGAGGTAGAGGTCCTTGCCGGTGGTGATGAAGAGCTCGGCCGCGGCCCAGGCGAATTCGTCCTCTAGGTGGGCGTCGCCGTATTCGCCGGTGACGACGTCCTTCGGATTCTTGAACAGCAGCGCCGGATTGGCCTCGGCCCAGCGCCAGGCGCGTTCGGCCGCGTCCAGCATGCGCTTGGACATGCCCGGCCACTGTTTGTCGTAGCCGGCCAGCACGCGGCTGGCGGCGGCCATGGTGGCGGCGAAGTCGAGGGCGGCGGCGGTGCTCTTGGCGACCACGTAGCGCTCCCTGGTCGCCGCATCCGGCATCACCATGCCGTCGAAGCGCAGGTTGGTCAGCTTGTGGTAGACGCCGCCGTCGGCCGGGTCCTGCATGCTGAGCATCCATTCCAGGTTCCACATCGCCTCGTCGAGGATGTCGGGCACGCCGTTGCCGGACTCGGGAATCGCGATGTCCTGGGCGAACCAGGCCGGGAAGTGCTCGAAGGCGGCCAGCAGGGTATAGGTCGAGATGCCGGAATTGACCACGTACTTGTTGTAGTCGCCGGCGTCGTACCAGCCCTTGGGGCTGGAGATCGCCGTGCCCGCCGGCCGGGCCTTGGACGCGGCCGAGGTGTGCACCAGCACCCGGGTGTCCGGATGGCCGGCCGCGCGCGCCCACTGCCCGGCGTACTCCGGTGCGAGCGCGATCGCGCTGCGGTTGAAGTAGAAAGCCTTCAGGGCCGCGCTGTTCAGGGCGCGGTAGCCGTCCGCCGCCACCGTGAAGGGGTCGGAGGGCGGCAGGCCCGCGACCTTGAGCCGGTAGCTTCCCGGCGTGCCGAGCCAGGAAAAATCGGCCACGCGCACGGTTTCGCCGGAAGCGTCCCAGGACACCGCCGCGCCCAGCACGCCGGAAAAGGCGGTCTTGCCGTCGGCGCCGACCAGCTCGAAGCGGTCGCCGCCGGCGCCTTGCGGCACCACGGCCAGCTTCTGCGACTGGGGCAGGAAGCCGATCTGGTTGAGCTTGATGGCGCCGGTCTGCGCCAGCGCCGGCCCGCAGGCCAGCAGGAGGAAGGGGAACAGGCGCTTCATGCGGGCACCGCCTTGCCGTCGGCATTCGCGGCAGGCTGGCTGCCGTCGTCGTGGTGGAAGGGGGCGAACCAGGTGGCCAGGAAGGACGGGATGGTGGCGACCATCACGAACACGAAGTAGCTGACGTAGCCCATCATTTCCTGGAGGTGGCCGGAGACCACGCCGGTCACCAGGTTGCACAGGCCCATCAGGCCGGTGCCGAAGGCGTAGTGGGTGGTGGTGTACTTGCCCGGCGCGAGCTGCTGCATCAGGTAGATCATGAAGCCGACCGCGCCGAAGCCGAAGAAGAACTTCTCGACCACCACGCCCAGGGTCACCAGGAACAGACTCGATGGCAGGTAGATGCTCATCAGGAGGAAGGTGATGTTGGGGATGTTGATCGCGCAGCACAGCACGAACAGCACCGACTTCAGGCCGCGCTTGGCCACGTACAGGCCGCCCAGCAGGGAGCCGAGCAGCACCGCCGCCAGGCCGTAGGTGCCGTAGATCAGGCCCAGCATCTCGTTCGACAGGCCCAGGCCGCCCTTGGACACCGGGTCGACCATGAAGAAGGGACCGATCTTCTCGAGGAAGCCGGTGCTGAGGCGGAACAGGAAGGCGAAGGCGATCATGCGCCACACGCCCTTCTTCTGGAACAGGGTGACGAAGGCGTCCAGCAGGATGCGGCCGGCGTCCTTCACGCTGGAGGGCGTGTCGGCGGCGCGCGCGCCTTCCGGCATGAAGCGCCAGTGCCAGGCCGCCATCAGAAGGGTCAGGCCGCCCACCAGCAGGAAGATGATGCGCCAGGATTCGATCCAGTCCGGCCCGAAGACCTTGGGATCATGGCCGAATACGGTGGTGTGCAGGTAGCCGCTCAGGAACACCATGCCGCCGGCGGCGACGATCGGGCCGATGTTCCAGGACAGGCTCTGGATGCCGCAGTACAGCGACTGCGAGCGGGCGTCGAGCGAGGTGACGTAGACGCCGTCGCTGGCGATGTCCTGGGTGGCGCCGATGAAGGACAGGGCGAAGAAGATCACCATCAGGAAGCTCATGTAGCCGGGCAGCTCCATCAGGATGGCGACGCCGGCGAAGCCGGCCCCGATCAGGATCTGGGCCCAGAGCACGAAGAACTTCTTGGTGCGGTACATCTCGACCAGGGGCGCGAACAGGGGCTTGATGGTGTAGGCCAGGATCAGCAGGCTCGAATACTGGGCGGCGCGGCCATTGTCCATGCCCAGGTTCTTGAACATGATGGCGGTGACGCTGGTGAGCATCACGTAGCCGAGGGCCATGGTGAAGTAGCCGGTCGGCACCCAGAGCAGGGGAGAGCGTTTAGCAAGTGACATGGCCGGCTCGCGCGGTCGGGGTGGTGATGGCTGCGCCGCCGGCGCGGGCCGGGGAGGGCGCATCCTGCTGCTCCAGGTGCTCGGCCAGGATGCTCGAGGCGCCCAGCAGCGCCGGATAGGGCGCGGTGATCAGGAGGGTCGGTATCTGGGCGGTGTAGTTCGAAAAGCGCCCCTTCTTCTCGAAGCGCGCGCGGAAGGGCGAACTGGCGAAGTAGTCGCCCAGGCGCGGCACCACGCCGCCGCCGATGTAGACGCCGCCCTGGGCGCCGAGGGTGACGGCGAGATTGGCCGCCACCGTGCCCAGCATGCCGCAGAAGCAGTCCACGGTGGCGCGGCACAGGGCGTCGCCGCCCTCGAGGGCGCGCGCCACGATCTCGGACGGCGCCAGCGAGAGGTCGGCGTCGAGGCCGCGGCTGGCCGCCAGCGCCTCGCGGATCAGGGCCAGGCCGGGGCCGGAGACGAAGCGCTCGGCCGAGACATGGTCGTAACGCTGCCAGCAATAGCGCAGCACCTCGAGCTCGGCCTCGTCCATGGGTGAGAAGGCGACGTGGCCGCCCTCGCTGTGCAGCGGGGTCCAGCGTCCGCCGGCCGGGACCAGGCCCGACACTCCCAGGCCGGTGCCGGCGCCCACCAGGCCGATGGCGCTGCCCGGCCTGGCCTGCCCGCCGCCGACGCGCAGCAGGTCGCCCGGCGCGAGCACCGGCAGCGACATCGCGAGCGCAGTGAAGTCGTTCACCACCAGCAGGGTCTCCAGCCCGAGTTCGCGGCGCGCGGCCTCGATCGAGAAGGCCCAGTGATGGTTGGTCATCCTGATGGCGTCGCCGTCCACCGGGTTGGCGATCGCGATCACGGCGTGGCGCACGCGCACGCTGCTGTGCGCCAGGTAGGCGCGCACGGCGTCCTCGAAGCGCGGATAGTCGGCGCCGGCCAGGGTCAGCATGGCGCCGATGTTCCCCGGTCCGTGCTCCAGCGCGAAGCGCGCGTTGGTGCCGCCGATGTCGGCCAAGAGGCGCGGGGCATCGTAGATCGAACTGGCTTGCATGTCTCCTCCTTGTTCTTTTCTTTTTCCCGCGCAGGCTTTACGCCCTGGCGCGCGCCGCGATGAATTCGCGGTACCACAGCGCGCTGTCCTTGAGGGTGCGCTGCTGGGTGGCGTAATCCACGTGCACGATGCCGAAACGCTTGCTGTAGCCCGAGTTCCACTCGAAGTTGTCGAGCAGGCTCCACAGGAAGTAGCCGCGCACGTCCACGCCCGCCTCCATCGCCTGCTTGAGGGCGTGCAGGTGGCTGCGCACATAGGCGATGCGCTGGGGGTCGTGCACGTGGCCGTCCGCGACCTTGTCGGGATTGGCCATGCCGTTCTCGGTGATGTAGATCGGCGGCAGCTCAGGATACTCTGCCTTGAGCTTGACGAGCAATTCGGGCAGGCCCTGGGGGTAGATCTCCCAGCCCATGTCGGTGACGCCCTGCTTGGCCGGGGCCGGGACCGGCGGGGTGGCGCTGCTGCACCAGGCGCGGAAGTAGTAGTTACAGCCCAGGAAGTCGATCTTCTGCCTGATGATGTCGAAGTCGCCGTCGCGCACCTCGGGCGCGTTGGCGCCGTGGCCGCGCAGGGCCAGTTCGGGGTAATGGCCCTTGAAGATCGGGTCCATGAACCAGGCGGTCGAGCGCGCGTACTCGAATTCGGCCAGGGCGCGGTCTTCCGGCGAGTCGGTCGCCGGGTCGGCGGTCCACTGGTTCAGCACGATGCCGAGTTTGGCGCGGCTGCCGACTTCGCGCATGGCGCGCATGGCCAGGCCGTGCGACAGCAGCAGGTGGTGCGAGACCTGGATCGATTGCTTCAGGTCGGCCACGCCGGGCGCGAACTGGGCGTTGCCGTAACCGAGGTTGGCCGTGCACCAGGGTTCGTTGTGGGTGGCGATCGCCTCGATGCGGTCGCCGAAGCGGCGCGCCACTTCGTGGGCGTAGTCGGCGAAGCGGTGGGCGGTGTCGCGATTGAGCCAGCCGCCCTCGTCCTGCAGGCCCTGGGGCAGGTCCCAGTGGTAGAGGGTGAGGTGGGGGCGGATCTTCCTGGCGGCCAGTTCGTCCAGCAGGCGGTCATAGAAGCCGAAGCCGGCCTCGTTCCACGCGCCCTTGCCGTCCGGCTGGACGCGCGCCCAGGCCATCGAGAAGCGGTAGGCGTCCACGCCCAGCGAGGCCATGATGCCGACGTCTTCGCGGTAGCGGTGGTAATGGTCGCAGGCTACCGTGCCGTCGCTCTGGTCCTTGATGTTGGCGGGGTCGAGGCAGAACGTGTCCCAGATGGACGGACCCTTGCCGTCGGCGTCGTGCGCCCCTTCGATCTGGAAGGAGCTGGTCGCGACGCCCCAGGTGAAGTCGGGCGGGAAGTCGTTGTTGAAATCGAAGTTGGGGCTCGTGTTCATGTCTGTCTCGGGTTGCGGTGGAGCTGGAATGGAAAACGGCAGGCTGCCGGAGGAGCCTGCCGTGGGGCCGGCCTGTTCAGGAATCGGAAGCGGTCTCGATGCCGGTGGCGCGCGGCGCCCGAGTCGGCGTGAGCCCGGGGCCTGGGCCCTTGGGAGCGCTGGTGTCGATCTTGTCGTCGCCCACGGCGCGCGCGGCAGGCGCGCTGCGCCGCGTGGGGTTCCGGTAGCGCCGGCCGAGTTCGGCGGTCACCTGGAATGCCTCTTCATGCTGTCTCCAAGCTTGTGAATTATTGGTCTTCGGGTAAGGCGAGGTCGGTCTCGGTCACGACCGCAGCCGGCGTCGTGAAACCGATTTCATCGTAAAGTGTTCTAATAAACCGTGTCAAATAGATTTTAGAAAAAAGACATCGTGTGGCGTTAGCGCTACCATCGTGAGGTTCATGAAACGCTTTCACGGCCCTTGCAGCGCGCGGCGAGGAGCACCAGCGGGAGGGGAAGCCCTGTATAGACGCGTGCTATACTCAAAAAGACAAGTTGCCACGGTCTTCCTCCTGACCACATTCATGAAAAACGACGAGAGCAGCACCACTACCCTGTATCAGGTCGCCAGCGCGGCCGGTGTCTCTCCCGCCACGGTGTCGCGCTTCCTGAACGGCACCGCCAAGGTCTCCGACGACAAGCGGCGCAGCATCGAGCGCGTGATCGGGGAGCTCAACTACAAACCCAACCGCCTGGCCCAGAGCCTCAAGATGGGCAGCACCCGAACCATCGGCGTGCTGACCCAGGCCCTGGAATCGGGCTATTTCAACGGCGCCATGGTCGGCATCGAGGACGCGGTCAAGGCGGCCGGCTACGCGCTCCTGATCATGAGCGGCCACTGGCACGCGGACGAGGAAGCCGAGCGGGTCGAACTCCTGATCGGACGCCGCGTGGACGGGGTGGCCATCCTCACCGGCCACATGAGCGACCAGCAGATCCTGGATTTCTCGAAGCGCGTGCCGATCGTGGCCTTCGGCCGCAAGATGACGGGCGAGCGCATGCAGGGCTTTAGCCTGGACAACTACGCCGGCGCCTGCGAAGCGGTGGACTACCTGGTGCAGCAGGGCCATCGCCGCATCGCCTTCATCACCGGCCCGGCCGACCACAGCGACGCCCGCGCGCGCCTGGCCGGCTATTACGACACCCTGGCCAGGCACAAGATCGAGGTCGATCCCAGGCTGGTGGTGCCGGGCGACTTCCAGGAGTCGAGCGGCCTCCTGGCGGTGAACCAGCTGCTGGCCGAGAACCAGCGCTTCACCGCCATCTTCGCCAGCAACGACCTGAGCGCCTACGGCGCGCGCCTCGCCCTGTACCGCCGCAACATCCGGGTGCCGGAAGACATTTCCATCGTCGGCTTCGACGACCTGCACAGCTCAATGTACACCACGCCGCCGCTGACCACGGTGCGCCAGCCGCTGTACGAAGCGGGGATCGGCATCGGACGCATGATGCTGTCGCTGCTCGGGCATGAACAGCCGCCGGTCGAGATACCGCCCTTGAGCCTGGTCGTGCGCGAGTCGGTGCGCCTGGTCTGAACCAGGCGAGCCCGCTGCAAGTGGCAAGCGGCCCGCCGGACACTTCCGACGGGTTTTTTTTCGACGCCGCCCTGTTACACCTTGTTACACTAATCGCTTGCAATTAGATCGCGAGCTATGTAATATGCTTTCCATGGCAGCGCGAAACGACAAGAGGCGCTGCCAACCGGTCAAAGGCGCGGGCAGGATCGCGAATCCT